>PLCK01000199.1 GCA_003134755.1 Actinomycetota bacterium | reverse complement strand
TCTGCTCGACGACCACCGCGGCCTTCAGATCCCGCTGGTAGGCAGGCGTCGCGTGCTGCCAGTCACACCCGCCGCAGCCACCTGGGCGCGCAACCGGGCAGGGCGGGACGACGCGGTGTGCCGACGGCTGCACGATCTCGACCGCGTCGGCCCGGCCGAAGTGCTTCGTTTCCTCCGTGACCCTCGCCCGCACCACTTCACCTGGCAATGCGTGCCTGACGAAGAAGACCTGCCCGTCATGGCGGGCAACGCACGACCCTCCGTGCGCAGGTCCGCCGACCTCGAGTTCGAGAACATTGCCAACCAACGTCATAGCTTTATTACAGGCGTCGGGTCCGGGTCCTGATCGAACCGATCCGCGACGCCGATCGACGACTTCAACTGCCACGGCACGCTGACGACCATGACGCCAGGAGAGAAGAGCAGTCTCCCCTTCAACCGCAGCGCGCTCTGGTTGTGCAGCAGGTGCTCCCACCAGTGACCCACAACGTATTCGGGGATGAACACCGTGATGACGTCGCGCGGGCTGTTGCGTCGGATCGACCTGATGTAGTCGACGACCGTGCGCGTGATCTCGCGATACGGCGAATCGAGCACCTTGAGCGGCACCGGCACCCCGCGCCGCTCCCACTCGAGCTCGAGTGCGAGCGTCTCGTCCTGTTCGACGTTCACCGTGACTGCCTCAAGAACAGAGGGCCGGGTCGCCCGTGCGTAGGCGAGAGCGCGCATTGCGGGCTTGTGCAGCTTCGAGAGCAGCACGATCGCATGCACGCGAGCAGGCAGCGTCGTCTCGGTGTCGACGTCGGAGTACAGCTCGTTACGGACCAGGTCGTAATGGCGCCTGATGCCGCGCATTGTCATGAACAGAACGGCCATCGCGCCAATCGCGATCCAGGCGCCCTCGACGAACTTCGAGATGAGCACGATCGCGAGAACCAGGGAGGTGACGATCGCACCGATCGTGTTGATCACGCGCGACCGTTTCATCTGTCGCCGCCGGGCCGGATCGGGTTCGCCGGGAAGGTTGCGGTTCCAGTGCCTGATCATGCCGATCTGGCTGTTCACGAACGAGACGAACACGCCGATGATGTAAAGGTTGAGCAACCGGTTCGGATTCGCCGAGAAGGCAAGGATCAGCACGATGGCGAAACCGGAAAGAAGCAGGATGCCGTTGCTGAACGCCAGTCGGTCGCCGCGCGTGTGCAGCTGGCGCGGCAGGAATCCGTCGCGCGCCAGGATCGAAGCCAGCACAGGGAACCCGTTGAAGGCGGTGTTCGCCGCAAGCACCAGGATCAACGCCGTCGTGAACTGCAGGTAGTAGAACCCCAGCGAACGGTCCCCGCCAAAGATCGCAGCACCGATCTGCGCGATCACGGTCTTGGTATGTGCGCCGGGTGGCAGGCCGAGCTCCTCCGGCTTCGCGGCTACGTGCACGTGGCTGACGAGCGCGAATGACGTGATCGCGATGAACATGCTGACCGAGATCGCCCCGAGCATCGCGAGCGTCGTCGCTGCATTGTCGGATTTCGGCTTCCGGAACGCCGGCACTCCGTTGCTGATCGCCTCGACGCCGGTCAGCGCGGTGCATCCGGATGCGAACGACCGCAGCAGCAGGAAGATCAGCACGAAGCCGCTGTAGTGCATGGCGTGTACGTAGTGCAGGTTGGCGCTCTCGGCCCGAAGGTGATGGCCGGTGGCCAGCTTGGTCAGACCGACGACTATGAGGACCGCCACGCCCAGGATGAAGCCGTACGTCGGAATGGCGAACGCGGTCCCGGACTCACGCACGCCGCGCAGGTTCAGCAGCATGATGAACAGCACGAGCCCGGCCGCCAACACGACTTCGTGACCTTGCAGCGACTGCACGGCCGACGTGATGTTCGCGACTCCCGCGCTGACCGACACCGCGACCGTCAGGACGTAGTCGACCATGAGCGCCGCGGCGACTGTCACGCCGGCTCGCTGGCCCAGGTTGGACGTCGCGACCTCGTAGTCGCCGCCCCCGCTCGGGTAGGCGTGCACGTTCTGCCGGTAAGACGCGACGACGACCAGCATCAGGAACGCCACGCCAGCGGCGGCGTACCAGGTGTAGTGGACGAACGACAGCCCGCCCACCGACAGGACGAGCAAAATGGCCTCGGTCGCATACGCGACGGAGGACAGCGCGTCGCTCGCGAAGACGGGCAGCGCGATGCGTTTGGGGAGCAGCGACTCCCCTAATCGGTCACTTCGCTGTGGCCGGCCGACGAGCAGCCTCTTGAACACACCACTGGCGATGGACACGCACAGATGCTAGGCGATCGGCGTCCCTGGTCAGATCGGCGCGGCCGCCTCGAGCCGGGCGCTCCCACCGTGTAGCGTTCCCCAGGCACACGAAAGGCTCGCCGCGACCAACGCTGGCGGCCCCGGAAGGACGAAGAAACCACCGTGCATGTCGTGATCATGGGGTGCGGCCGGGTCGGCTCGACGCTCGCCGACGGCCTCGAGGAGCTCGGGCACACGGTCGCGATCATCGACATCGACGCCCACGCGTTCCGCCGGCTGTCACCGCATTTTCGTGGCCGGAAGGTTCACGGGGTCGGCTTGCACCGCAGCGTGCTCGAGGAGTCCGGCATTCGCCAGGCCGGCGCGTTCGCGGCCGTGAGCAGTGGCGACAACTCGAACATCATCGCCGCGCGAGTCGCCCGCGAGACGTTCGGCGTCGAGAACGTGGTCGCTCGCATCTACGACATCCGCCGTGCCGAGATCTACCAACGGCTCGGTATTCCGACGGTGGCGACGGTGAAATGGACCGCCGACCAGATGCTTCGCCGGGTGCTCCAGGAAGGTGGCCAGGCCCTGTGGCGCGATCCGACCGGAACAGTGCAGCTGGCCGAGGTCCACGTCGACCAGGGCTGGATCGGGCACCGGCTCAAGGCGATCGAGGTCGCGACAGGCGTCCGGGTGGCCTTCGTCACCAGGTTCGGCGAGGGCAAGATCCCGACGCCGGACACGATGCTCCAGGACGGCGACCTGCTGAACGTCGTCGTGCTCGACAAGGACGCGGAGCGGGCGACCGCCGCGCTGGCCAAACCTCCCGAGAAGACTGACTGATGCGAGTCGCGATTGCCGGAGCAGGCGCGGTCGGACGCTCGATCGCGGCCGAGTTGGTCGAGAACGGGCACGAGGTGCTCGTCATCGACAAGGACAGCCGGGCCATCGACGTCGACGCGATTCCGCGCGCCGAGTGGGTGCTTGCCGACGCGTGCGAGATCGCCAGCCTTGACGAACTCGGCCTCGACCGTTGCCAGGTCGCGGTCGCGGCGACAGGTGACGACAAGGTCAACCTGGTGGTGTCGCTACTCGCCAAGACCGAGTACGGCGTCCCGCGGGTGGTCGCGCGCGTCAACGATCCGGTGAACGAGTGGCTCTTCGACGAATCGTGGGGCGTCGACGTCGCCGTATCGACACCGCGACTGCTCTCGGCGCTGGTCGAAGAGGCTGTCAGCGTGGGCGACCTGGTTCGGCTGATGACGTTTCGGCAGGGTCAGGCGAACCTGGTCGAGTTCACCCTGCCGCCGGCTGGTCGTTACGTCGGGCAACGCGTGGGTTCCGTGCCGTGGCCCGTCGACACCGCCCTCGTGGTGATCCTGCGCGACGGGCGGGTCATCGTCCCGAGCGCGGACGATCCGCTCGAGGGCGGCGACGAGTTGCTCTTTGTGGCCTCACCCGCCGTCGAAGACGAGCTTCGCGGTCTGCTGCTGCACGGCGAATAGCGGGCGGGGCCTGGCGGCCGGCGACGCGGAGTGAGCCCGACGGGCTACGAACCGGTCGGGCGCAGTTCGTACCTGGGGTTGAACATCAGCCGACGGCCGTCGCGAAGGGTGATCCGGCCCTCTGCCTTGATGACGCGACCCGGTTCGATTCCCGGAATCCGCCGGCGACCGATCCATACGACGTCGACGGTTCCCGAACCGTCCCAGAGTTCGGCCTGCAACGACGGCGAACCGCCTCGAGGCTGGATCGTGACCGTGCGGAGCATGCCGACTACGCACACCTGCGAGCGATCACGGCAGCGCTCGACCGGTGTTCCACCACTCCCGAGCGCTACTTCCTGACGGGTCTCGGCCTCGAGGACGTGCTCGGGAGTCGTCAGCTTGTGCAGCGCACGGCGCAACATTCCCTGCGAACGACCACCCTCAGAGCCGGTATCGACCTCGGGATCGAGCCCGGTCGATTCCGTACCGCTCATACTCATGATTCGAGAGTAAGGCAGCAGGGACGCCGACGGGCGCGCACCCCGCCACGTGGCGACGAAGCAGTTCGTCAGCTCACTGCGTCTCGGTGATCTCCGGGCCGCGGACCGGCAATTCGAACGTCGGGCGGACCGCCACGTCCTCGGTGGCCGCCGGGTCTGATCCCGCCGTGGCCTCTCGCGGTAGCCGGAGCGGGAGCGGGTCACGCGGCGCCATCGGGTCGGTGCCTCGGACGACGACCACGCTCGTCAGCACCGACTCGAGCACGACCGCCTGGGCGGGATTGGTCGCGGCCGGCCCACTGAATACGCCCCTGACAAACCAGCGCGGCCCGTCGAAGCCGACGAAGCGCAGTAGCTGTTCGGTGACCTGACCGGGCTGCGGCTCCGCGCGGACCTTCGCGCGCAACTCGAGCCCGAAGGTCGTCTCAACCTCGTCGACCTGCCCGCCGTCGGCTCGCACGGACTCGGCGATCTCGGCCCTGACCTCGTCCCAGATCCCGCCGTTGCGCGGCGCGGCGAAAGCCAGGATCTGCACCGTGCTGCCGGCATGCAGCACGGTCGCGGCGATCGGCTGCTGCAACTCGTTCAGCTCGACCCGCAGTTCGGTCTCGGGCAGGACCGGCACGCGCAACCCACCGAGATCCAGCCGCGGGAGTGCTTCGTCGTCGCCCGCTTCGTCTTCGTCGAGAGGACGCCGCTCGACGGTGCCGGACCGGGCAATCGCCCCCACGCCGTCCGCGGTGGTTGCGTCGTCGAGATCAACGCCGTCGGTTCCAGCAGCGGTTTCGTCGGTTCCTGCTTCGGCGACCTTCGTCGCTCCGTCCTTCGTGGCCTTCTTGTCGCTCTTGGCCCGGCGCAGCGCCATCACGTGCCTCCGCTGATTGTCTGATCGGGCATGGCGCGCATCGGGTGCCCGCCGGTCGAACCGTGCCCGCCGGCGCCGCGGTCGGAGCCCGGGAGTTCGCCGACCTCGTGAAAGTTGGCGTGTTCGACGGACTGGATCACCAGCTGACAGATGCGATCGCCGGGTTCGAACCTGACGGGCTCGCGCGGATCGAGATTCACCACGATCACCATGATCTCGCCTCGGTAGCCGGCGTCGATGGTCCCCGGCGCATTGACGAGCGCGACCCCGCAGCGGGCTGCCAGCCCCGAGCGGGGATGGACGAACGCCGCGTAGCCGTCCGGGAGCGCAATCGCAATGCCGGTCGGGAGAACGGCGCGCTCCCCGGGCGCGAGTTCGGCGGCGACCGTGGTGACCAGGTCTGCACCTGCATCGCCGGGATGCGCATAGGCCGGAATGGCGACATCTGGATGCAGCCGGCGAATCAGCACAGGCAGCCCGCTCACGGATTGACCTCGACCCGGCCGGCGCCGCCGTCGCGGTTCATTGAAGCGTCGACCAAATCAGCGCGGCCGAACGCCCTGAAGTGCTCGACCGGCACGGTGACGAACAACGCCGCCGATCGCAGGGCCAACACGCCGTCAACGCCGCCGGGCGCGGCGATGAGGCGACCTTCGGCGGTCGTGTAGATCTTCCGGTCCGACAACCCGATGCAGCTCGCCTCGATCCGGACGATCGAACCGACCGGTACCGGCGCGAGGAAGTCGGTCTCGAGCCGCGCGGTCACTGCCGGCATCCGCAAGAGCCAGAGCAAGGCGGCCTGCGTCTCGTCCAACGCCGCCGTGAGCAGACCGCCGTGCGCGAGCCCGGGTGCTCCCTCGTGGTCTTCGGTGACCACAAACTCCGAAACAACCCGGACGTCGTCGCCGACTGCGAACGTCATGTGCAGCCCGGCCGGTTGAGCCGACCCGCATCCGTAACAACGCGCATAGTGCTGCCCGAGGGTGGTTCCGGGCGTGGGTGCCTCGGGTGCCGCGACTGCGACGCCGACGTCGGCCGGCAGGACGAGCGGCTGCAGCAGGCCCGGGCCCGGTCGCTGACCACCGAGCGGACCCGCGAGCTGACCACCGAGATCGGCCGGCGCATTGCCGGCACCCGCGTTATCGGTCACGAGGGGCGAGACTACCTCTCGGTAACCTTGGGACGTGGCGGCCCCGAAGTCCGATCCCGCGGCGTCAGCCAACGCGTCGACGCCAAGCCCGGTGTTCCTCGAACATCGCACGGTTCCTTGGTTGTGGTGGGTCATCGCACCGGCGATCGCCGTGCCGTCGACGGAAGCCGTCGTGGTCCTCGGTCCGGAGATGTCCCATCACCCGACCGCGTTCCTCGCCGTCACCTGCCTGGTCGCGACGGTCGCGGTCATTGCCGTGTTCCTGTTGCTGCTCGGACGATCAGACGTTCGCGTCGACTCGACCGGGCTGCAGGCCGGCCCGGCGAGGCTGGCCGCGGCCAACATCGGCCGGTCGCGGGCGCTCGATCCGGCTGCGTCGCGACGACTACTCGGACCCGGGCTGCGCGCCGACGCTCGACTGTCCCTGCGCCCATGGATCAAGTCCGCGGTGCAGATCGAGGTCCGCAGCGATCTCGACACGCCCTACTGGGTGGTGGCCACCCGCCGTCCCGGTCAACTCGTGGCGGCACTCGGCGTCGTCCGCGATGCGCTTGGCGAGCCGGCAACCGGGCAAGGTGAATCGGAGCACGATCTCTTCGACCCTGAAGCGGAGCGATGAGGAGCGATGGGTAGAAGCGGCAAGAGCGCAGAACACGGACAAGCCACCGACGAGGGCGGTCGGTCCGAGTCGATCGCACGCAAGATCTATACGGCCGCAGCCGCCGTGCTCGCAGCGACGATTGCCCGGAAACTGCTCGAGAAGGTGTGGGTCAAGGCGACCGGCAAAGTGCCGCCCGAGAATCCCGAATCACCTGACGTGCATTGGGCCGAAGCAGTGGGGTGGTCGGCGTTGTCAGGAACATCGGTTGCAGTCGCTCGGCTACTAGCCAGTCGCCGAGCGGCCGGAACCTGGAAACGGGTCAGCGAGGACAGCCCGACCCGCTGACGACCTGGAACTGTTGATTAGGGGCTGCAGTTCGTTGAGCTGCCGGGCGAGCCGTCAGGCGGCGCACTCGCGGCAGATCATCTGACTTCCCGCGCTCGTTGCCAGTTGGCTGCGGTGGTGGACGAGGAAGCAGCGCGAACAGGTGAACTCGTCGGCCTGCCGCGGCAACACCCGGAGCGAGAGCTCCTCGTTCGACAGGTCGGCGCCCGGCAACTCGAACGACTCGGCCAGGTCGGCCTCGTCACCTTCGAACACACCAGCTTGCCTGTCGGCGCGGCGCGCCTTCAGCTCTTCGAGACTGTCTTCACCAAGGTCCTCGTCAACCTTGCGGGGAGTGTCGTAATCGGTCGCCATGGGAACCTCCGGTGCCTCGTCATCCTCAGTCGTGCTCGTTCTCGTTCCGTACGTTCATGCCGTGGGTCGTACCTGCGCCGATCTCGTACCTGCGCCGATCTCGTACCGGCGCCGATACCGTGCGGCGCGGAGTGTAACGCTCAACTCCCCCAACTTGTGCCCGGTCCGGCGCGCAGATTGTGCCCTATCGACGCCTCGTCAGCGATCACGACCCGCCGGAGCGGTGCGGTGCCAACGATTCGACGTCCGCCAAACAATTCCTGGCGCCTGGTATTCCCCATGCCTGCGAACCCACCCACGGGGCCACGGGGACTGCGTCCGGTATGCCCGACTTATCGCCGTCCAACCCTTTCCGCCGATCATGCAGTTGGTGCGTCGACCCACCTGTGTGTCGTGACAACAACTGCATGATCACGGCCCCTGTGTTCGTCGCTTCGTGGCGTGCTCATCGGCTCGGGGAACCGCGAACCTAAGGGCACCGGCGGCTGACTTCCGCAGCCGGCTCAGTCGCGGTCAGCGCCGAGCTCGGCGACCAGGTCGTGCAGGGCGGGGAACAAGCGGCCGGACCCCGCGACGAGCAGGTCGCCCGAGGGCGCCCGGCCGTGCAGACCTTCAACCCTGGCGCCTGCCTGTGTGGCGATCAGCGCGGCCGCGGAGTAGTCCCAGACCCCCAAGCCGCGCTCGAAGTAACCGTCGAGACGCCCGCAGGCCAACCAGCACAGGTCGAGGGACGCCGCGCCGAGCCGCCGGATGTCGCGAACCAACGGTAGGACGCCCGTGAGGACCTGGGCCTGCCTTCCCCGGCGAGCGGCGTCGTACCCGAACCCGGTGCCGACGAGCGCCTGGGCCAGTTCACTGCAGCCTGAAACAGAGATCGGGACGCCGTTGAGCCAGGCGCCAACACCGCGCTCGGCAGTGAACAGTTCACCTTTGCTCGGGTCGAAGACCGCCCCTGCTACCACCACGCCGCTCACCTCGGCCGCAATGGACACCGACCACTGAGGCAGGCCGTAGAGGTAGTTCACCGTGCCGTCGATCGGGTCGACGATCCAGCGGACCCGGCGTCCGTCGCTCGCGCCGGCGTCCTGGCCTTCCTCGCCGAGCATGGCGTCGTCGGGTCGGCTCGACCTGATCGCCGTCGAGATCAATCGTTCCGCGGCGGTGTCCATCTGCGTGACGACATCGGTCGGCGTCGACTTGGTGGCTACCACTAGGTCGGCCGGCCGGGCGTCGAGCAGGAACTCACCCGCCGTGAGTGCGGCGCTGACGGCAAGTTCGAGCAGCCGGGCGGGCTCGGTCACACCAGTTCCGGTCTGACCCAGGGTTCGCCGAGGACGTGATGGTCGAGGAAGGCGAGAACGGTCTGGTACCAGACCTTGGCGTTCCCGGGTTTCAACACCCAGTGGTTCTCGTCGGGGAAGTAGAGGAACTTGGCGTCGACGCCCGATCGAACGAGGTCGGAGAACAGCCGCAGGCCCTCGCCGATCGGAACCCGGTAGTCGCGATCGCCATGCACCACCAACATCGGCGTCCGGACCGACGCCAGATGCAGGTGCGGGCTGTTCAGAGCGAATCGCTCGGGACGCTCGAGGGGGTGACCCCATTCGTGTTCCCACGCCCAGGGGTGATCAGTCGTGCCGGAGAAGTGCTCCATGGTCCACAGACTGGCGTGGGTGACGATGGCCTTGAACCGCTCGGTGTGGCCGGCGATCCAGTTCGCCATGTACCCGCCATACGAGCCACCCATCGCCGCCGTGCGGGTCTCGTCGACGTCGGCGCGCGCGACAGTCGCGTCGGTGATCGCCATCAGATCGGCGAACGGCACTGGGCCCCAGCTTCCCCACGCCCGCTGGATGAAGTCGTCACCGTAGCCCTGCGACAGCCCAGGGTCGGGCAACAGCACCGCCCACCCGCGCGCAGCGAACAACCAGGGGTTCCACCGCCAGCTCCATGCATTCCAGCTCATCAATGGGCCGCCGTGCACCCACAACGCCAACGGCGCGGGATTGTCTGCGCTGGCGCCATCGGGCAGCACCAACCAGCCGCGCACTCTCGCGCCGTCCGGCGCCGTCGTCTCGACCTCCTCGACTCGCCCGGGGACGTCGAGTGGCCGGCCCGGGCCGCGCAGCACGGTGGCCTGCTGGTCGACAGCATCGACGTCGAGACGCACCGGCGTCAGCGGATGGTCGATGCCGGCCCGAAGCGCGAAGAGATGGCGACCGTCGGCAGCAACGTTGACGCTGCCGAACGCCGCGTCGCCCGCCAACCGCACGACCTCTCCCGTGTCGAGGTCGACCCGAAAGACGGGACAACGGCCGTTTTCGTCAGCAACGAAGAACACCGCTTTCGAGTCGACGCTGAACACCGGATCGACCGGCCAGTACGGAAAGGCCGGAAGCAGATCACGACCAGCGCCGGTCGCCAGTTCGATCAGCCACAGGGTCAGCTGTGGCGTGCGGTCATAGGTCGCCTCGGTCTCCTGGATGCAGACCACGAACCGGTTGTCGGGCGAGATCGCCGGGTGGTCGTACCAGTACGACGGTTCGCGAGAGGCATCTTCGGTCGTGGCGAGGATCCGCTGCTCACCGGTTGCGACGTCGATTCGCACGATCGACCTGGCCTCCTTGCCGCGACCACCGCGCCGCCACCAGCTTGCAACGACGAAGGCTCCGTCGGCGCTGATGGCGACTCCCGCCTCCTCGAGACTGCGCGCGGCACTCGGGGTGAGATCGCGAAGCTTCGATGGCGTGTCCTCACCCTCGTGGGCCGGCGCGTTCGAACCGTCGGGCCGCGCATCCGGCGAAGCCGGCGCCGGTTCGGCGACGAACAGCCTGATCTCATCGGGGCCGAGGTCGTGGTCCCAGTGCCGTACCGGCGTCACCTCGTGCAACAGCGCACTCACCCCGGCGTCCTTGCGCGCTTTCCGCCGCTCGGCGTCGCCTTCGGCGGCGCCGGGCAAGACGCTGCCGCCGACGACGACCGTGCCGGCCCGGTTGGCCACGACTACACCCGTCAGGGCACCAGGGGCAGCCGCGAGCCGGCGCGGGTCACCGCCGGCGGCCGGCAGCGACCAGAGCGCGGGCACGTCATCGCCGGCGTCCTTGTCCTTCGGACCGCTGTCCGGTCGCTTCGAGATGAACAGCAGGTCTCCGTTGGGAGTGAACGCCGGTGCGGCCTCGCCCGCGGCCGAGCGGGTGAGCCTGCGCGCGGGTCGCACACCGTCAGGGTCGACGTCCCACAAAGAGGTCTGGAAGCTCGTGCCGTCGGGCGCCAGCGTCTGCACCGAGCAGACGAGGCGGGTGCCGTCGGGTGAAAGCACGAGACCGCCGACCCTCGGGACGGCGTTGTAGTCGGCGAGGTTCGTGAACGGACTCGCGGGTCGGGCGCCGGACCGGGTGTGCTCGTCTGCCATGACAGGACCCTACCGACAGCAATCGACCGCGCAGACGTCGTGCGCGGGGCCGAGCGATCCGAGCGATCGTGGCGCGACATCACCCATCCGCTCGAGGACGAGTTCACGCACCATCGCGACGAAACGAGGCTCGGTGCCGACCGTCCGCGACCTCACGAATCGAAGTCCGAGTCCCGCCGCTACGGCCGCGGCTTCGGTATCAAGGTCGTACGCGACCTCCATGTGATCAGACACGAAACCGATGGGGACGACGACAACAGCTCGCGCGCCCATGCTGCTGAGTTCGGCGAGCCGGTTGGCGATGCCCGGCTCCAGCCACGGCACCGCTGGCGACCCGCTTCGACTGCAGTACGACAACGTCGCCGGGTGGTCGCCACCCACCCCGGCAGAAACCAGCCGCACTGCCTCGACCAGCTGCTCGGTGTAGACACGACCGGTCGGGCCGCTGACGGCGTCCATCGCAGTCGGGATCGAGTGAGCGACGAACGCGAGCCGTGCACCCGCGCGTTCAGCGGCCGGGAGCGTTGCCAGGGCGTCGCGGACGCCGTTGATCATCGGCTCGACGAAGCCGGGATGGTTGAAGTACTGGCGCAGTCGGTCGACCTTCGGAGCGCCGTCCCCGATTTCCTGCCGGGCCTGCTCGATCGCGTCGAGGTACTGCCGACAGCTCGAATAACTCGCGTATGCCGACGTCAGGAACGCGATGGCATTCGTAACGCCGTCGTCGCGCATGTCGGCGAGCACCTGCGGCAGGGTCGGCGTCCAGTGCCGGTTTCCCCAGTACACGGGCAGCGCGACGTCGTGCGCGGCCAAGTCCGCCCGCACGGCCTCGAGCAGCGCCCGATTCTGGCCGTTGATCGGGCTCGCTCCGCCGACCGCCAGGTAGTGCTCGGCGACCTCGGCGAGCCGCTCCCGCGGTACCCCACGACCGGCCGTCACGTTCTCAAGGAACGGCATGACGTCGTCCGGCGCTTCGGGGCCGCCGAACGACACGAGGAGGACGGCGTCGTAAGGTCTCATCTTTCGATCCTCGCAGCCACCCGGGATCGGCCGACGAAAGGCTCCGCGATGCGCGTCCTCCTGATCGGCCCTCCGGCGTCCGGAAAGGGGACACAGGGCCGGCGCATCGCGGCCCACTTCGACGTTCCCTACCTCTCGTCGGGCGAACTGTTGCGCTCGCAGGTCGCCGCCGGTACCCCTCTCGGCCACCGGGTCGCCGACGACCTGGCCGCCGGCGACCTGGTGCCGGACGAGGTGATGCTGGAGGCGCTGCGCGAGCCGCTCCATGAAGCGATGAGTAGCGGCGGCTATGTGCTCGACGGATTTCCGCGCAACGTGGCGCAGGCGCGCGAACTCGAGACATTCGCGGCCAAGATCGGTGGCGCACCCGAGATCGCGGTCTGGTTCGACGTCGAGGACGCCGAGTTGCTCAAGCGGACCCGAAGTCGCGCGCTCGCCGAAGGCCGGGTCGACGACGTCGACAAGGTCGCCCGGCACCGCATCGACGTGTACGCCGCAGCTACCGCACCGCTGGTCGATCACTACCGCGCACAGGGACTCCTGATCCGCGTCGATGCCGCGAAGCCGGTCGACGCCGTCACGGGCGCCGTCCTCGCCGCCCTCGAACCGTTTGCGAAGCTGGCCTAGCCGGCGCGGCCTCCGGTATGGCGAGCGGTATCGCGGCGCGTTTTATACAGATCCCGTTGAGCCAGCCGGCGACCACGCCGGGGCGTTCCTCGAGGTCGCGCAGCGGGATCAGCGCGAGCGCCAGGCCGAGCGGCTCGAGTTCCGGCGCGTCAGCGGCGATGGCCAGCTCACCGTCGTCGACGAGGTCGAGGACGAGCCGGGCGAGCGGGCAGTAGAACAACAACAGCCGGTCGTGCAGCGGGACGGCGCGGTGCCAGGTGAACGGCGCGGCCTCGAGCAGCCGCCACAATCGGTGGGCGCCGGCGAGGTAGCGGGTGGAAACCTCACCGAACGGGTGGTCGGCCCCGAGCAGGTACGGCGCTACCGCGGCCGCGACGACGAGACTGTCCTGCGCATCGATGACGTGCAGCCGCTCGGTCGTGGGGTCGAAATGCCCGAGGACGCCGCCACTAGGCCGGCTGACCTCAAGCACATCGACACCGTCACGTCGGTGCAGCGCGACGTCGAGCGTCGCTGGCATCGCATTGTCGGGAGCAGGTCGCAGCGAACCGTCGGTTGCGAGCCGGAGCGCAACGTCGACGGCACGCGGAACCGTCGCGTCGGTCGCCGGCGCGATGTCTCGCCGTCGCCTCTTCGCCATGTCGCACCCCCATGGTCGTACTCCGCGCGATCTCCCTGTTCTTTGATCTTTCGGACATGACGGGCGTACTACCGCTGACCCATCCAGGTGCGTGGCCGCTGCCCGTTCGTCGGCCGCCCACGGCCTATTCGGTCGCCCGCGTGGCCGACCGGACGACCGCCCATCGCCACCGGCGTAACGAACCCCCGATTCGCGGTCCGACCGGCTGGCGCGGCAGACTGCCATCCGTTGGTCGGCACCGACGAGCAGGCAGGAGGCGGATGCATGGCCGAGCTGCGGCTGGTCGGAGTGAGCGAGGACGGCGAGCATCTTGTCCTTGCCGACGGCGATGGCACCGAACACACCATCGTCATCGATGAGCGGCTGCGGGCTGGCGTCCATGGCCACCTGTCACGGCTCGGACAACTGACGATGGCCCTCGAGAGCCGAATCTCTCCGCGTGAGATCCAGAACCGGGTGCGCGGCGGCGAATCGGCCGAACATGTAGCGCAGACCGCGGGAGTGCCCCTCGAACGGGTGCTGCGCTTCGTCGGTCCGGTGTTGCGAGAACGCGAACATGTCGCGGACCAGGCCCGTCGCGCGCGGTTGGGTGGCACCGCTGGCCCGAGTTCACTACTCGGCGACCTTGTCGCCCGTGCCGCGCAGCGGCAGGGCTTTGACGAAGACCTCGTGAACTGGGATTCAGCTCGCCGCGAGGACCACACGTGGGTAGTGACCGTGGGCTGGCCCGACGGCACGACCGCGGTCTGGACCCTCGATCTGATGCGTCACCAGGCAACACCGATCGACGCCGCAGCGCGGCGGATCAGCGGCGTCCTCGAGGACGCCGCCGGGACCGGAGCCGGCGACAACGCCACCCGCGACTTCCCCGACTTCGCCGACTCCCCAGAGTTCGCCCGCTTCGACGCCGACGACACCGTCGACATCACCAACTCCGACAACGTCCACCCGTTCGTTCCGCGCGCCGTCCCCGACATGAGCTACACAGAGGACACTGCCGACGCAGCCGACGCGGCGTCGGACGACGAGGGGGTTGCCGGGGGGCCTGCAGGCGCACAACTTCCCGCGCTGAGCGAAGACGCGGACGGCGCGGCAGCCGATTCCGGCGAGCCTTCGCCGACGGCCGACGCGCCTGTCCCGGTTCCGCCACGTGCGCAGCCGGCCCGCTCATCGCGCCGAGCGAAGGTACCGAAGTGGGACGACATCATGTTCGGCATGAAGCCCAAAGACGGCAACTAGGCCTCTGACCTGCGGTTAT
>PLCK01000273.1 GCA_003134755.1 Actinomycetota bacterium | reverse complement strand
GCCGAGCCCGATGAAGCCGGCCGCGACCTGTGTGTCGAACAGGGTGGTCGGGCGCGCACCGCATGCTCGCTCGAGGATGGGGAGGTCGGCGGAACCGGCGTGCGTGACCATCATCGACGGACCGCGCAACAGTTCCCCGAGCGCGTTTGCGTCGCACGCGAGCGGATCGACCAGGGCAACGCCACCGGGCCAGGCGAGCTGCACGAGGCAGAGCCGAGGCCAGTACGACTTCTCCGCGACGAACTCCGTGTCGAGCGCGTACGCGGGTTCGGACTGCAGGGTGTTGATGACGGCCGCGAGCGCGACGTCAGTGTCGATCCACGCGGCTTCGCCGTCTGAGGAGACCCCTCCCGCCATCAGGAGTTGAGCCGAGCGAGGACGCGCGTGTCGCGCTCGTAGCCGAGCACGCTGATGCTGGCGGTCTCCAGCTGGAACAGCCGGCCGTCGACCGGCGGCAACCGGAGCCAGCGGGCGATGAGGATCCGAAACATGTGCGCGTGGCCGAACAGCGCGACCGCGAGGCGGAGCGCGAGATCATTCGTCCGGCCGGTGGTGTGGTTGCGCCCGGACCCGACGTGCGCGCCGATCAGCTCGAACGGCAGCAATGTCGACGTCCCGGCCACGATGCGGACCCGCTCGACGGGATCGACGCAGTCGCTCGCCCACACCCGGTCGGTGTGCTCGAGGACGCCGTAGTCGATCCGCGCCCCACCCGATGAACACGACTCGATCTCGAGCCCTGGGTGCGCGCGTTTCAGTTGGGCCATGAGCCGATAGGCGGCCTGAGTCTGCTCACGTACCGCCGGCCGACCGGCGTGCGGCCCGCCGCGATGCACCGGGTCGGCCAGGTCGCGGTTGTGGTCCCACTTGAGGTAGCCGATGCCCAGCTCACTCACGAGCGCGGAGATGCGCTCGAACAGGTAGTCGTAAGCGTCGGGGCGTGCGACGTCGAGCACCTGCTGGCCACGAAACGGCGGCGGCAGGCGCCCCGGCGTCCCGAGCACCCAATCGGGATGAGCCCGCGCAACGTCGGAGTCGAGGTTGACCATCTCGGGCTCGAACCACAGCCCGAACTCCATCCCCCTCGCCCGCACGTAGTCGGCGATCCCACCGAGGCCGTCGGGCCAGACTTCAGGCGAGACGTACCAGTCGCCAAGACCCACCCGGTCGTTGCGGCGCCCGCCGAACCAGCCGTCGTCGACGACGAATCGCTCGACGCCGATCTCGGCGGCCACGTCGGCCAACGCGGCCAGCCGCTCGAAGGACTGGTCGAAATAGACGGCCTCCCAGGTGTTGAGCACGATCGGCCGCGGCTTGCGCGGGTGCTGTGGCCGTCGGCGCAACATCGCGTGCAACCGCCGCGACGCGCCGTCGAGACCGGCGTCGGAGTACACGGCGTAGACCCACGGCGTCGTCAGGGATTCACCTGGTCCGAGAATCACCTCACCCGGGGCCAGGATCTCGCCCGCACCGACCATCACGACGCCGGTGTTCAAGCGCTGCGCAAGGTAACGCTGGTCGCCGGACCAGCCGAGATGCACCCCCCAGACCTCGCCACTGCGATGGTCGAAACCGGCGCTTCCTACGGTCAGCAGCAGCGGCGAATCGGGACCGGTGCGGCCTCGCCGCTGCTCTCGCAACCAGCTGCCCTGGTTCAGGCGCTGCCGTTGCGGCTGCGCCTCGTTCGCCCATCGCCCGGCGTAGTCGAACACGTCGACCACGTGCTCGGGTACGGGCAGCAGCGTTAGGAGGTCATCGACCACATACGAGAGCTGGTCGGACGGCGCGGTGCTGGTCAGGGTCTGCCGGTGCCGCAGCACTCCGTCGACGGTCAGCTCGAGTTCGCCGTCGAGCTGCAGGGCCGCGACCTCGTCGACACCGCGATAGGTCAGCAGCTGGGCGACGTCCGACTCTTGCGTCGACGTATCAGCTAGGTGGAACAGCGGCTGCGACGCGAGCCCGCCCCGATGGCCGGCGAGACCAGGCCGGCCCGCCCAACCCCGCGCACGTTCGGGCGACAACGTCGCCGGGACGTCGGCGAAGTAGGTGGTCTCGTCGGGCGTCGTGTATTGCGATGCCGGCAACGTCGCGATGTCGGCGTCGCTCAGGGCACCGAGATCGGCACCCCAGTGCACGATCCGCGGCAGGTGCGGGCCGCCCACGTCGACAACGACCATGACGCCGGCCTGCCGGAACGACAACCAGTCGTCGATCAACCCTTGGACGCCCCGAGCGAAAGTCCGGCAATGAACTGCTTCTGGAGCAGGACGTAGACGACCAGCGTCGGGATCGCCGCCAGCAACGCCGCCGCGGCGATCATGTTCTGGTTCGACACGAACTGGCCCTGGAGGTTGGCCAGCGCCGAGGTGATGGGCCGCTTGTTACCCGTGGAGATCAGAGTGATCGCCCAGAAGAAGTCGTTGTAAATCCAGGTCGTCAGAAGTGTCGCCATCGCCGCCAGCGCCGGCCGGCACAACGGCAAGGTGAGCCGCCAGTACCGGGTCCAGAGGGAGGCGCCGTCGACGATCGCCGCTTCGTACATGTCATCGGGAATCGTCTTCATGTAGTTGCTCAGGACGAACACGCAGAAGCCGAGTTGGAACGACACGTTGATGACGATCAGGCCGACGTATGAGTTGTAGAGAAGTCCGCTGCTGCTGAGAAAGTGCGGCAGGTGAATCTGGAGGTACAGCCGGTAAAGCGGAGTGATGATGACCTGTTGCGGCAACAGGTTCCCGGCTGTGAACAAGATGAGTAACGCGATGTTGAACCGGAAGCTGAGCTTCGAGACGATGAAAGCCACGGCCGACGCCAGCAGCAAGGTGATGAGGACGGCCGGCACGGTGATACGCACGGAGTTTTCGAAGAACCGCAGCATGTCCGACTGGGTCCAGGCATTGGTGAAGTTCTTGAGCGTCAGACCGCCGTGCGGCATCGACACATAGCCGAACTGGTTCGTCGACGAGATCGGCCGCAGCGCGACGTAGAGAGCAAAGGCCATGGGTGTGATCCAGAGCACGGTAGCCACGATCATGAAGACCTGCGCCGCGACACTGGCCGGACGCAACGGCCGTTTGCCGGCTGCTCGAGGCGGGTGCGGGACGGCGAGTCCCGGCGCAATCGGCGTCGCTGCCGTCATCGCTTCTCCTCCGCGCGAAAGGTCTGGTACAGGAAGATCGAGATCGGCACGAGCGAGATCACGAGCAACACGACGCCGAGCGACGATCCGAAGCCGATGCGCGTCGTCTCGCCCACGATGTTCTGCGTGATCGAGATGGAGAGCAGTTCGAGGCCGGGCAGCACATTGCTCTTGCTGGTGATGTAGACGAGGTCGAAGGCGCGCAGCGATTCGATGACCGTGACGACGAGCACGATGATGTTGATCGGGCGCATGACCGGGAAGACGACCCGCCAGAACGTCTGCCACGAATTCGAGCCGTCGACGAGGGCGGCCTCGCGCAGCGTCGGGTCGACGGCCTTGAGTCCGGCGAGGTAGAGCACCATCACGTAGCCGGCCTGCCGCCAGGTCGCCTCGACCAGCACTGCCCATAGATTCAGGTGCGGGTTGCCGAGCCAGTCGATGGCGTTGTTCTGGCCGTTGCGGCCGATGATCGTGTTCACCAGGCCGAAGTTCTGGGAGTAGATCAGCTCCCAGATGATGCCGATCAGGGCCAGCGACAGCATCACCGGCAGGAA
>PLCK01000298.1 GCA_003134755.1 Actinomycetota bacterium | reverse complement strand
TTGCCCGCTGGATTGCGCCAGACCTGGCGCGGATACCGCGATCGCATCGCCGACCGTGACGAGGCGCGCGACATCCGCCTCGGTGAGGTAGAGGGGGGAGCGATTCATGGGTCTACCAATTTCTCGTTTGTCATGCCGGACGGCCCGAATGGGCAAATCCAGGACCGAGGTATCCCAGAGTAAGTGATTAATCCCGACCGTTGCGATACGTTGAGTCCCGGCTCTCGCGCTTCGCATTCGGCCCGCAGGGCTATTTCGGAAAAGCCCTCGTCGGCACGAACGGCGACAGCGATAGGTGCCAAAACCAACCGCGTATCAGTCTTCTCGTCATGCGGCAGGAGCTAAATCTTCATCGCCTTGGCCTTGGCCTCGATCGCCGTGCGGTCGAACTTGTTGACCTCGTCGAGGATTTCGGTGGTGAAGACCTTGTTGAGGTCGTTTACTTGTCCATCGAGGCCGGCAAAGTGAACCTGCGCTTGCCACTCCTCCAAAGTCTGGCCGCCGAACCGCTTGTCAGTCTGCCACGCACCCGCGAACCACTTGTCCTTGCGCGAATCCACTACCTTGCGGGCTTCCGTAAAAGCCTCCTGGTCAGTCTTACCCTTAGGTTTGGTTTCCGGATAGATGTCCCAGTGCAGCTTGATGGCCAGATCGGGGTTGGCGTAGGCGAACACGGTCGACTTCGCCATGGCGCGGAAGAATCCGACGTAGAGCTCGCGCCGCTTGGCGAGATCAGAGCGACGCACCGCATAACCGTTGCCGAACAGCTTCTGCATCCCCGGCGAGTTGGGCAGGTGGCGCAGCGGAAATCCGGCGATCTCGATGCGCGCGAAGCTCCCGTCCCAGAACGCCATAGCGTCGACGCGACCATGGTAGACCGCCTCGCCCGCCGGGCCGCCGTCGCCGACCGACACCCACTCGACGTCCTTGTCCGGATCAATGCCAGGCAGCTCGGCCCTGATGACGAACTTGTCGCCCTCAACGAACTCTTCGACGCGAAACGTGTCGACCGTCGCGGTACGCATGACCTCTCCGAGCAAACCGAGGTCGGACCAGCCCGCAAAGTGCGGCACCGGCCACGCCGTCGCGAGACCATTGGTACGAGTCATACCGATCACTTCCTTAGGCGAAGCCGCGCGCCACGTCCGCGCGTCGCCTCACGCGCGATTCTAGCGCGATCTTGTCGCCTCGCTGGACTCACCTCCTCACCAAACGCGGAGGCGACCAAGCAGCAGCATCGTGGCCCCACGTAGAAACCGCGGGCAGAGCCGAATGTCCCATTGGGGCAGAGCAAATCGTCCTAAGTCGAACGTCGCCCCAGGCAGAGCTAATAGACCGGACGCGGGTCGTCGGGGACATGGTGCCGCAAGCGCCAGGTTATGTTCGCGGTGAAGCGGAGGGCTTCGCCGACATGAGCTCACGGATGCGAACGCGTCGACCGGTCCGCAGGATTGCTCGCCGGTAGACGGACGTCGCAAGGCGCGCGATGGCGATTGTGCTGGCGACACTCAGGGCAACCGAGATGCTGAACTCCCACCAGGTCGCCGCGCCAAGGCCGACAAGCGTTGGCATGGCGAAGGGGGCCGTCGGCGGCAAGTAGGCGAGCACATCGAGGAAGGTGTTCGGTGTACCCGATGCAGCCGCGGTCACTGAGACGAGGTAGCCAACGACCACGGGAACCACCAACGGAAACGCGAGGCTCTGTACCTGTTCTTGGCGTTCGACGGTCGAGCCAGCGGCGGCATATACCCAGCAGTAGAAGGCATAGCCGAGCACGAGCCAGAGCAACGCGACGAGTACAGTGAGCGCTCCGGTGCCGTGCAACAGGTCGGAGCCGACGGCCTTGGATAAGCCGAGTGCGACGGCGACCAGCAGGCTCGCCTGAGCGGCCGCCACGAGCCCGATCCCGAGTACCTTGCCTCCAAGCAGCTGCGCGGGACGCACCGCCGCCAACAGCACCTCGACGACTCTGCTGGTCTTCTCCTCGACAACTCCGGTCAGGATCCAGGTGGTGTACTGGGACAGCATCACGAACACCAGAACGAGTGTGACCACGGACGCGGGCGAGGGCTTGTGATGCCCAGTGGCTGCTGGTCGGAGACCGAGAACTGGGACCGGTTTCGCATGGCTAATTGCGTCGGCTTGAGCCGCGGTCAGCCCGGCCGCCTGGAAGGCTGCGGCCGTTCCGAGAGTCTGCGCAGCTGCGCCCGCGAGTTGCGCGGTCGTGGAGGTATCGCCCGCGCTGATCGCGGTGGCCACGACGACCTGCTCGGCGTCGACGATCAGCAGATCGAGTTTGCCTGACCGAAGGTCAGCATCGGCAGCCGACTGGTCAGGCTCGGACACGAACGTCATCGTTGTGCCGATCCCGTCGGCGGTTGCTGAGACGGCTGTGCGCAGCGGTGCGGACAGGGCCCCGACGACGCCGACCCGTTCCGGTTGGGACTTGCTCCGGGTGAGGACCGGGATCACGATGGCGGCGACAACGACGAGCAGGATGATCGCCGTCCCGACTTGGAACACGCGTCCCCGGATCCGTTCGCGTATCTCTCGTTGTGCCACGAGCCCAGCATCGCCGAACACACTAACCAGTACCGAACGCCGCGGCGGCTTCGACGACGGGGCTGATGATGTCGCAGGCGGCAGCGACGTCGATGCTGGGCGCGCGCGATGACGCCGGTAGCGAAGCGTCAGCCTAGCCGCGACGAACACCACGACGACCGCCAGGATGATCTGTTGGGTCATGCCAATGCCTCGCGGAACACTTCCGACAGACGTCGACGCGCGAAGCTGAACTCAGTCACCCGGCCGGCTGCCATCGCCGCCCTCAGCACCACATCGCTGTCGATCGATTCGTCAAGAACCAGTCGCGCCTCACCACCATTGGTCTCGGACACGACTATGCCCGGGAGGTGCCTCGCCCACGCGGCGTCGCGCTCGCCGTCCACACGCACGACCAACCGTCGCTGGCCGCTGGTCGCGAGGTCGTCCACGCGACCACTCGCCACGAGCTTGCCGTGGTCGATGATCGTCACCGACTCGCAGAGATCCTCGACGAGGTCCAGCTGATGGCTTGAGAACAACACGCAGCAGCCCGCATTTGCGCGCTCGACGAGAACAGCGCCGATGTCATCGATACCGGCAGGATCCAGTCCAGACAATGGTTCGTCGAGCACGATCACCTCGGGCTCGTGGACGAGAGCGGCCGCCAGTTGGACGCGTTGTTGATTGCCATGCGAGAGCACGTCAACCTTGCTACTCGCACGATCGGCGACGCCGAGACGCTCAAGCCACATCTTCGTCGCAGTCGCGGCGTCCGCGGCACTTAGGCCGTGCAGCCGGCCGATGTACTCGACCTGGTCCCCGACGAGCATCCCTGGGTACAGACCGCGCTCCTCGGGCATGTAGCCGAACCGGCGTCGGGCGGGCTGGTCGACCTTGGTGCCGTTCCACCTGACCTCGCCGGAGTCGAGATCGGTCAGTCCGAACACGGCGCGCATCGTGGTCGTCTTACCCGCGCCGTTCGGACCCAAGAATCCGACCACCTGACCCGCCTGCACAGAGAACGACAGACCATCAAGGGCAACGATGGTCCCGTACCGTCGAGTCAGCCCGTCAATCTCGAGCAATCCTGCGGTTTCGGCAACCACGCGCATCCTTCAATCGGGTCCGCAATCGCACGCCTCATCAGAGGTGCTCGATTCCCACGCTAGTTCAGTCCGTCGTGCTTCCTGCGTGCAGACCTGCGGCGACAAACCGCTGGGAGACGAAGAAGACGAACAGCACGGGCAGGATCGAGACGAAGACTCCCAGGGCCAGGACCGGACTGTTCCTGGGCAGGAGGGTCAACCCGATCTGCAGGGGATAGCCCTTGCTGTCCGGCAGCATCGCCAGCGGCAAGAAGTAGTTGTTCCAGTTCGCTACGAAACTGAAGAAGGCGATCAGCGCCACGATCGGTTTCGCCAGCGGCAGCGCGATCCGCAGGAACACCTGGAGCTCCGAACATCCGTCGATCCGGGCGGCGGCCAGCAGGTCCTGCCGCGTGGCGGTGGAGAAGTAGAGGTAGGCGAGGTAGACCCCGAACGGGAAGAACGAGAACGGCAGGATCAGCGAGAACGCGTTGCCGAGGAGGTGAACGTCGTTCATCTCCAGGAAGATCGGCAGCACGAGCGCGAAGTTGGGGATGAGCATGACAATCATCGTCAGGAGCATCAGCGGGCGCCGTACCCGCCCGCCGGCTATGGCCAGGCCATAGCCGGCCGGAATGTCGACGAGCAGCACGATGAGCAGGGCGGTGCCCGCGTACTCCACGGTGTTGCGGAACCAGAGGGCGTACGCGCCGTTGCCCTCGAACCCCGTGAGTCGGTGCCAATTCCTTATGAGCTGCTGAATGCTCCCCCACCCAAACGGCGCGCCGAGCTGGAGTTGCTCTCCGTTCTTCGTGGTCGCCAGCACCAGCCAGACGAGGGGGGTGGCGAAGAAGATGGCGAACAGCACCAAAATGAGGGTTCTCAGGCCGTTGCGGGCGACGGTCGCTCGGTCGCGACGACGGCGGCTCACGATGGTCAGCCCGACCTCCGCCTCAATAAGGGCGCGAGCGGCTTCCACGCCAATGCGAGCACTCCAGCGGCGCGCCCTCGGGCACCAGCGTTCGGGACGCATCGAACGCGGCAGACAATATCAGCCGCTGCATGGGCCCGAAGCAGCGATAGACCACGGCTGAAGAGGAAGGCGTCGTGGGATGCGATTTCCCCAGGTCAGCGAGCGGAGGGCGTGGGATTCGAACCCACGATGAGCTTGCACTCATAGCGGTTTTCAAGACCGCCGCCATCGGCCTCTAGGCGAGCCCTCCAGTCGGCAAGGGTATCGGCACACCCACTCGTCAGCTGTGCCGAGAGCCGTCCAGGCCGTTACGCGACGCGCGCGAAGACGGCGTCGCTCGTGCACACTGCATCTGTGATTCGGCTCGGTACACCCGCCGACTACGCCGCCGCAGCTGCCGTCTACCGCCGCGCATCCCTGTCGAACGCCGGCGACCGCGACAATCTGCTTACCCATCCGGAGTTCCTGGTCCTGCCACCCGACGGCATCGCCGACGGGCGCACGCACGTCGCCGAGGAGGACGGCTCGGTGGTGGGGTTCGCGACCTGGGTCGAGACCGCCGACGGCATCGACCTGGACGACGTGTTCGTCGACCCGGATTGGCGAAGACGCGGCATCGGCGCCGCACTCGTCGCCCGGATCGTTGACGTGCTGCGTGCGCGCGGCGCGCGGCGCCTGGAGGTGACGGCGAACCCACACGCACTCCCGTTCTATCGCAGTGTCGGCTTCGTCGAGGTCGGACGTGCCGTCACGCAGTTCAGCGACGCGCCACGCATGGCCCTTGTGATCCGCTGACGAGCCGAACGACTTCAGGTCACCACTCGATCCAGTCACCGCCCGCGGACTTCCAGGTCGCGGTGTCGGGCGCGCCGGTGAACACCGGACCGAGCTGCGACGCGTACGTGTCCTTGTAGAACGCGACCATCTGGTCGACGTCGAGCCAGTAGTCGACTCCCAGCACCTCGACTGCTGTCTCGACGCCCGGTACCGGAGCCGGTACCCACACCTGGTGACCCACCAGACCGGCCAGCCGGCCCTGACTGATGTGCGCAGCGGCGTCCGCCTGGAATGCCGAACGAGCCGCATCGAGCGACGTCACGTCGGCACGCAAGCACCCGACGCCGGCTACGCTCCGGCCGCTCGGCGCGGGCAGGCTGTAGCTACCGAACCCGACGGCCTGCGTCCACAGCGTGGCGTCGCGGTCTTTGAACAGCTTGCCGGCGGACTCGGCGACCTGCGGGTTGCTGAAGAACTGGCCGACGCCCGCCGGGTTGTTCCAGGTGTCGATGAACAGCAGACGCGAATCCGATGGGTCGGTCGGCACGAACACGTTGTGGCTCAAATCGCCGAGCGCCCGAGCGACGGCGACGCTCTGGGGCGCACCGGCTGTTGCGTTGTGCAGGTCGCGAGCGGCACCGACAGTCTCCGCGTTCGGCGTTCCGCGCACTGTCAGCAGAAACACCTCCGTACCCGCGCCGGCCGATCCGTTCTGGCTGTGGTCCATAGCGTGTGTCCCTTCGTGAGCATCGGCGCCGGCCCGAGCGGGCCGTCACGCGTATGACGGCCGACCAACGGCTAAATCGACAACCGCGTCCCATGTATCTCGCGGGCACCTGTCCGCTCTTCAACTACGTCGGCGGTGAGATCGGCCCGAAGGAGCAGTCATGTCGAGCGTTGCCACGGTGGCCACCTACGCGCCACCCGAGATCATCAAGCACAGCACCCGCGATCCNNCCCAGCACAGCACCCGCGATCTCGAGTTGCTCGTCGTCGCCTGGTTCGCGGTTGGGCCGAGCGTCGCGCGTGAACTCGGACCGCGCGCCGCTGCCGCCGCATTCGGCAGAGACCCGTACGGAGCGGTCGACTACGAGCGCCGAGCCGGGCGGCCAGCCGGCATCCTGCGCACCCATGCCTTCAACGCGCCGGTCGTACTGCGCGATGCACAGGCCGGCGGGGCCTTGTTCACCGAACTCGAGGGCCGCCTCGTCGTGGCGATGGTCATCCAGCGCACGGCGGCATTTGTACGATGATCGTCGTGACCCACCGTCGCGACTCCTCGTAGTGAGCCGTCTGCATTGATACCGAACCCGCCACCGCGAATGTGCGGCCCTGATGACGTCGACACGGTCGTCGACATCCTGGTCAGCGCGTTCCACAACGACCCCACGTGGGGCCGGCTCTTCCCTGACGCATCGATACGACGTGAGCAGCATGCCCGGGTGTGGCGGGTCCTGGTCGAGGGCGCGATGCGTTACCCGACGGTGTGGCTGAGCGCCAACGACACTGCGACGGCCCTGTGGATTCCGCCGGGCGCCCACGATTTGTCACCCGATCAGGAGGCCGCCTTCGCTCCGATGATCGAAGAGCTGCTCGGCGCCGACGCGGCACCCGTGATGCATGCGTTCGAGACGCTCGAGAACGCGCACCCGCAGGGCGTTCCGCACTACTACCTGACCATGCTCGGCACCGAGGAGCACCATCGCGGCCACGGTTATGGATTACGTCTGCTCTCCGACACCCTTCGGGTGGTCGACGACGCCAAGATGCCCGCGTACCTCGAGGCAAGCAATCCGGCCAACGTGCTGCTCTACGCGCGGTACGGATTCGCCCCACTGTCGACCGTCGAACTCCCCGGCGGGCCAGCCATTACGACAATGTGGCGCGCCGCGACAGCCTGACGTCACGCGGGCAGCGCCGCGGGCCGAGCGATGTGGTAGCCCTGCACCCAGTGCGCGCCGAGCCCTTCAAGCGTCGACAACTCCTCGGCCGTCTCGACACCCTCGGCGATGAGGCTGGCGCCGATATCCTTTGCGAACGAGATCAGGGACGACGCGAGCGCACGCCGTGCCGGATCGTGATCGACGCCGTGGGTAAGCGAGTTGTCGAGTTTGATGATCTCCGGCTGCAGCAACAAGATGTGCCGCATGCTCGAAAATCCCGCACCGGCGTCGTCGACGGCGACCCGGGCGCCATGCTCTCGCAGCGGATCGATGTGCTGCCGGATCGGGCCATAGTCGTCGACAGCCACGTGCTCCGTGAGTTCGAACACGAGGCGCGGGCACACCGGGTCGGCGGCGAGGTAGTCCAGCTTGCCTGACATCACCAACGCGGGAGACACGTTGACGGCGAGGAACACCCCGGCGGGCAGCCGGTCGAGTTCGGCGATCGCAGCACGCACCGCCTTCATCTCGAGCTCGGTGCCTAGTCCGACTTCCGCAGCCTCTCCGAACCATAGGTCGGGAGAACGCAAGGGTTCATCGGCGAAGCGGGCCAGCGCCTCGACGCCGACGACCGACCGGTCGGCAACGTCGACGATCGACTGGAACACCATGCCCATCGACGCCCGTTCGGCAAGCACATGCTCGATCCGCTCGAGGCGCTCTGCTTTCTCGCGCTCGGCAAGTTGCTCGCGCTCCAGCCGACGCTCGAGTTCGTCAGTTAACGCAATGTTGTGCTCACGCAAGGTGCTGTAGAGATATCGCGTCTCGAGCAGGTTTCTTACGCGCAGAACCACCTCGGTCGCGTCGAACGGCTTGGTAAGGAAGTCGCGTGCGCCAAGGAGCAATGCCCGGTTCACGGCGTCCTTCGTCGTGTCTGCCGTCAACACCAGCACCGGCAAGTAGTTCGTTTCGGTACTGCTCGCCGTCAGGGCCTCAAGCACGGCATACCCGTTCATCTTCGGCATGTGCAGGTCGAGCAGGATCACGTCAGGCTGAATCTCGCCAGCCAGCCGCAGCCCGGTCTCCGCGTCAGTTGCCGTCGAGATCTGCCGCAATCCGGCGCGTTCGAGCAGCGATACGAGCAGCTGGATGTTCGCCAGGTTGTCGTCGATCACGAGAACTCTGGCGTTCCTGAATCGCTCGAGCATGGCGGTCACGACCCTTCGCCCTCGTTCGCCGGCACCCGACGGTTGAGCAACTCGTCGAGGAGCGCGAGAACGCGCCGGACGTCGAGGGGCTTCGTGAGGTAGCCGGCCGCACCCGCGCTGGTCATTCGAACTACCTGACTCGCCGTCGCGTCTGCGCTCACGACGTAGACCGGAATCCCGGACGTCGCGGGGTCGGCGCGCAGCTGGTCGAGCACGTCGACGCCGCTCATGTCCGGCAGCTGAAGGTCGAGCAGAATGAGATCGGCACCCCGGCCGCGCGCGATCGCAATCCCGACCTGCCCGTCGGATGCATGAAGCAGCGTGACGCCGGGCCGCCTGTCAACGAGGCGCTGCATCAGGCTCAGGTTCGTCAGGCTGCTTTCGATATAAAGCACGTCACCACGCGGCCGCGCCGGGCCGGACGCGACGTGGTATCCGTCGGCTGGCAACACAGTGACACCCGCCGACTCGCTCGGTGACTGCACGTGCGGCAGGACGACGATGAATGTGCTGCCTTCACCGGGCTCCGACTCGACGTATAGCTCGCCCTCCATCGCCTGCACGAGCCTCAGCGAGAGCGACAGTCCGACACCGGTTCCCTCGATCATCGAGTTTTCAGCACCAAGCCGATCGAAGGGCACGAACAATCGCTCGATGTGTTCGGCCGCGATCCCGATACCGGTGTCACTCACCCGGATCTCGGCGGATCCTGCGCCACGAAGCCGACAGGTAACAAGCACAGTGCCGTTCGGCCGGTTGTACTTCGCCGCGTTCGCCAGCAGATTGAACAGCACTTGAAGCAGCCGCTGCCGGTCGGCGTGAACGTAGAGGTCGTCACCCTCCACGAGATAGTCGAGACTTACGTCATTCGCTGCCGCAACAGGTCGCAGCGACTCGACGGCTTCGCCGACGACATCGCGCAACGAGACCGGCTCGGGTGACAACGCCAACGCGCCACTCTCGATGCGCGCGATGTCGAGTACCTCGTTGATGAGGTCGAGTAGGTGCCGCCCGGCACGCAACACCTGATCGACCCACGAGCGATGCTCGTGGTCGAGCTGTTCCATCTGCAGCAACTGCGCGAACCCGAGCACGACGTTCAGCGGCGTGCGCAGTTCGTGGCTCATCCGAGAGAGAAACTCGCTCTTGGCTCCCGACGCAGCTCGTGCGATGTCACGTGCCTCGACGAGCGCGGCCTCCAGCTCGATGCGATCGCTCACATCGCGGAAGATCGCGACTGCGGCAGTCGGCGCGCCGTCGCTGCCCAGCAACGGCTTCCCGTGCCCTTCAAGGGTCACGAAGCGGCCGCTTGCATGACGAACCCGCACGCGGACGGTGAAATCCTCGGCGGCACCCGAGATGACCGCGCGGACGGCGTCGAGAAGTCGAGGTCGGTCCTGGTCATGCGCGAACTCACCGAGTTTCTGTCCGATGAGGTCTGTCGACTTCATTCCGGTGATCGTCGTGATCGCCTCGCTTACGAAGCGGACCCGCAGGTCTGCGCCGTAAACGATGATGACGTCGGGCGACGCCGTTGTGATGGCGCTCAGCTCGCGTTGGCGCTCAGCCACTTCGCGCTGCGCGTTGTGCCGCTCGGTGACGTCGAGAAGGTAGATGAGAAGGCCGTGATCGCTGTCGGCCGTCTCACGGGTGACAATGCACGACAGGTAGCGATACCTGTACCTCCCACCCAGTCGGAACCCACCTTCGAACTCGACGACAGCAGGCCCGCCCGGTTCGAACAACAGGTTGGTCGCCGCCATGAACCGCGCGTAGTCACCCGGCTCGGTGGCGCTTTCGACGAAGTCGGCTGCGAGTGCGTCGTCTGGCGAAATGCCGAGCACGCGTTCGCAGTTCGGGCTCACGTACGTTGCCTCGCCGCCGTGAGTCCTCCTCAGCACGACGACGGGGCCCATGACCAGGATGTTCTCGAGGAACACCCTTGCTCCGCCCAGCTCGGCCTCGCGCGAAGCAAGTGCTCGGATCGTCGTGCGAACCCTTCTGCTGAGGACGCCGAGCTCGTCGTCACTGTCGTCGGGCGGTTGGGTGAGGTCATCGACATCGAGACTGCCGACCTCGTCCTCGAGACGGTCGACACGTCGGGCCACATTCCTCGCGAACAGCCGGGCCGCGGCGAAACTGGCCAGCACGCCGAGCGCGAGCAGGCAGATAACGCCGGCTATGGCGAGCTTGCGTTCGCGATCTGCGGTTGCCCGGCGGTCGCTCAGCAGGACCGATTCGGCGGCGTCGAGCTGCGCCAGTCGCTGGCGCGTAGTGCTGGTCGTGGCGCTTTCCCTGGCCATCCACGCGCTGACCCGCTCTGGACTTGCGGTGACAGCCGCATCGGGAATCGGTGGCTCGGTCCCGAGCACAACTTCGGCGCCGGCGAGGATGCCCGACTGGGAGCCGTTGTCGCGCACCATCGTGTCGAGGGTGCGAAGGGCGTTGGTGAGCGCAGTCTCGGTCCGCTCGGCCGTCGCGAGTTCGGTCGCGCCGCCCAGCAGGATGTACCCGCGCAGGTCGTCTTCGCGGGAGACGACCAAGCCGTCGACGACAGCAATCTGCTGTTGGACGTCTTGAGAGTGCCGGACCGAGGCGTCGGCGCGCGCGTCGCGCTGCAGCGTGATCATGACGATCGCCGAGCCGACGAGGATGACGGCCAGCGGTATCGCGATGACGACGGCCGCCTTTCGGCGCAGGCCAAGACGGTTCCAGACAGCCCGCGGCGACCAGTCACTCCCACCGCCGTCTGTCCCCACCGTGCCCCCTGCCACCGCATCCCCTACCTTGCAGGTTCCCAGCTTTCGAAGCTCGCCCGTTACGGTTCGCGTCACAGCCCACTACTCTGTGTGATGCTGGCGAGCCGCACAGTTGTCACCCGAAGGGCTTTGCCTGTTGCGGCGAAGGCCACCCTCCGACCGCGCTCCGCGATCGGCGGATGGGGTCGGGCGCCCGGTGGCGGGTACGGCTGTTGTGGATCTTCGTCGCAGTCTGAGCATGGACCGCAGCAGTTCAACCTTCAAGACCAAAAGACTCGTCGATGTCGTTTTTTCATGTCGCGATGCCCTATTTAACCGCATTAGCCGATGCCAGAGAGCCGACCGGACGCCCACCACCAGCCGACCGGTAACACCGGCCGCCCGGCCCGGGAACCGGTCAACCGATGCCTCCTAGGCTGATCGGCGTGCACGCCATCACCCTTCCCGCGTTCGGCCCGCCCGAGGTCATGAGCTGGGCCGAGGTCGCCGACCCGGTCGCCAGGGCGGACGAAGTAGTGATCGACGTCGTCGCGGCGGGCGTCAATCGGGCCGACCTGCTGCAGCGCGAGGGCCACTACCCCGCGCCGCCCGGGGCGTCCGTCGTGCCCGGACTGGAGTGCTCGGGGCGGATCCGTGCGGTCGGACGGGACGTCGACAGCTGGCGTATCGGCGACGAGGTCTGCGCCTTGCTGGGCGGCGGCGGCTACGCGCAGCAGGTCGCGGTTCCCGCCGGCCACGTGCTGCCCGCGCCGGTCGGCGTCCCGCTGGCGCACGCGGCCGGTCTCCCCGAGGCCGCCTGCACAGTGTGGTCGACCGTGTTCACGGTCGCCCGGGCGCAGGCCGGCGAGACCTTGCTTGTGCACGGCGGAACAAGCGGCATCGGGACGTTCGCGATCCAATTGGCGCGCGCTCTCGGCGTCCGGGTCATAACGACGGCCGGGACGCCGACGAAGTGTGCCCGCGCAATCGCTCTGGGTGCAGACCTCGCGATCAGCTACAAGGAAGAGGACTTCGTCGCGGCGGCCCGAGCGGCGACGGACGGTCGTGGAGCAGATGTCATCCTCGACGTGGTCGGCGGCAACTACCTGGCCCGAAATCTCGACGCCCTCGCACCCGACGGTCGCCTGATCGTCCTTGCCATGCAAGGCGGACGGCGCGCCGAACTCGACCTCGCCGCACTGATGTCCAAGCGGGGCACCATCTATGCGGGTGGCCTGCGGGCTCGCCCGCCGGAACAGAAGACCGAGATCGTCGCCCAGGTGCACGCGCACGTGTGGCCCCTCATCGAGGCCCGCGCGATCAAGGTCGTGATCCAGGCCGAGGTGCCGATCGAACGCGCGGCCGAGGCACACCAGATCCTCGAGGCGGGCAACCACATCGGCAAGGTGCTGCTCACCGTCGGGTGACTCCCGACCGCGGCCGACTCATCGCCGGCTGGGCTTGCGACAATGGACCAATGAGCAACGACGCAGAAGCCATCGAACCCGAAACCCGTCCGCCGGCCGCCGAGCCGCAGATAGTCGTGGTCGGCCCGCGCACCGTGGCGGTGCGACGTGCCGACGGCAGCGGTGAAACCACTGATGGCCGTGATGGCCGCAGCGACGATGACGACAGCGACGGTTCCATCACCGATCTGGTCAACCAGCCCGCCAAGGTCATGCGCATCGGCAACATGATTCGGCAGCTGCTGGAGGAGGTCCGGTCGGCACCGCTCGACGAGGCCGCCCGCTCGCGGCTCAAGGAGATTCACTCGGCGTCGCTCAAGGAGCTCGAGAGCGGGCTGGCGCCCGAACTCGTCGACGAACTCGAGCGCATCAGCCTGCCGTTCACCGACGCAGAAGTGCCCAGCGAATCGGAGCTGCGGATCGCACAGGCGCAGCTTGTCGGTTGGCTCGAAGGACTCTTCCACGGGATCCAGACAGCCCTCGTCGCGCAACAGATGGCCGCGAACGCACAGCTCGAGCACATGCGCCGAGCGCTACCTGCGGGCCCGGGCGTCGACGGCCAGCGGCCGGCACCCGGGATGTACCTCTAGATCGGGATGTACCTCTAGACCCCGTACAGCTGCTCGAGCACGATGGCGACGCCGTCCTCGTCGTTGCTGGCGGTCGTTCGGCGCACGGCGGCCAGCACTTCGGGATGAGCGTTCGCCATCGCATAGGCGGTTCCGGCCCAGGCGAGCATCGGAAGGTCGTTCGGCATATCGCCGAAAGCAAGGACGTCATTCGGCCACATACCGAGTTCGGCGCTGAAGCTGGCGAGTGTCGTCGCCTTGCTCACTCCGAACAGGCCCATCTCGACCAGCCCGCGGCCATTCGAATGCGTCGCCTCGACGAGATCAGCCACCAGTTCGCGGGTGATTGCGAGCAACTCGTCGGCGTCCAGGTCCGGATGGGAAGCGAGCAGCTTCGCGGCCTCGTGCCCGGCCACGGCATCGACCTCGTCGAAGGCCGTGTCAGGATCCCGCGTCGCGATCCAGCCACCGCGGTAACCGTGCGAGCGGTAGACCTCGTGGCCGGTCTCGACAGCGAAGCCGAGTTCGGGCATCGCGGTCGACAGGATCCCTACCACCTTCACGACAACCTCGACCGGTATCAGCCGCTCCTCGATGATGCGTTCGTCTTTGAGGTCGTAGACGGTCGCTCCGTTCGAACAGATGACGATGCCGCGGTGGCCGGTCTGCTCTGCGACATCTGCGATCCATCGAGGTGGCCGCCCGGTCACGAGGACGACGGTGGCTCCGGCGTTCTCGACGGCAGCCAACGCGTCGACGGTTCGCCTCGAGATCGTGCCGTCGGACCGGATCAGCGTTCCGTCGAGATCGGTAGCGACAAGACGCGGCGGCACGGGTTCCACCGTATCCTGCGGTCGTGAAGGTCGGCGTGGCCGTGTTGCCCGAGCACTCCTGGCCGATGACTCGCGCGATCTTCTCGCATCTCGAAGACCTCGGCTTCGATCACGGCTGGACTTACGACCACCTGTCATGGCGCGACATGCGCGACGGCCCGTGGTACGGCGCCGTCCCGCTGCTGAGTGCCGTCGCGGCGACGACTAGCCGGCTGCGGCTCGGCACGTTGGTCGCGTCGCCGAACTTTCGGCATCCGGTCCCGTTCGCGAAAGAGCTCATGACCCTGGACGCCGTATCGTCAGGGCGTATCACGCTCGGCGTCGGCGCAGGGACCGCTAGCCACGACGCGTCCGTGCTGGGACTCACCCCGTGGACCGTAGGCGAGCGAACCTCGAGGTTCGCCGAGTTCATCGAACTGCTCGACACCTTGCTGACCTCGGTGGCGACCACGTACGAAGGCACCTTCTACTCGGCGTCCGACGCGCGCATGGTGCCCGGGTGCGTGCAATATCCTCGGCTGCCGTTCGCGATCGCGGCAACAGGGCCTCGCGGTATGGCTGTCGTTGCACGACACGCCCAGACCTGGGTGACCTACGGTGATCCGGCCCGGCCCGACAGCGAACACTTCGACGGACTGCCTCGGCTTGTTGCCATGATGGAATCGGCGTGCGACGCGATCGGGCGCGACCCGGCGTCGATCGATCGGCTCGTGCTCACCGGCGCGCAGGGCCCGGGTTCGTTCGATTCCGTCGGCGAATTCACGGACGCCGCAGGGCGCTACGCCGCACTCGGATTCACCGACATGGTCCTGCACTATCCGCGCAGCTCCGAGCCGTACCGCGGCGACCCCGCGATGCTCGACGAGATAGGTCCGGTGCTCGGCGCCCTCTGACCGCTTCGGGATGCAAACAGGCAGGCGATCAGCGGGCGATGGGCTCCAGCACGTCGCGACCGAGGAACGGCCGCAACGCAGTGGGGACGACGACAGATCCGTCAGCTTGCTGATGGTTCTCAAGGATCGCCACGATCGTGCGCGGGATCGCGACGAGCGTTCCGTTCAATGTCGCGGCAGAGCGGACGCCGTCGCGGTCGCGCACCCGAATACCCAACCGGCGGGCCTGGAACTCGGTGCAGTTCGAAGTCGACGTCACTTCGCGGTACTTGCCCTGCGTCGGCACCCACGCTTCGCAGTCGTACTTACGCGCCGCGCTCGACCCCAGGTCGCCGGAGGCGACGTCGATCACGCGGTACGGCACCTCGAGCGCGTCGAGGAACTGCCGCTCCCAGGCCAGCAGTCGTTGGTGCTCTGCGGCGGCCTCAGCCGGATCGCAGAAGGTGAACATCTCGACCTTGTCGAACTGGTGAACGCGGATAATGCCCTTGGTGTCCTTGCCATACGTACCGGCCTCCCGGCGAAAACATGGTGAGAAACCGGCGTACCGCAGCGGGAGCGAAGCCGCGTCGAGGATCTCGTCCATGTGGTACGCCGCCAGCGGGACCTCGGCCGTTCCGACCAGGTAGTAGTCGTCGGCTTCCAGCCGGAACACGTTTTCCGCTGCCTGGCCGAGAAAGCCGGTTCCTTCCATCGCGCGCGAACGCACCAACGCCGGCGGCAGCATCGGTATGAATCCGGCGGCCACCGCCTGTTGGATAGCCATGTTCACCAGCGCGAGTTCGAGCAAGGCACCGACNNCCGAGCTCGACGTGATCGCGCGGGCTGAACGCGAACGACGGAACGGTTCCGACGGTGTCGACAAGTACGAAATCGTCCTCGCCGCCTTCGGGAACGCCGTCCTCGATGACGTTCGACAAGGCCAGCGATGCGATCCGGAGGGTGTCGTCGGCGGCTGTCAGTTC
>PLCK01000068.1:8957-9248 GCA_003134755.1 Actinomycetota bacterium | reverse complement strand
GAGGGACGGCGGGTCATCGCGAACGTGGAGCGGGTCGCGAACCTATTCGTGACGAAGACGGTCTACGCGACTGTGCTCGCGCTCGTCGTCGGCGTCGCCAGGTTGCCGTTTCCCTTCCTGCCACGCCATCTCACCCTAGTGAGCACCTTGACCATTGGCATTCCTGGCTTCTTCCTCGCGCTCGCGCCCAACACCAAACGGGCGCAACACGGTTTCACCAGCCGGGTGCTGCGGTTTGCAGTGCCGGCCGGGCTCGTCGCGGCCGGTGCCACGTTCGCGGCCTACTCCCTC
>PLCK01000068.1:0-8924 GCA_003134755.1 Actinomycetota bacterium | reverse complement strand
GCGATGGTCGCGCTCCTCGTGCTGACACTGGCAGTACCCTGGACGCGTGATTTCTTCGCATTAGAACTCCCGCGACCTGTGCTGTGGCTCGCCGGTGTCGGCGTTGCCGGACTAGCCGGCATCGCCCTCGAAGGCGGATGGCTCGCCGCGGGTTCGGTGCGCGAGGTCACGGACAAAGTGGCGCAACACCTGTCCCAGCGCCGCTCGCAGGCGACGCACACACAACGACGTAGATAGCGGGGACACGATGGCGTGGGCCTTGGTATATATCGCCGGACTATTCGAGACCGGCTTCGCTGTGCTGCTCAAGCTCAGTCACGGCATTACCCGCCCGTGGCCGACCGCCGGCTTTGCGGCCTGCGCACTCATCAGCTTCGGACTGTTGACGATCGCGCTAAAGGACCTCGAGGTCGGACCGGCATACGCAGTGTGGACCGGCCTTGGCGCCGCCGGCACCGCCGTTGTCGGGATGGCACTGCTCGGCGACACCGTCTCGACTATCAAGCTCGTGTCGATCGGGCTAATCCTGGCTGGCGTAGTCGGCCTGAACCTGTCCGGCGTAACGCCCTGACACCGGCGTAACCCCCTGACCTGGCCCTTGCTCGGCCGTTACCCGCCCACCTTCAGTGGGACTTCGGCGACCACGACTCGTGAGCCGTCCTTCGGCGAGTCGTAGGAGGCGATCAACTCACCGATCCCGGCGCGATTGACGGCGAACGGGATCGTCACGTCGAATGCACCACGGGTGCCGGTACCAGACGCCGCGTGCGCCACCACGTTCGCAACGATCCGGCCATCCCAGTCGGTAAGTTCCAGCCGGAATACCGCCTCGAACGTGTTCGCTGAGCCGACCACGCGCAGCGGAGTACGTACCGACTCACCGACGGTCGGCGACTCGACCAATACCACCGGCAACATGGCCTCGATGTCCGCCCGTGTGAGGAATGCACCGGCAGGCGGGATTGTCAGCGCACTGCCATTCAGGCTCAGCGCCACCCGATCGACCGAACTGAACTGCGTGAGGGTAGAGACGAGTTGGGCCACGCCGGCCGCAGGCACGACGACGTGTCCGGTCAGCGACACTCGCGCCGTCCGATCTGAGATCGTCAGACCGCTCAGTTGCACGTTCGGGGGAACCTTCGACACGTAGCCGAACGCAGCGTCCGTTGCTGTCGGACCGACGAGTAACGCTTCGACCGCGGCTCGCGCCACATCGGGTCCGTAGACCACCCGATGCGACGACGCGATGTATCCGTTGCTGAGCAAGTAGACGGACACGACAGTTCGCCGCGTGGGTGGGGTCATGAACGGCGACGTCGCCGTTACCGGCGGCGCGGGCGAGATAGACGGCACGGCAGTGGTCGAAGTGGTCGGCGTGGTGACATCGGCGGACGGCGACTGCGATGGTGCAGGCCGGGACGTTACCGACTGGGACGGTGCCGGCGTCAGACTCGCCGGTGACCCCGAACTGTTGGTGTGGTTCGCGCAGCCTGACGCCGAAACCAGCACCACAGATGCCAGCAAAACCTGTACCCTCATGCGCGAAAACCTGGTACTCATCGCGCACCTCCTGTCTACCCATGTGACGCTCAAGACAGGCGCTGCCGTACGGCCTATTGGCCCATCGCGAAGGGTCTGACGTCCTCAATCCCTGTGCCTAAAGCCCTGACACGGCCGGCGCTAGCCGCAGGGCTGGATGCGCAGCATTTGGGTTCGGGCGATGATGGCATCGCGGTCATGCGTCCGCACCAGATCGGCGCGCGCCGGATCCGCCAAGTACTCGCTGAGCGCCGCCTCGTGAGGGAGCTCGATGAGCTGCACTTCCAGCGGGTCACCGTCGTGCCGATCGACGACCAGGTCCCGCGACAGCAGCCGACCGCCATGGTCGGGCAGGAGCGTCAATACATCGTCCTCGAACCTTGCGACATCGCGGGCGCGTCCGGTGTGCTCCCACAGCAGGACGCAAAGGCGCAGCGGCATGCCGCCATCTTGCCGTATCGGACCATTAACCAGTTGGACCAGCGAACCGGCTCCCCCATTCGCCCTACGGCTAGCTGACTACTTTGTATGACCGCCTCAGCGTGGGGACTGCGTGGTCTGAGGGCACGGCCTCGCGCTCACCACCAGTGGTGCAGTCGGCAGGGTCTCGCGGTTCGGGCAGCTGGAGCGACGTTGCGTTGAATGCTGGCCCGACGGCATGGAGGCGTTTCCAGCTCTCGCAACACGACTGCGCTACCGCGATCGCCAAACCCACCAACATCGCGGTCGCATGTTCGCGACCGTCGATGTTTGGTTGCACAACTGCGGCGACGGTCAGCACGACGATAACCGCGCTCAAGGTCGCATACCCGCGACGACGTGCGAGCAGCCAGACGCCGACGGCGGTGGTGATGCCGGAAGGCCCGGTATCGACCACCCCGGCCTGACTCAACGGCAGACCAAGAGGAACGGCGGCCCCATAGGTGACCATTACGCGCGCCAGCATCGTGCTCGCCAACTGCCCGAGCCCGCCGACGACGGTAAGCCCTCGACGTCCCATCAAGATCTCGGCGACCCCGAGCACGGCGGCGAGCTGAACGATGGCGCCCCACCACGGCAGATCGAAGGTTGGGACGAACACCGACCCTGGCACCCTCGCCAGCTCGGCACCCAGCGGTTGGCGCGCGTACGCGTCGCCCACATTCATCATGACCGCGCGCCCGTGGGGCTCGCGCCACAGCGCCGCGACGGCCGCGCTGAGCAGGCACGCGACTACGGCGAACCAGGGCCGCCCACCCGAGCGCCAGGCGCCCAGGGAGTCCGTCACCAACGCCCGCAGCTCGCCCACCAGCGGTCGCCAGTAACGCCTCGGCAGATTCCGGTCCGCGTGGACGACGTCCGCGCGAGGATCGGCCGACGGCACGGGTTCTGGGTGCCGGGACGAACTCTCGGGCATGAGCCCGATTATGCGTCCGCTACACCCTCCGCCGTTAGTCCTTTCGCGGCTACTGTCCAGCCAGGAGAGGCGCAGCCCGCACGTAGAGCCGGACATACATCGTGCCGTAACGGGACTCGGCGGCGACCGTGTACGCGCCAAAGGCAGGGGACCGTTCAAATGCGACGACCGGATCGTCGACGCTCGACGCGCGAATCGGCAGGGCGTCGTCGCCGACGATCCAGATGCGCTGCTCGGTTGCCAGTCGCTTCGCGAGCGCGGCCGCGGAAATCTCGGTCGCGTACAGCGTGTGAGCCGACGCGGCGTCCTGCTGAAGTGCGACGTCGACAACGCGCTGCGTTCGATCGGCCGGCAGCCGGTTGAGGTAGTAGTCGAACAGCACCCGCAACGCGGACGGCGCAAAGGTGACAACGTCACCGGGCTGACTGTTGGCGGCGAGACCTGCGGCGGCCCGCCTCGCGTCGTTGACCCGGAAGCTTCGATGCGACGTCTGCCACAGGGAACTCGCCATGAGAGCCGCGACCACCGCGACCGCGGTGCCACGCCATGCGTAGCGAGGCAGCGCGAACGCGCCAGCCATCGTCATGATTGCCAACGGGGGCAGGCTGCCGATCAGATAACGCTCGAGTAGCAACGGCTTGGCAATTGAGGCGACCAGAGCTACTACTGGGGGCGTCACGAGGCAGAGGCCGATCGCGACCCGCTGCCAGTCAGCCGAGTCGCGATGGTGAAGCCATCGCGCCACGACCACCCAGCCTGCGTAGATCGCCAGCAGCACGGTCGACAGGAGCAACGCCGCGCCACCCGCCAGTTGGGTTGCCGTCGTCGTTACCTGGTGAAGGCTGATCGGTGGGATCCAGGCAACCTCCTTCGATTGCTGGGTAGCGACGAACCCGAACAACGGCAACGCCGCCCCACCGATGACCAGGTAGCTGGATACGAGTGGTCGCCACGCCCGTCGTCCGCGCAATGCGAGCGCGATGAGGTGCGCGACGATCGTCAATGCGGCGAACAGGTGCGAATAGACGGCGAGGACGCTCACGACTGCGTAGAGCGCACGCGACGACCGGGTCGGGTTCTCGACAGCACGCAGGAACAGCAGCGTCGAGCCAGCGCTCAACGTCATCATCAGCGAATACGGGCGCGCCTCGGCAGCAGAGGGGACGGCGAGCGGGCACACCGCCAGCATCAATCCGGCGGCCACCCCGACCTTCGTTCCGAACACGCGACGGCCGAGAAGGACCGTCACTGCAACACCAGCCACGGCAAAGAACAGCGACGGTAGGCGAACTACCACCGCACTGTCACCGAGTCGGATCCAGAAGTGCAGCAGCAGGTAGTACGCCCCGAGCGGCGCGTCGGTGTGACGCAGCAGTTGCATGATCTGCGGAATGCTTCGATGGGCGATGTCGACGCTGACCGCCTCGGTATGCCCGAACGGCCAGCGCACCATGATCGGAACCGGAGCGATAGCGGCCACCGCCGCCGGAACCGCGACTGCCAGCCAACCCCGGCGCGAACGCGCAACCGGAGGAGAGGCGACTCGCCTCTCGGTATCGACGATGCTTGCCACGGTTCCCCCGCCCTCGTTACGCGCCAAAGTCGAGGGTTACTACATCAGTAGTACCTTACGGGCGCGTGAAGAAACCGGCAACGCGAGTTGACTTCGCAGCCCTGGGGCGGTCGCGAATCGGCGGATGCTGACCTGTCGGCGTCCGACCCGGTACGTTTTCTTGATGCAGAACCGCGGGAAGCCTCAGCCTCGGCGAGCGCCAGGCGACCTCGAGTCCGCGATCCTGGGAGCGTTGTGGGCTGCCGGCGAGGCGCTGACCCCGGCGCAGACTCTCGCCGCGCTCGGCGATGATCTTGCCTACACGACCGTCATGACCACGCTCAGCCGCCTGCACGAGAAGGGCGTCGTGACGCGGCGGCGCTCCGGCCGCGCGTTCGTCTATGCGCCGGCCACCGACGTCGCCGACAACACGGCAGCGCAGATGCGGAAACTGCTCGACCGCGCCGACCACGCCGCCGTTCTCACCCGGTTCGTCGGCACGCTCGACGAAACCGACGAAACGCTGCTCGGCAGTCTGCTGTCGGCGGCTAAACGCCGGGCCCGCCGGCCGTGATCCACGACGTCTACCTGCCGCTACTGGCCGCCGCGGGTTTCGGCCGGTTCGGCGTCCGGCTCGCCAACCGGATGCGGCCCTCGCACGCGACCTGGTTCCTGACCGTCGGCGGCGCAATCGTCGGAACTGCAGCGCTTGGCTCGTTGCTTCTGCTCGGGTTCACCCTGGTCGGGCAGGTGCGCGCCATCGCCGCAATCGGCGACTGGTCGGCGTCCGCACTTGGTCGCCGCTCACCGGTCGCAGCGGCAGTGGCGGCCACTGCCCTCGCGGCAGTCGGCCTGGGCGCAGCAAGCGCCGCGCGGGTCATGATCAGACGGATCCGCACCATCGCCATCGCGCACGAGGCCTGCAAGCGGTTGACGGCAGTCGGCGGGGTCGTCGTGACAGGCGACGACGATGTCGCCGCCTATGCGTTACCAGGCCGGCCAGGCCGCGTCATCGTGTCGGCCGCGACACTGGCCCGTCTCGACTCCAAAGAGGCGAGCGCGCTGGTCGCCCACGAACAGTCACACCTGCGCCATCGCCACTACCTGCACCAGTTGACCGCGGCGGTCGTCGCCGCGACGAACCCGTTGCTGCTGCGGCGTCTCGTCAGCGACTGCTTACCACATCGAACGGTGGGCGGACGAGGACGCCGCAGCAAAGGTCGGCGTTCGAGAAACCGTGGCGGGGGCGCTACTGCGCGCCGCCGGTCCGAAAGCGCCGCTTGGCGCGATCCGGCGCGCGGCGGCAATGCGCCGTCCACCGTCGCGGACGGCGCCTCTTGCCGTGTTGGTGGGCATCGCCTGTCTGACCGCGGTTCTGCTCTCCTCGGCCGAGGCCGCCACCGACGCCGCCCAGCTGTTTCAGCGTTCCGACCCCACGTCGAACTCGAGCCATCTCCCGAGCCACCACACCCATGCCAGGCGGTCGACGTCCGGGGCGGTGTTTTCCAGGTAGGCCGGGCACGCGTGATCTGACACCTCAGCGCTACGATTCCTCATCGTGGACGACCATGATCACAGCAGCTACGCCGAGCGCTACGCCACGACCAAGGCCGCCATCGACGCCCGCAGTTGCCCGCTGTGCGGCGCTCACGCCGGCGAGCTTTGCTTCGCCGAAGACGCGCAGGGCCAGGTGATTCGGGCGGTCGACGTCACGCACCTCGCGCGGCTCAACGAGTCGTGACCGCCGGCTCGACCGTACCGGAGACCGAGCCGACGAACAGGTCCCCTCGGCTCCCCGGTGCGGTCGCCGTAAGCGTCACGACGTCGCCGTCCTCGAGGTAGGAACGCACCGAGCCATCCGCCAGCCGCAACGGCCGCTCGCCGTCCCACGAGAGCTCGAGCAGGGAGCCAAACTCGACGGCGTCGGAGACCGTGCCTGAGCCGAACAGATCACCAGATCGCAGCGAGGCGCCGTTCACGGTGAGATGTGCGAGCTGCTGAGCGGCCGTCCAGTACATCGTCTCGAACCGCGGCCGCGACACGACGCATCCGTTCACCGACAATTCGAGCCGGACGTCGAGGGCCCAGGATTCCGTCGGCCGCAGGTAGTCCATCGGAGCAGGCACCTGAGCAGGGGCCGGGACACGCGCGTCCACGAGCGCGTCGAGAGGGAGCACCCACGCGCTGATCGTGGTGGCAAACGACTTTCCGAGGAACGGCCCGAGCGGCACGGTTTCGAACGCCTGGACGTCGCGTGCGCTCCAGTCGAGCAGGAGAACCACGCCGAACACGTGATCGGCGAAGTGCTCGACCGGAACCTGCGTGCCCAGGTGCGACCCAGCACCCACGACGAACCCGAGCTCGGCCTCTACGTCGAGCTTCTTCGTCGTCGCGAGAACCGGCCGGTCATCGAGCACGATCTGACCGTGCGGACGGCGTACCGCGGTACCGGACGTCACGACCGTGCCGGCCCGTCCGTGGTAGCCCACCGGCTGGTACCGCCAGTTCTTCCGCACCGGCTCGTCACCGGGGCGCAGGATCCGGCCGGCATTCGTCGCGTGCTGCAACGACGAGTTGAAATCGACGAAGTCGGCGACATCGAACGGCAGATGCATCACGGCGCCTGATCGCGGGACGAGGCACTGCGCCACGCGGCTCGAATCGGCAGCTTCGCGCAGTCGGCCACGCACGGTCGCCCACGTCGATCGGCCCTGAGCCAGGAAGGCGTTCAGGGTCGGTTGCGCGAACACCGGATCGTCGAAAAACGCTGCCAGGTCGAGGATTTGGTCGCCAATCGCGACCCCGACCCGCCGGCTGTCGCCCGCACCGTCGGCATCCGTCGAGAAGATGCCGTACGGGAGCTCGTCGAGCCCGAAGGACGAGCCGTCGACCCGCTCGGTCATGGCGTGGGAGGGACCGATGGCGTCACGACCGCTTTCGCGGGCCGGGTCGCGCGCCAGAGGCTGTACGGCAACAACATCGCGACGACGACCGGCACCACCCACCACGCGGGGAGCCTCGCGCGATGCAACCCATAGGTCGCGGCGAGCGCGAGGACGACGCCGAACGCGACCCGCCAGTCGTCGCCGATCACGAAGTCGTACCAGAACGCACCGAACTGCCGCAGCCACCTGATCATCGCTGACCGACCAGTGACAGCGGAACCTCGGAGGCGGGTTCCCTGCGGCGGCGCAACAGCGCGACCAAGCCGAACGCGAGGATGGCATACGACGCGACGAGAATCGGCAGCGCGGCGTCGGAGCCGGGCCAGCTCGCGTCGGCACCCTCGGCCCCCCAGAACGTGCCGAACGCTGTGAGCATGACGCCTACGACGAACTTCATGGAGTTCTCCGGCACCCGCGCCAACGGTGCTCGCACGGCGACACCGACACCGGCTACGACCACCACTGCCGCCCCGGCGGCCAACGAGGCAAGCGGCAGGTTGTGTTGGTTCGTGCCGAAGGTCAACGCGATGAAGACGACCTCGAGCCCTTCGAGCACCACTCCCTTGAATGCCAACGTGAACGCGTACCAGTCGGGTACCGCAAGACGGCGCTGACGAGGCACATCACGTGCGGCGGCGATCTCGTCGGCGTAGATCTGTGCCTCGTCGTGCAGTGCCTTGTACCCACTCGCACGCAGGATCGCCTTTCGCAACCACTGCAGCCCGAACACCAGCAACAGTGCGCCGACGACCAGCCGCAACGCATGCAAGGGAACGGCGGACAGCGCCGGCCCGAGCGCGGCGATCAGGACGGCCAATGTGATCAGCGCCGCGACCAGCCCGCTGGTGGCTGACCGCCAGTCGCGCGCCGTGCCGGCCGCAAGGACGATCGTCGTCGCCTCGACAGCTTCGACCGCGCAGGCCAGGAACACAGCTAGGAACAGGGCGCCGCCACTCACAGGTTCATCACGTGCCCAGTCTCACGCATCGAGCCAGGATCGCCGCAACCCGCTGGTCAGGAGACCGCGGCCGGACGCTCAGGCAGCTGCTCGCAGGTGGTAGACCACCGCCTGCTCGGGTCGCAGGTTAGGTGCAGGCAGCCCGGCACTCATCAGCAGCGATCCAGGAGCCACCAGGTCGCGGGCACCGTCGTGAAGGGCGATGCCATGAACGTCGGGACCCTCACCCGGCATGGCCACCCGCTGCACGCGGTAGCGCGCGTGCGGGTCGAGACCGGCGAACATGAGCGGCGCAGTGCCGTATCGGGGACCGGTCTGCAAGCGCACGACGCAGAACAGTGCCTCCGTGCGGTCGGGACCGACAACGCCGTACATCACGGTGCCATGGTCAGCTGGGCGGTCGATGCGAACGAGTTCACCGGTGTGCAGCAGCGGGCGCATCGACTTCGCGAACGCGACCCATTCGGTCAGTTGCGCCCTCACCTCAGGTGAGGTCGTCGTGAGATCCCATTCGAGGCCGGCGTGGCCGAACAG
>PLCK01000088.1:4590-4776 GCA_003134755.1 Actinomycetota bacterium | reverse complement strand
GAGCCGTGAGCTTCTTTCCTGTCTCGCCCGCCAGCGGCCCCGTGTTGATGCCGACTGTCATGGACAAACTCGGCTCGTCGACCGTGATGATGGGCAGTGGACGCGGGTCGTCAGGGTCGGCAATGGTCTCACCGATGGTGATTTCAGGGATACCGGCGATCGCGACGATGTCCCCGGGGCCCGCCG
>PLCK01000088.1:0-4582 GCA_003134755.1 Actinomycetota bacterium | reverse complement strand
GCAACCTGCTGCCCGCGCTTCATGGTTCCGGAGTGGACGCGCAGCAGCGCGAGCCGACCGAGGTACTGCGATGCGTCGAGGTTGGTCACATGCGCTCGCAAGGGCACATCAGGGTCGAACGACGGTGCAGGCACGGTTTTCAGAATCGTCTGGAACAACGGCTCGAGGTCGGGGCTGTCTGGCATCTCGCCGTCGCCCGGCCGATTCAGTGACGCTCTGCCTGCGCGGGCGCTCGCGTAGACGATAGGGAAATCGAGCACCGTCGCCTGATCGACACCGTCGTCGAGCAGATCGATGAACAACTCGTACGTCTCGTCGACAACCTCGGCGATGCGCGCGTCGGGNNTCCCTCGGATGCGTCGACGAGCAACAACACCGCGTCGACCATCTCGAGTCCACGCTCGACCTCGCCACCGAAGTCGGCGTGACCGGGAGTGTCGATGATGTTGATCGTGACCCCGCCATGCTGCACGGCAGTGTTCTTGGCCAGGATCGTGATCCCCTTCTCACGCTCGAGATCGGTCGAGTCGAGCACGCGCTCTGCGACCGCCTGGCCGGTCCGGAACGCGCCCGTCTGCCACAGGAGCGCGTCGACCAGCGTCGTCTTGCCGTGGTCGACGTGGGCGATGATCGCGACATTCCGCAGGTCATCGCGGGAACTCAGGGGCATGGGAAAGCGCTCCAAACGCATTGGGGAATCACCCCATGGTACGGCGTTGTGGCGCAAACGCCCGAATCGAGCGTCGGTGAGCGGCCTGAGGCTCGCGAAACTCAGTGCCAGTGCTGCAGCAGGGCGTCGACAGCGACGGCGAGGAACAACAGCGACAGGTAGTGGATCGACCGGTGGAACACCCGGGTCGGGTGGGCCGGCTCGCCGGCATGAACCCGCGCCCGCAGCGCGTAGGTCTCCCGAAGGAAAAGGGCTCCGAGCACGACGGCGACCGCCGGGTACAGCGCGGTCGTGTGCGCGACCGGCCAGAGCACGATCGACGCGGCGACCATGGCCCAGGTGTAGGCGACGATGCGCCCAGCGACGAACTCAGGCGTGGCCACGACCGGCAGCATGGGCACGTTCGCGGCGGCGTAGTCGGAACGGAACTGCATCGCGAGCGCCCAGAAGTGCGGCGGCGTCCAGAGGAACACGACCGCGAAAAGCACGACCGGCGTCCACGAGAGCGATCCGGTCACCGCCGACCAACCGATCAGCACCGGCATGCAGCCAGCCGCGCCGCCCCACACGATGTTGGACGACGTCCGCCGCTTCAGCAGCATCGTGTAGATCAGCACGTAGAAGGCGATCGCGCCGAGAGCCAGCAGCGCAGACAACAAATTTGTCATGAGCCACAAGCCGACGACCGACAACGCCCCGAGCGCGAGCCCGAAGATGAGCGCATTCCGCGGAGGGATCACCGAGCGGACCAGCGGCCGCCGTGCCGTGCGCCGCATGACGGCGTCGATATCGCGATCGACGTAACAGTTCAACGCGTTGGCGGCGCCTGCGGCAAGGGTGCCGCCGACGAGGGTCGCGACCAGAACCTCGAGCCCAGGAAACCCTTTGGCTGCAAGCATCATGACCGGAAGGGTGGTGACAAGGAGCAGCTCGATGATCCGCGGCTTCGTCAGCCCGACGTAGTCGGCCGCGTGTGCCCGAACTCTCGAGGGCAACGAAATCTCAGTCGGCCTGTCGACCACCGTAGCCATGCTTCTCCTATCGCCTCGCCGCATGGCGACACAGGCGTCGTTACCCTAGACCTACCGTCAGGCCGACGTGGAGCACGTCCTCGACGCGCGTGCAGCGTCAACGGTATCAACCACGAAACGACGACTTTCCCCTGGACGCCGCGATCGCCCGGGCAGGTGCTTGGCGATCTTCTTCGATCTGAATCGCGACGTCTCGACCGGCCGCCCCGACAACCGCCGGTGACAACCAGCCGGCCAAGGCGGGCGTCTGATCGGCACACCACGACTCACGGGGGCAACGATGAGCAGCACTGCCGGCGCCGGCCGCCTCACGACCACGACCACGACCACGNNGCGCGCTCGGCGTCCTGCTCGCGGCCTGCGGTTCGCAGACCTCCGCCGGCCGGGCGACTACAACTACCCACGCAGCAGCGGCGCACCCAACGACACGGACGGCAGAGACGCAGACAGCCGGGACGCCGACCAGCGCGAGCCCGACGACGGTCGCCGCCGCCCCAGAGCCCGTCTTGGTGGCGCCAGTCGCTTCAGCACCAGCGGCAGCGTCGGCGCCCGCGCCCGTCGCGCCNNCATCGCGCCCGTCACCGGGCCGACGGCGAGTCCGGCGGCAGCCGGCGTTCCGCACTTCGCGACGCCCGAGGCGAGCATGAAGTACCTGGTCGCGGCCTACAACACCGGCAACGAAGCCGCCATCAGGCACGTGACGACGCCGACTTCGCGGGATCAGTTCGAAGCCGAACGCCAGTGGGTGAAGAAGTTCACGTTCCACAGCTGCACAGCCAACGGCGCTCCGGCGTGGGATTACATCTGCGTTCTCGACATCACCACGACAATGCCCGGGGTGCAGGTCACGACCGATCCCGCGACGGGGACGCCGATCATGAACGAGGTGACCGTAGTGGTGGCACCGGCGGCCCGTACTGGCTTCTACCTCGAGTCGAACGAGGGTTGCGGCGGCTGAGGCTGGGCACCGGCCGGGGCCAGCCGCGGCCCGGTCGCCCGGACGTGACCGACGACACATGCCCCGGCCCTGGGGGCGCCACCCGCCCCGGGCGTAAGTTGTGGACGCTCGGGCGTGCTCCCGTGCGCGATCCGGTCAGCACCACGTAGCGGGAGAAGGCGGGCCGATGACCCTCCAGCGCGAAGTCCCGACGTCAGGCGACGGGCAACCGCCGGGCCGAGTCGGGCGCCGGGCTGCCATCGGCGCCAAGACCTTGCGCACCGACCGTTGGTGGATCCAGCCGCTGGTGACCTTCGGCATTCTCTTCAGCTTCATCGTCTACGCGACCTGGGCCGCATTCATCGATCGCGACTACTTTTACGAGCCGTACATCTCGCCCTTCTACTCGCCGTGCCTGGCGACGAAGTGCGGCACGGTCGCCGGTTCGAACGGCGTCCCGCATATCGGCGTCTTCGGGCACTGGTTCTTCACTTCGCCCGCGATCATCATCCTGATCGTGCCGCTCGGGTTCCGGATGACCTGCTACTACTACCGGAAGGCCTATTACCGGTCGTTCTGGCTGTCGCCCCCGGCGTGCGCGGTCGCCGAGCCGCACAAGAAGTACACCGGCGAGACGCGCTTCCCGCTGATCGTGCAGAACGTCCACCGGTACTTCTTCTACCTCGGGTTCCTGCTCAACATCATCCTGACCTACGACGCGGTAATCGCGTTCCGCAACCACGACGGCAAATGGGGCCACGCCGGTCTCGGCACGCTCGTCCTGCTGCTTAACGCGTTCTTCCTGTGGTCGTACACCGCGTCCTGCCACTCGTGCCGGAGCATCATCGGCGGCCGCTTGAATCATTTCTCCAAGCACCCGGTGCGCTATTGGCTGTGGACGCACGTCACGAAGTACAACCGCTACCACATGCAGATCGCCTGGGTTTCTCTTCTGTGGGTAGCATTTTCGGACGTGTATGTGCGGCTCGTTGCGTCCGGCACGATCACCGACCTGAGGTTCTTCTGACAATGGGCGATCAATGAGCGATATCGAGCGGCATTCCTACGACGTCATCGTGATCGGAGCGGGCGGCGCCGGGCTGCGCGCAGCCATCGGCGCGCACGAAGCGGGTGCGAGGACCGCCGTCGTGTGTAAGTCCTTGCTGGGTAAGGCGCACACGGTGATGGCCGAAGGCGGCATCGCCGCGGCTATGGGCAACGTGTGGAGCGAGGACAACTGGCAGGTGCACTTCCGCGACACGATGCGCGGCGGCAAGATGCTCAACAACTGGCGGATGGCGCAGCTGCACGCGCAGGAAGCCCCCGACCGGGTCTGGGAACTCGAGAGCTGGGGCGCGCTGTTCGACCGCACCAAGGAAGGCAAGATCTCCCAGCGTGACTTCGGCGGCCACCGCTACGCCCGTCTCGCGCACGTCGGTGACCGCACCGGCCTGGAGATGATCCGAACCTTGCAGCAGCGGGCAGTGTCGATCGGGATCGACGTCTACATGGAATGCACCATTACCGAGTTGCTCCTGGACGACGCCTCCGGTGACGCGTCTCGAATTGCCGGCGCGTTCGGCTACTGGCGTGAATCCGGCCGGCTCGTCGTGTTCGAAGCTCCCGCGGTAATCCTGGCCACGGGCGGCATCGGCAGATCGTTCAAGATCACGACGAACTCCTGGGAAGGTACCGGCGACGGCCACGCACTCGCGATGCAAGCCGGCGCTCCGCTTGTCAATATGGAATTCGTCCAATTCCACCCCACCGGCATGGTCTGGCCGCCTTCGGTCCGCGGTCTGCTCATCACGGAATCCGTGCGCGGCGACGGCGGTGTCCTGCGAAACTCCGCGGGCAAGCGTTTCATGTTCGACTACATCCCTGAATTCTTCAAAGCGGAGACCGCTGATACCGAAGAGGAGGCCGACAGCTGGTACGACGACC
>PLCK01000281.1 GCA_003134755.1 Actinomycetota bacterium | reverse complement strand
GTATCCTCCGCTTACGCGCGCTCCTCGGCACGATCGAACGCGCGTCATTGCGGCATGTGCGGATGTTGGGAAGTTCTCAGTTCGGTTGTTGCCCTCGTGGTGCGGTGATTGGCAGATCATTGCAAAGTTGAACGAACAGATGAAGATCTGACGGCGCCGGAGCCCGTTACTATGGCGCCTCTCCGACGATGTCGCGGGGCGGTTCGAGGAGAGCGGGTGCCGGTTGTGAAGCCGCTGGGCCTGCCGCGGGTGGTCGCGGATCTTCGCCGGTGGACCGCCGACCCGTTGCGCGCCGCTGGGCTCTTCGTTGCGGCCGGACTCCTGAAGGCCGTTCTACGCACCGACAACCCGATGACGAACCCACGACGTCAGATCGAGGCAGTGAACCGGCAGATCGCCCGCAACGGTCTGCCGTCCGCCGTCGTTTTGGCCGTCTATGGTGCCGAGGTCAGGGTGTTTCCCGCGACCGCGGCGAACGGCCGGAACGGGTCGACAGCATGCCGATCAGGAGGGCCTGTCTGCGCTCCTTAGCTGATGTGGTTGTTTGGTCAGCCACGACCCGAGTGGGCGCCGGAACCAGGGCAGGCCGGGGCGAATGGCCCCGGCCTCCCTTGGTGTGTCTCGCCGACTACGCGATGCTCATTGCTCGGCCCCGGTCAGCGGCCCCGGTGAGAGCGGGTGAGGCCGGGAAGGACTCTTGTGCCCTCAGTCTTCACGGCGGTGAGCGCGGCGGGGTTGAGCCCCAAGACAGCAAGGATCGTCGGCGCGACCTGGGTGGTCTCGACGGCGGCGGAACGGACCTGGGCTGGGATGTTCGGACCGTTGACGACCATCAAGACGTGTTGGTCGCCGACGTTCATACCGCCGTGCTCGGCGAGCTTCGTCGGCTTTGAGTAGACGACGCCTTCCTGGACCTTGCCGAAGACGTCGGGGTAGTGACCGTTGTTGACCGAGACGCCGAAGAAGTAGGCGGCATCAGCGCCGGCCCAGATTTGCTTGAGGCCGGAGTGCTGGACGGTCACCGGGTTGTGGTTGACGTCGTATCCCTGAGCGGTGTGGTTCCACAAGTAGCTCTTGACGAAGTCGTCTGCGGCGTGCGAGTTGTCCGAGAGGTAGGACTGCCATAGGTCGTCGTCGGTTCCGGCGACGATGAGCTTGGTGTTGCTGGGATGGGTCTGCGCCCACGCGGCGTTGATCGCGCTGATGATCGGTCCGTCTTGGATGGTGACGAGTTCGTTCGGGTTCTGCGGCGACTGGCCGTGCTTGGCCGTGACGATGATTGTCGTCGAGGCCGAGAGTCCGTCCTTGTGAATCTCTGCGACCATGCGGGTGAGCTGACCGTTGGTGTAATCAAGGGCGCTCGACAGGACCGGACCGGGGACGAGCTTGCCGTTGACGAACTGGTAGCCACCCGCCTGCGGGGCGCTGGTGGTGTAGTTGCCGTTCTTGTCCGGACCGATCAACGTCGTCGGGGTGGAGGGGATCTTCTGCGCGACCGAAACAGTCTGGAAGTTCATGCCGAAGATCGCCGGGGTGCCGACCTTGGTCGTGCCCGAGTGGTCGAGACCGTCGATCTCGTTCAGGATGGCCTGGACCTTGTAGCCGTCGTATTGCTTGGTAGCAGCATCGATGTGGGCCCAGTCGTTGTCCTGAGGGTAAGGTACGCCGTTCGGCTCGACCGCCTGCGAGTCGATTTCCGGGCCGAAGTAGTCGTCGATGCTCTGCCCGTTCGATCCCGGGCCGTTGAACGACATATAGACGGCGTGCTTGTCAGACCAGGCGGTGCGAAGGCCAGCGTTGTGGATGACCTGGAAGATCGTGTTATCGCCGAGGTAGTCCCACGGCATGATGTTTTTGCAGGTCGCCGGGTCGACGGGGAAGGTCGCGGTGTTGAACGACGAGGCGTCGTTCTTCAGGTTCATAATCGCGGCCGGGTTGGTGTCGACACCGTTGGCGAAGATCGACCCGTTCTCGTCGAAGGACGGGAAGGTGCCGTTCGCCGGGTTGATGAAGTCGTTGACGTTCGCCAACTTGTCGTCGGGCGAGTCGTAGATAACGTCGCCGCCGGTAGCCGGCTGGCCCGGGGTGCAGGCAGCGCCGGGTTCATCAGTCGTGTGGCTGTATTCGACGTCGTAAAAGATGCCGGTCGTCTTCGGGTTGCCGCCCGTCATCAACGCGGTACCGCCAGGGTCGGAATCCGACGGGTTCGACGTTGCCGCGTTGGTGTACTCACTGCCGGTGCGAGTCAGCTTGGCCAGCATCGAACTCGGGTGGTGGGCGATGTACCAGTCAAGGTCACTCTGGTGCATGCCATCGACAGAGATCAGCAGGACGTGTTTACCCGCGTGCGCGCTGTTCGAGGCAGGCGAAGCGTTCGCAGGCAGGGTCGACAAGGCACACATCGCTACGGCGCCGACCGCAGTCAATCCGATGGCGCCCCGACGGTGGTACTTCGACATGGTGCAACTCCCTTAGTCGAGTAAGCGTGAATTGCTACAAGGGCAGGAGTTACTGTTCCGCCGTGGCTAGCCCGGGAGGGAAAGTTCAGGTGTCTAAAGCGCGACCAGTTGGTTACGGCTGTATTGCCGAAACCAAACGCGCCTGACCGGCGTGCTGGTGCGCCCGCTCTGGCTCTCAAGGGTTGGCGAAACTGTCCATACATGGCTGCCATCACTGGTGACCAGGCGGGACCTCCGGCCAGCCCGGATCGGGCTGCCAACCCGATCCCGGCGCCCACCCTGTCGGCGGGGCCGGCCAGCCAGCGGCTGCCACAACACTCGTAGCCGCTTCGGCAAAACGCAGCCGCAGCTCACGTGAGCCGATCATCTGCCTCGGCACGACCGAACGCGCGTCTTCAAAGCGGCATGTTGGTGCGTTCGATCTCCATTGAGGTGTGAACATCTCAGGTATGGACGCGGCCTACTACGAGGACATAGCCGGGCGTTTGCGCGGCCTACAGATCCGCTTGAGCGATCGGCTCCCCGCCGATTCGCACGCCCTGATCACTGAGTTCATCGACCACAACGAACTGGGCCTAGCTCTGGAGCAGATGGCGGATCTCCTCGCCGAAAGCGAGAAGCCTGTGTCCCCAGATGAGCGCACGGACATGCTGACCCTCGCCAAGACGATGGAGATTGAGCGGCGGGTGAACCAAGCGCTTGCATTGTGTCATCCCGCGTAGCGCTCGCGGCTGTGGCAAGCGTCGACCAGCGGCAATAGAGGGTGTTTCAGAGCCCGGCCGGCACGCAGCGATGTGGTCGCGGAGGAACCGAGCCAATTCGACGAGAAAGCTGGCAACGAGACCCCGTACTCGCAATGTGGGACTTGTCCGCGACCTCTACCGATGCGTGCTTGCCGTGTCGCTCGGTCTTGTCCTGGCGATGGCCATGGTCGTGTTCCTGCTGTACTTACTCGCAGGTTCGGCCTTCGGTTGGCTCGATGGGACCGCGTTGGCTAGCGCCGAGCCCGTGCAGGTCGCGACTTGACCAAGCGAGACCGACCTCGCAGGACCATCCACCAACTACCAGCGCAACCGGTAACTAGGGCGACACCCACCAACGCCGCTACGTCTACGAGTCGGGACGAGTTAAGAGACCAGGCGGTCGCATAGGCAAGGTCACCGATTGTGAACGCGAGGCCGCCGATGAAGTCGAAGGATCCGAGGTAGTCGTCGAAGCTCTTTGGAGCTCCGCGCATAAGCGCTGCACGGAGGTGCAAGCCGGCTCGCCGGGCGAGGAGCGGGAGCACGCGGGCCGCGAGGAGGAAAGGCCCTATGGCGAGCAGAAACACGGCCACAAATACCGGCTCACTCGGGTCGCTTCGGCAGCCACTCTGGCAGCAAACCGGGCCGACCACGCAAGGGCAGGGACCCACTCACTGACCTCACGGCGATAACAATCCCACAACGGCGGAGCCCGCGAGGCGCCGATGAAACATCCGCTATTCGGCACGGCCGAACCCGCGTAACAGCGGCAGAGTCGGGCGACNNGCCTTCCGGCGCGAAAGAGTCAGCGAATCGGGCCGAGGACGCCGGTGGCCATACAGATCCCGAGGACCACGAAGATGCCGCCGATGATCGCGGCCATTGTCGATTTGTAGCGGATCCATCCCCGGCCGCTCAGGTGCCCGTTGAACATCACACTGTGCGAAGCGGCACTCGCGCGCGCCGTTCGCGAACGAAACGCAAATGTGCGTGATGCCGGCAAACCCAAAATGGCGCAGACGTGCTTCTTGATCCGTGGCAGCTTGATGCCTACGCGGCGGCTACTGCTGCAGCGCGTGCGGCAACCTTGGCGATCAGCGGGCCCCTGATGGTTGCGGGCACTGGCGCTCCGAGGTTCATGAAGTCGACCTCGGCTTCGGTCACTGGACCGACGATGAAAGCGACGTTGACGTAGACGATGCCCACCTTGCCCGAGACCGTGAGGCTGACCTTGCCGGCTGCAGTGGCGATCACGTTGCTCGGCCCGCCGCCGGCACCGGGGACGACCACGATCGACACGCTATTTAGCGTGGCACCGGTCGGTAGCGACGCGGCCAACTGGGCAGCCGCCATTTTCTGGTAGCAGCCAGACATCTTCGGACTCTTGATGATGGCGGTGTCGTTAGTCACGTCGGCTTGGGACCGGAAGCTCGTGGCATCAGATGAGATTGTCGCGTTGCCCAGCGAGTAATCCGGGGAGTTGGAGTCGCCCGTCTCGTCCGTGTGGGTGTCGCGGCCGCCGACGCAGCTGACGAACGCGGCGTCTTCAGCGGCGGAGTTCAGGTCCGGAGCATGGGCGGCCCCCACCCAGCCGGCGGGCAGGTCAGCGGGCTGCAACGCGATAGCCGTCAACCGAGGGGTCATGGGCGGCCCGCCGGCGCCGGGCGCCGAACTCACGGCAGCCGAACTCGGAGCAGCGGAGGGCACTTCCGCACCGGGCACTGCCGCACCAGGCGTGCCTGCGTGATGCGCGACAGGGGCGGCGGTGGGCGCCTTCTTCGACGTCAGCAGCTTGGGCGCTTCGTAGTAGCCACCCCCGGCCAGTGCGAGTACAACCGCTACGACGAGAAGCACGGTGGTGCGCGACGTCCCCGCCCTCCCGCGCGTCGGGCGGCGACCGTGACCGATCTGCGGGAGAGGGGAGATCTGCGGCTGCCCCCCGAGGTGCTGAGGCGGACCGAATTGTTGCGGCGGGAGCTGCGGTCCACCGAACGGGCCGGCCGCCGCGTAATGCGGATCGAAGGATGCACCTGCGGGAGAACCCGGCGTACCCATCGGGTACTCCAACCCGACCGCCGGTGCCATGGGCGCGGGAACGGGCGCGGGTTGCGCCGGTCCGGCGACCGGAGGCTGCGGCGGCACCCCCGCGGGTGCGAATGGGCGGCCGGGAAGGATGGACCCCGCCCACGGCGACTCGACTTCAGGCGCGCTCGGACGATGGGGCTTCACGACGTCCTCCGGATGGCAGCAAATCAGCAAATACCGCCAACCTGTCGACAGATCCTTGGGCAAGCTTGAACGTCGCCCGGCTGGCTCGAGCCACGAGGACGACGTGGGCGAGCTGATTTCCACAAGGATCACGGCCACGCGGCGGCCGAGCAATAACCATCCGATCGCGATGCTAACTACTGGTGCGAAGTCCGGAACCACGTCGCCGAACGCGACCACCGAACATCCGCTATTCGGCAGACATCCCAGGTTTTTCG
>PLCK01000108.1 GCA_003134755.1 Actinomycetota bacterium | reverse complement strand
CTTCACGACCAACCCCGGGCCCGTGTTCTCCGAATCGATCTCGACGTTCTACGGCGTCACGCCCGGTCCCAGCAACGCGAGCAACGGCAACATCTTCGCGCAGGGCGGCGCTCGCGTGGCCACCGCCTCGCCCCTCACGCCTCCGGGCGCGGCGCAGCGCCCGGTGAGCACGCAGATCGACGAGTATCTCGCGCGCGGCAACGGAGCCGCCGATCCGAACGCGCTCTACTCCGTGTGGGCCGGCGCGAACGACATCTTCGTGAACCTCGGCGCCTTCCAGGCGGGCGCAATCACGCAGGCGCAGCTGCAGACCAACGTGCTCGCCGCCGCGACCGCCGAGATCGACCAGCAGCTACGGGCGCACATCCGCGCGCTGAAGGAGCACCGCCGGCGGATCGCGCAGCTCGGCTCCGGCGATTCGTTGGCTCTCCCAAAGGAGGTGGTCGAGTATTTGGGCCGCCTGCGTGCCACTGGAACGCCGGAGGCGGTCATCGAGCCCGAGCGAGATGCCTGGATCCTGATGGCGGCCCGATGGCCGGAAGCGATCCCGGCGCTCATGGCCGAAAAGATGGCCCAGTTGGAAAACCCGAAGGTTGTCCGGCTCTACCAGCTCATCAGTCGGATAGCAGGGAACTGGGAGGATGAGGAGCTCCTGCGCGAGACGGCCGACCTGATGAGCGAGCTGCTCGAGCAAGCGGCGGCCGACGGGGAGCTGGACCGGCAGGACGAGCACATGACGGACGCGGCGTTCATCGGCCTGATGGACTCGTTCGCCGATGCTTCCCATCCCGTCGTCGCGCGACTGCGGGAGCTGATCGCCGAGCGTGGTTGGACCGGGTGGACTCGGATCGAGAGGCGCGAGCCTGAGGCGTCACGCCGCGCCAGTACCCGCGGCTGATCGGACGCACTGATCTGCGGCGAGGCTGCACGCGTGAAGCGGAGCCTTGCCTGGCCGATTCGAGCGGCGCACCTGTCACGATCGGGTCCGTGGGCGACAAGAACTGAGAAGCCTGCGGTGGCCCAGCGGTGGGCCGCGACGCACCAGTCGCTCATAGAGAACGCCGACGCCAGCTGCGGCTGACCCGGCGTCGGGACGCAGTCCGCAACCTGCCCGCCGATGGCACGGCGGACATATTGGTACACAGACCCCCGGCCTCGCCATCGAAGTCGGGACTTCGCACGTCAATGTCCGGCGGACCGAAACAGGGACATTGCTGACCGATCTACGGACATTGGCAACCGATCCAGCAGCGACATCCCCTGACCGTTTGCATCAGCTGCAGCCGGAGGTACTGCCGCACCCTTCGCAGACGTAGCAGGAGCCGGCGGGCCGCATCTTGGTCCCGCAGGTGAAGCACATCGGCGCGTCCGCGGCGGTACCGAGGAGCTTCTCCATCAGCTCGGCGGAGGAGTGCACCCCGGCGGGCGCTGCTTGCGCGACTGCCGGCGGGGCGGGCGTCTCGGTGCCTCCCGATGCGGGGTGGTGTCCCTGGGTGGTCACTGGTGCGGACTGGGCCCGGGTCTCGAGCTCGTCCTCCAGCTCCTCGACGTCCACCGGCGTCTCGTACGAGCCGGTGTCCAGGTGCCGGGCCCGCTCGGTCGCGGTGTGGATGCCCAGTGCGGCCCGCTCGTCGAAGAGCATGTGGTCCAGCGCCAGGCGCCGGAAGATGTAGTCCATGATCGACTGCGCCATCCGCACGTCGGGGTCGTCGGTGAGGCCAGCGGGATCGAAGCGCATGTTCACGAACTTCGAGACGAAAGCCTCGAGCGGGACGCCGTATTGAAGCGCGATCGAGATGGCGATCGAAAACGCGTCCATCACGCCAGCCAGCGTCGAGCCCTGCTTGCCGAGCTTGAGGAACACCTCGCCGAGACCATCATCTGGGTAGGAGCCGGCCGTCAGATAGCCCTCGGCGCCCGCGACCGCGAACGACACGGTCTGCGACGGACGACGCTTCGGCAGCCGCTTGCGGACCGGCTTGTACTCAGTCTGTGCGGCATCGGCGACGTCGGTCTTCTTCTCCCGCGCGTCGGACAGCGGCTGGCCGACCTTGCAGTTGTTGCGGTAGATCGCGAGCGCCTTCAGGCCCAGCTTCCAACCCTGGAAGTAGACCTCCTCGACGTCTTCGACAGTCGCGGTCTCCGGCAAATTCACGGTCTTCGAGATTGCGCCGGAAAGGAAAGGCTGCGCGGCAGCCATCATCCGCACGTGGCCCATTGCCGAGATCGACCGCTCGCCCATCGCGCAGTCGAATACCTCGTAGTGCTCCTGGCGCAAGCCTGGTGCATCGGCCACGTTGCCGTGCTCGGCAATGTGCTCGACGATCGCCTCGACCTGTTCCTCCTGGTAGCCCAGATTGCGCAGCGCGCGCGGCACGGTCTGGTTGACGATCTGCATCGAGCCGCCACCGACCAGCTTCTTGAACTTCACCAGAGCAAGGTCTGGCTCGATGCCGGTGGTGTCGCAATCCATCATCAGACCGATGGTGTTGTGGCTTACGAATCCCGAAGCGACATAGGTGACGTTCGAAGGCACCGACAGGTCGTAGGTTGGCTGGACGCCACCGTCCTCGTTCGCGGTGACTTCTTCGAAGATGTAGCCGAGGGCGTGGGCGATCCGGTCATCGTGGGTCTCACCGAAGACCTGCATCGCAATCGTGCGAGAAACACCGCCACTCTTGGCGAGCGACGAGACGACCACCGAACGAAGCGGCGAGTCGATGGGCACGATCGTGTCCCACACCTCGCGCGGGAGATGAATGCGGTCGCGGTTGCCCGACTGCGCGGCGAAGACTTCTTCGACCAACCGTGCCTTGCGGTTGCTGAGGAATCCGATCGCCTCTGCGTAAGCAGCGGCGTGGTCGAGATTGCGAATGCGGACCTGGAAGATCGGGCCACCGAAGCCGCTCACGGTTTCGCGAGTGGTGGTCGGCAGACCGACCGCGAGGAGCAGCGTGCGGAGCTCAGCGGCGAAGCTTGCGGACGAAGTCGAGACGGACGGAACTCCGGCGGCGACCGTGCCGTCGGCTTCGAAGAGACCTCGAAGGAAGGCGGTGTAGACGGCGACATCGTTCGTCTCGAGCAACGCAGACGGTATGCGCGGCGTCCAGCCCTTACCCACGTGGTCGACGGACGGCAGCGTCTTCGCGAAGCCGGATGCCTGCCACCAGCGAGCGAGCCGAACCGACTGCAACGTGACTTCCTGGTAACCCTGCTGCGCGGTGACGACCGGCTCAAGGCCGAACAAACCCTTGCTCAGCAGCCGAATACGCTCGACGACGTCGAGGTCGGTGTCGGCGACGCAAAGACGGATGCCCTTGGCATGGAGGCTTCCGTCGCCCATGAAGTAGCCCACAAGCTCCGCCAAGTCTTCGTCGACGGCGTCGGGCACATGCGTGTGACGGTCGCCGACGTAGTAGGCCTGGTCAAGGACCGGCAGCGGCACCCGGCGAGGCTCGCCGATCATCGTGCCGAGCTGCATCGGCAGGACGTCGCCCGACGTGATGTCGGCGAGTCGCTTCCAAACCCACTCACCCGACGAGTCGATGACCTTCACCCGATGCGCAAGCGTGCCCTGGATGTTGTAGCCACCCGCAGTGACGATGCGACGGGTTGGCTCCTCACCGTTGACGAAGAACCTGGTCGCGTCGCGTGGCCCTTCGTCGGTCGACACTTTGAAGTCGACATCCTGCCAGCGACCGCCGTAGACATCGCCAAGCTCTGACAAACGAGTGAGGCCGCGGTCGGTCGTGATGACCATGTCACCGGTGAGGCAGCCGGTGGGCGCGAGTACCGAGGCTTGCGAGTTGCGCCAGCCGTTCTGCTCCCCGATCTTCAGGCCGTCTTGCCACGCCTTGTTCGCCATCCGGATGACTTCGCGGTCGATGATTGCGACGCTACGGATGGAATCGCTGGCTGCGGCGTGCTTGCGCATGACCCTGGTGTGCGCCTCGGCGTTGCGTGCATAGCCCTCGTAGGGACCCACGACGCCGGCCAGTTCGGCCGACCGCTTGTATGCGGTGCCTGTCATTAGTGAGGTGATGCCGGCCGCGAGCGCGCGACCACCGTCGGAGTCGTAGGCGTGGCCGGTTGCCATGAGCAGCGCACCGAGGTTGGCGTAACCGATGCCGAGCTGCCGGAACTTACGGGTGGTGTCACCGATCTTCTCGGTCGGGAAGTCTGCGAAGCAGATCGATATGTCCATCGCAGTGATGACGAACTCGACCACCTTGGCGAACGTGACCGCGTCGAAGCTGTCGTCGTCCTTCAAGAACTTCATTAGGTTGAGAGATGCGAGGTTACAGCTTGAATTGTCCAAATGTACGTATTCTGAGCAGGGGTTACTTGCGGTGATTCGTCCGGTTTCCGGGCACGTATGCCAGTCGTTGATCGTGTCGTCGTACTGGATGCCGGGGTCGGCACATTCCCAGGCAGCCTGGGAAATCTTGCGCATGAGCTCCTTGGCGTCGACCGTTTCGATCACCGAGCCGTCGGTGCGTGCTTTGAGGCCGAACGGCGTGACGTTCTCGAACGCGCGCATGAACTCTTCGTTGACCCGCACCGAGTTGTTGGCGTTCTGGTACTGCACGCTCGACATGTCACGACCGCCGAGATCCATGTCGTAGCCGGCATCGCGCAACACCCGGATCTTGTCTTCTTCGCGCGCCTTCGTCTCGATGAACTCCTCGATGTCGGGGTGGTCGACGTCGAGGATGACCATCTTCGCCGCGCGTCGCGTCGCACCGCCGGACTTGATCGTGCCGGCACTCGCGTCGGCACCACGCATGAACGACACCGGGCCGGACGCCGTCCCGCCCGACGACAACAGCTCCTTCGAGGAACGGATCCGGGAGAGGTTCACACCTGAGCCCGAACCGCCCTTGAAGATCATCCCCTCTTCCTTGTACCAGTCGAGGATACTGTCCATTTTGTCATCGACTGCGAGGATAAAACAAGCTGATACCTGTTGGGGAGCATTTGTCCCAACATTGAACCAGACGGGCGAATTGAAGCTGAACACCTGGTGGAGGAGGGCGTAGGTCAGCTCGTGCTCGAAGATCGTGGCGTCGTCGACGGTCGCGAAGTAGCCGTGCACCTGCCCGGCCTTCACGTAGGTGAGCACGACCCGGTCGATGAGCTGCTTGAGCGACCATTCGCGCTGGTCGGTGCCGACCGCACCGCGGAAGTACTTGGTCGTGACGATGTTCGCGGCGTTGACCGACCACGAGTCGGGGAACTCCACACCGCGCTGCTCGAAGTTGATGGTGCCGTCGCGCCAGTTGGTCATGACGACGTCACGACGCTCCCAGGTGACTTCGTCGTAGGGGTGCACGCCGGGCTTGGTGTAGACCCGCTCGATGACCAGCCCCCTCCTCGAAATCTGCGGCGCGCTAGAAGCGCTCTGGGCGTCACGTGACGTCTGCGTCATACCTGTCTCCTCCACACTGTGTCCAACACCGCTTTCGGCCGCCGGATTTCCCCCGGCGAGGGTCGTTTGTGGTTGCCCGCTAGGGCTTTGCGGGCTCCTCGCGGGAGTCGCGCTGCAAGTCGTGTTCAACCCGTTGAAGGGCGATCTCGGCCTCGAAATCGGCAAGGGTCTCGAAGCTGCGATAGACCGATGCGAAGCGCAGGTAGGCCACGTCGTCGAGTTCTCGCAGCGGCTCGAGAACCGCGAGCCCGACGTCTTGGCTCGAGATCTCGCTGCAGCCGCCGGCCCGGAGGTCGTCTTCGACCCGCTGGGCGAGCAGGGCGAGCGCGTCTTCATCGACCGGGCGACCCTGGCAGGCCTTGCGGACACCGGAGATGACCTTGGCGCGCGAGAACGGCTCGGTGACACCGGACCGCTTCACCACCGAGATCGATGCGGTCTCGAGAGTGGTGAACCGGCGACCGCACTCGGGGCAGGAACGGCGGCGGCGGATCGCGGTGCCGTCGTCGGTCACCCGACTGTCGACGACCCGGCTGTCGGAGTGGCGGCAGAACGGGCAAAACATGCCTGCTCACCCCTCGCCTGTGCACTCAACTGTGGGAAACGTGTGCGCAAACCGGACCCGGCTTGGGGACAACCGCCCACTACTTGTGGATAGTTACATCAGTGTAAGACACAAGATGTGGTGGTGAAGCTAGACCCGCAGACCCCATTCTGGCAAGCGGTACTGACAGAAATGCAGGCCGGACGGCGTGTCGCGGCCGCCGCTCACAGGCGACAGGCACATCCACCCCGGTGACGGTGCGCTCGAACCCCGGTCAGGACGGCAGGGCGAGCTGCTGACCGGCGAGGACATCGGCGTTGCGCAGGCCGTTGAGCGCGATGATCCGCTGCACCGTGACCCGGGGATCGGTCTTCGGAGCAATCTGGGTCGCGATCGCCCACAGCGTCTCGCCGGGCTGGACGACGACTGTCTGGGTGCCGGTTGCCGGCGCAGGCACGGTGGAGGCGAACGACACCGACTTCCCGATCGAGAATCCGAACAGCATCAGCATGATCGCCACGAGGAGCAGCACCAGCCGGCCGCGGCGGGTCAGCCGGATCGGCTGCGGAGCACGCGCCGACTCAGACGAGGCCGCCCCCAGCCGCGACGAGCCCGGCCGGCTCACGGTCAACGGGGCTGGGACGACGCGCAGCGCGGCGGCCCGCTCGAAGGGCGGGACGGCGCTGATCACGAGTGTCTCGAAGACGTCGGGCGCAGCGCATATATCCGGCGCGAGCGCGGACGAGCCCGACGTCCGGTGCCGTGCTGAGGCGAAATCGACGACCGTTTGGATGGATGCGGGCTGCGGGCTCATGACGACCTCCGGGGAAGGAAGCTCGCGAATCGTGCCGGTAACGCTCGAACGAGTGTTCGATCGAACGCCTGTACGAAGTTGTACCCCATCCCGCCGACAAAACCAACGACACGTTCGAACAGATGTTTGAACCGCGGTCGAGAAAGGGCTACGGTCAGCCCAATCGATCAACGACTGAGACCAGCCACTTCAGACCAAGGAGCGCCGATGTCGCCAGGCGACTCAGCAGGCCGCGAACCCGGCCGTCCCCTCGCGGCGGTGAGCGATTTCCCCGACGGACCGCCCGACGAGACGGGGCTGACTCCGCGCCAGCACCGGGTCCTCGACGTGATCCGCGACTCGGTCGAGCGGCGCGGCTACCCGCCGAGCATGCGCGAGATCGGCGAGCAGGTCGGCCTGACCTCGACGTCGAGCGTCGCCCACCAGCTCACGACGCTCGAAAAGAAGGGCTATCTGCGCCGAGACCCGAACCGACCGCGCGCGGTCGAAGTCCGGATCCCCGGCGAGGTCGCCGGCACCTCGACGTCCGAGCCCCGTTCGCATCGCAGCCCCGATACGGGCGCGCCCTTCGACGAAACCGAGAGCGGTAACGCCCGGCCCGCGCCGGCCTACATCCCGGTTGTCGGGCGCATCGCGGCCGGCGGACCGATCCTCGCCGAGCAGGCCATCGACGACGTGTTCCCGCTCCCCCGCCACGTGGTCGGCGACGGCACGCTGTTCATGCTGCAGGTCGTCGGCGACTCGATGGTCGACGCCGCGATCTGCGACGGCGACTGGGTGGTCGTACGCCAACAGCCGGTGGCCGACAACGGCGACATCGTGGCCGCCATGATCGACGGTGAAGCGACCGTGAAGACGTTCAAGCGGCGCGACGGGCACATCTGGCTGATGCCGCACAACCCGAACTACGCACCGATCCCCGGCGACGACGCGACGATCCTCGGGCGAGTGAGCGCGGTCCTGCGCAAGATCTAGCACGGACCGCGCCAGCGTAGGGTCGACCAAATGACCGAGGCGGACGGCGAGCAGGTGCTGGCCACCGGTGGCGTGACCGAGGTCGTGCGTGTCGGCGACACGGTGCGCCGGCCAACCCGCCCTTTCACCGCCACGATCCAGAGCTACCTGAAACACCTGCATAGCAAGGGTTTTCGCGACGCACCGATACCTCTCGGCTATGACGAGCAGGGTCGTGAGGTGCTGTCGTACGTCGACGGCGACGTGCCGCAAGAGCCGCTGCCCGACTACGCCTGCACCAACGAGGTTCTCCCGCCGCTCGCCCGACTGATCCGCCGCCTTCATGACGCGGCCGCAGACTTCGTACCGCCCGCCGGCGCAACCTGGGGCGGCGTTCCGGGAACGCCGGCCGGCGTCGTCCCACCGTTCGAAGAACCTGAGCTGATCAGCCACCAGGACTACTGCCCAGGCAATGTCGTCTTTCGCGACGGCCTGCCAGCGGCGTTGATCGACTTTGATCTGAGCCGGCCCACCACGCGCGTCGCCGACATCGTCAACGCCATGTACTGGTGGACACCGCTCATGCATCCCGACGACAGACCCCAAGCCCTACGGGACGCCGATGTGCCGGCGCGAGCGCGGATCTTCGCCGACGCCTACGGCATGAGCGCAGCGCAGCGGGCACTCGTCGTCCCGACTGCCGTACGNNCGCTGCCGGCGATGCGGGCGGCCGCCGACGCCGATCCGGTCTTTAGGCGCTGGTGGGTCGGCGGCCTGGAACAGAAGCTGCTGCGGGCGCAGGAGTGGTGGGTCACCGAAGCCGACCGCGTTGCAGCGGCAATCTGCGGGCCGGCGCGCACCGACAGGTCAGCTGTTTAGCAGGTCGGTGTCGAACGCGATCGGGTCGTCGGGGTGTGCCTCCCAAACCTCGAGCCGGACGTCGATCAGCAGGTCGTCGACGAGATCGCGGCTGCCACCGACATACGTGTAGGGCAGATCGATCTCGGTCGCGACGCACCAGGAGGCGTCGTCCGGCCAGAAGATGTTTGGAGACTGCGGCAGGAACCAGCCGGCCAACGGCGAGTGACCCATCTCGAGAGCTGCGTCGAGCGGTCCTCGATAGAGCAGATAGTTGCGGCCGGGAAGCGCGACGCGCGCCGTAACCGACTCGGCGATCCAGCCGTAGCCGTCCCACAGGCAGAACCAGCACTCGTCGGTCGCCGGTGTGTGCAACGACACGACGTCGAGCAGGGCGGCCAGCAACTCGGGTTCCAGATCTCCATCGGTGGGCGCCGAGCCGGTCCACGCCTCAGTCTTGATCTCCTGTGTCGACCAGCTCACCCCAGCGAGCGCATGGAACTGCATCAACCCGTGTTCGACCGCGTCGAATGCCGCGGCGACTGAGCCCCACCGGACCCGTTCGCCGGTGGCGGCGACGGCTGGATGCAGGATCCGGGCGTAAGCCTCGAATCCGGTCGGGACGACGCTGCTCACGGTGCTGGCAAAATCACCGCGAAGGCGAGGCGCGATCCAGGCGGCCGCCGAAAGGTCGGTCGACGGTCGCAGCCGGTCATGGCTCATCGGGACAGTGTTACCCGAATCTATGGCCGCGAGCCCAATCGACATGCCGGCCCGCAAACCCGACGTATCAGTACACAGCACCGGTCACTCTTCTGCGTGGAGGAGGTGCACGATGCGTCCACGCCGCTTTCGCGAAGCCGCGCCGCGGTTGCTCGTGGCGTTCGGCGCCATCGTGTGGGTTGCGGCCGTCGCGATCATGGCCGTCCTCGCGACGCCTAGCGCCTCAGCAACAGCAGCCGCGCAGGCCCCGACGATATTCGTCCCGCCGCCCGCTCCAGCGATCGCGGCTACGCCGCAGAGTGCCCCAGCCGGGAGCACGCTCGCGATCGATGGCACGTCAGTTCGATGGAAGAGTTGCCAGCTCGACTTCGACCAGCAAGTCGGCGTCTCGACGTGCGACGTGAACGCGGGGACATTGACCGGCACCCTGCAGATCCCGATGCAGGCGATCGAGGGCAGCCACCAGATCATGGCCTGCGACCAGAGCTGCGCGGCGACACAGGTTCCGGGCTTACTGAACACCAGCGGCTGCTGCGCGACTGCATCAACGACAGTGACAGTCGTCGCGGTCGTCCCAACGCCGACACCGACGCCGACGCCGACACTGGTCGCCGTCCCGTCGCTGCAGGACCTCAGCCTCAACGCGGCACTGGCGACACTGCACGCTCGACAGCTCCTCGGCGGATATTCGACGGCCATGCCGCACGGGCACGTCGCCGCCCAAACGACGGCAGCGGGAACGCTTGTGCCCTCGCACAGTCGCGTCTACTTCACGCTCCAACCGTGGGCCGTCGTCCCGGCGATACGAACTCTCACTGTCGACCAGGCAAGGAGCGCGCTCGGCACCCACCTGGTTCTCAGCACAACAGACAGCGTCGGCGTCGTCGGTGCTCAGCATCCTGATGCGGGCGTCGAGGTGCCGTACGGCACGGTCGTCAGTGCCGAGCTGGTCGCCGTCGTCACGACCACAAGCGGCGGCCGAATTGTCGACTGGCCCGTGGTTGTCGGCGCCGGAATCGGGGCGGTGGTCGTCATCGTCGGAGCCGCAGCGGTGACCCGAGCCGTGCGCGGCCGGCGGCGCCGCAAAGCGCAGCTGTGGTACCGCGGACACGTGCAGTGGACGACGGCATCGCGTGCTGCCGCAGCTTTGACCGAGCGCAACGGCCACGCGTGGCCCGCGGCGTCCGTACGTCTTGTACTGCGCGATACCAGTGCGAGTTCGTGCCAACTCGAGGAGGCTCCGAACCGATGACGACCAATCAGGCAGCGACGGAATCACAGACTGCGCTGACGCTGCTGTTTCCGGCATCGCGACGGCACAACGCGGACGAGGCCCTGCAACGCCACGAGACCCTGCAACACCGGCTGCAGCGCGGCGTGCGCGCCGGCGAGCTGCACACGGCCGTGCCGACGCTCGCCCGCGATCTGGTGTGGGCCGAACTCGCGACCTTGATCGGCCGCGCCATGGCGACGGATCTCGTCACGATCGTGCGTGGCGGTTGGCAGACCTCAACGCGGTTGACGAAAGCCGCCCGGCGCACGCTCGACGATCCCGGGTCCTGCGAGGTGGTCAATCTCGCCGATCACACGATCGGGTTCACGAACGCGGCAGCTATCGATCTGCTGATCGACCAGCTGGCCGCCGTCACGTTCCATGTTCGCGTCGAGGTCGACGTCCACATCACCGCTCTCGCGGCCGGCATCGAGCACGGGCGAATCGTCAACCTGCGCAGCGGAAAGTCCGACGTTACCGTTCGGCTGTTCGTAGACTCCGACGAGATCGCGCACCGCCGGGTCGACATCGATCTCGTGGCGGAAGTCAGTCTCGGCAAGGGCATCGAGTTGCTGCCGAACTCCAACCGACCCGCCCTCGAATTGCCCTCGCAACCAACAGCAGGAACCAGCCGCTGACGGACGCTATCGCTCAGACCGGCTCGAGGGGGACGTGCGGCAGCGGCGGCAGTTCGACCCGTATCTCGTCGCCTGATCGCACCTCGCCGGCGGCGAGCACGATCGCCATGACGCCGGCCCGCCGCACCACGTTCCCGTCGTCGTCGCGCCCGATGAGCTGGGCCAGCAGGCCGTCCAGGAACACGTTGTTCTGCTGGCACGGTGTGCGCAGGCCGGTGATCTCAACCACCGCCGTCTCGCCAAGATGAAGCCGGGCACCGGTCGGAAGGCCGAGCAGATCGACGTCCCGCGTGGTGACGTTCTCACCGATGTCTCCGGGCCGCACCGCGAATCCCTTGTCGAGCAGGTCGTCGTGCAACTCACCGTGGATGAGGTGAACCTGCCGCAAGTTGGGCTGGGTGGCATCACGTGCCACCCGCGACTTGTGCTTGACGGTCGCTCCCGCGTGCACATCACCCTCGACGCCGATTCCGGCAAGGAGCCGGATGCTCGGCTCGTTCGGCTTGCTGAACGTATGCGCTGCGCTGCGACTGACTGCCACGACGTGTGCGGCCACGTTGTCTCCTCGAGCCGGTCGGTCACGTCTCAGCGTGCTGGCGCGGCGAGCAGCCTGCTCACCGTCGTGAACGTGTAGCCGGAGTCCGTCATCGAACCGACCAACCGGTCCAGTTGGGCCATCAGCGTCGCGTTCGGTTCACTGCCTCCGTCGTGCGCCAACACAATGCTGCCCGGCGACGCTTCGCGCAACGTGATATCGACGTCGCCCTTCGCGTTGCTGCCGGTGAGATGATCGGACCACAGCGCCACGTCGTAACCCAGGGACGCACACACGCCAAGGCCGACGGAGTCGATGCGCCCGTAGGGGGGCCTGCACAGCACGGGCGGCTGGCCCGTCAGCTTGCTGATCGTGGCGTGCGTGCGCTCGAGACTGTCGCGCACGTAGGTCTCGTCGTGCCTGGTCAGATCGGAGTGCCCCCACGTGTGGTTGCCGATCTCGTGTCCGGCGGCGGCCGCCAGCGCGACTACGGCCGGGCTCGCCGCCGCCCGCTTGCCGACCACGAAGAACGTGGCAAGCGCTTGGTGGCGCCGCAGTACGGCCAGCACCTGGGGGGTCCACTCGGGCGTCGGCCCGTCGTCGATGGTCAGAGCTACCAGCTTGTCGGACGGCGAGGTGCGGAAGCTCACGGTCGCTTGGAACGCGGTCGTGTGGCCGCCCGGCCTTGCGGTGCGGGCCGTCGGCGACTCGCTGGCCATCGCGGGCTCGGTCAGCGTTCCGACGCCGGTGCCGACGACCGTGCCGGCGGTTACCAGCCCGAGGCCAGCCAGAAAGATGCGGCGTTCCACAAACCGGAGTATCGCCGATTGGGCGACCAACCGCAGGCCGCTGCGAAACGTGATGCAGAGTCGTTATCGCCGTCAACGTGGAATCTGCGGGTTGTTCTAACAACCCTGAGAGTCCACGCTATTTGGGCGGCGCCGACGCCAGCGCGGGCCCTGCTTTCAGCTGATGTGCAGATCGAGGGTCGGCTGATCGATCTCGGGCGGCTTGCGGCGTCCGCCTGNNGACCGTCGCGTCTGTCGTGAACCAGAACGGCGGCAGCGACGCACGCAGGAAGCCGGCGTATCGCGCGGTGGCCAGGCGCGAGTCGAGCACTGCGACAACTCCCCGATCGGGGCGGGAGCGCAGCAAACGGCCGGTGCCCTGCGCTAACAACAATGCGGCCTGCGCCGCAGCGACCGCCATGAAACCGTTGCCGCCGGCTTCGGCCACTGCCTTCTGTCGGGCCGACATCAAGGGGTCGTCCGGTCGCGGGAATGGGATCCGGTCGACGACGACGAGCTGACACGAAACTCCGGGCACGTCGACGCCCTGCCACAACGAGAGAGTGCCGAACAAGCAGGACGCCGGCTCGGCCGCGAACTGCCGCACCAGCTCCGCGGTCGAATCGTCGCCCTGGCACAGAATCGGGACGCCGACCCGCGCGCGCATTGCCTCAGCTGCCTCGACTGCTGCGCGCATCGAAGAAAAGAGTCCGAGCGTGCGGCCACCGGCGGCATCGATGAGCTCGGCAAGCTCGGTCAACGTAGCGGCCGCGAGACCGTCGCGACCCGGCGGCGGCAAGTGCTTGGCTACATAGAGAATTCCTTGGCGGGCGTGGTCAAACGGCGATCCGACGTCAAGTCCTCGCCACCGCATTCCGTCGGCAGCTTGATCCTCGCTCGACGTGAGCGCGCCCGCGAGCCCGAGACCTGCTGCGATCGGGTCGAAGCTGCCTCCGAGCGTCAACGTCGCCGACGTCAGGATGACGGTTCGTTGGCTGAACAGCGCATCGCGCAACAGTCCAGCGACATTGAGAGGCGCTACCCGCAAGACCACACCCCTGCGATCTTCGGACGCCGCCCAGATCACGTCGTGTTCTGACTCGGCGAGGATGCGCTGGGCGGTGTCGAACACGGCCTCGACTGCGACCCGCGCTTGTCGTCGTACGACCTCGGCGTCTGCCGCGCCGTCGTCGCCGAGCGGTCTAGGGCCACCATCGGCAGTCGACATCGCCCCGGTGGTCAGCCGCGCGGCGTCGCGCACGAGAGCGAGCACGTCGGCCAGCGCACTCGGCAGCGGGGAGAGCCGACCGATCGGTGCGCCGCTCAGGACGTCGGTCAAGCCCGCGGCCGCCTCTGCGAGTTGCGCCGCCTCGTCGGGCGCGAGCCGCTGGCAGCGGTTCGCGGCGCGCTCAACGATTCCACCCGTTAGCTCTTCGGTCGCGACGCCCGTGACGCGGTCAACGAGTTCGTGACCCTCGTCGATCACGACTACGTCGTGCTGTGGCAGCACGTCGACATCGCTGAGTGCGTCGATGGCGAGCAATGCGTGATTGGTGACGACGACGTCGGCACGCATCGCCCGCATCTTGGCCGACTCAGCGAAACAGTCTGCGCCGTAGGGACAATTCGTCGCGCCGAGACACTCGCGCGACGAGACTGCGAACTGCCCCCACAC
>PLCK01000235.1 GCA_003134755.1 Actinomycetota bacterium | reverse complement strand
GTGTGGTTGTAGACGACGTCGAGAATCACTTCGATGCCGGCCTCGTGCAGTGAACGCACCAGCGCCTTGAACTCCTGCACCTGCTCGCCGCGGTCACCCGACGCCGAGTACCGGTTGTGCGGCGCGAAGAACCCGATCGTGTTGTAGCCCCAGTAGTTCTCCAGGCCCTTCTCGTGCAGGGCGCTGTCGGTGACGAATTGATGGACCGGCATGAGCTCGACGGCGGTCACGCCCAGCTTCGTGAGGTAGTCGACCATGACCGGGTGGGCGAGGCCGGCGTAGGTGCCTCGGATGTTCTCGGGAATGTCGGGGTGTTCGATCGTCATGCCCTTGACGTGAGCCTCATAGATCAGCGACTCGTGGTAGGGGATCCGCAGGGCGTGGTCGGTGCGCCAGTCGAAATAGGGGTTGATCACCACGGACTTCATCGCGTGCGGCGCCGAGTCGGCGTCGTTGCGATCGCCGGGTGATCCGAACGGGTACCCGTAAAGGGATTCGTCCCAGTCGACCTGGCCCTCGATGGCCTTCGCGTACGGGTCGAGCAGGAGCTTGTTCGGGTTGCACCGGTTGCCGGCCGCCGGCTCGTACGGACCATGCACGCGGAAGCCGTAGCGCTGTCCGGGGCTCACGCCCGGGAGGTAGCCGTGCCAGACGAAGGCGTCGTACTCGGGAAGCGTGACCCGAGTCTCGATGCCGTCGTCGTCGAATAGGGCGAGCTCGACTGAGTCGGCAACCTCGGAGAACACCGCGAAGTTGGTGCCGGCGCCGTCGTACGTGGCGCCGAGTGGGTAGGGCGTGCCTGGCCAGACTTCGATCTTGGTCTCGGTCATGTCGTCCCGTCGTAGCTCTGGTGTCACGCCCGCGAGTATCCCAGGGGCGCGCAGCTGACCCTGCCCTGAACCGACGTTGCGAATCCGCCACGCAGAAAGTCGACGGCGTGGGTGAACGAAGTTGGCAGGCAAGGCGTCATTCTGGGAGACCGGAATGTACGCGGGCGATTCTGGGAGGCCGCCGGACATATGCGGGCGATTCTGGGAGGCCGCCGGACAGTACGCGGGCGATTCTGGGAGGCTGCCGGAAAGTACAGGGGCAGGGGAGCGATGCCGAAAGGTCTGGCAGTGGGTCTGCGAGGATCCGGCTGACAGATTGACAGAGGGAGATTTAGGCACCAAAGGCGTTAAAACTACCCGTTGATCCGGGTAGGTAGCTCAAACTGGGAGTTCGTACTGCATCGGCGTGCGCCGGGCAGCTAGGTTCGGGACGCCGGTCCGCCGGCGCAGGAGGCACAGTTGTCGAGGCGGGGCGGGCCCGATCGTGGCCCGCGCAGGTGGGGCGGCCCGAAGGCCGTGATGGCGCTCCTGTTCGGCGTCCTGGCTCTGTGCGGACTTGCGGCATGTGAGAAGGGGTCGGCCAGCGTCGCGTCGTCCAAGTCGGTCGATGTCGTCGCGAGTGCGACCGCGACCGCGAAAGTTGTCCCCGCTCCCGACCTGACCATCGTGCCGGCCGACAATGCCAGCGCGGTCGCTCTCGACTCCTCGGTGAAGGTGACGGTCGCCAATGGCACCCTGGGCACGGTCGTCGTGACCGATGCCGACGGCGGCGCCGTCGTGGGCGCGCTCGACGCCGGTGCGACGACGTGGTCGAGCACCGACACGCTCATCCCCGACACGCACTACCTCGTCACGGCCACCGCGCTCGATGCGAACGGGCGGCCGACGACGAAGTCGACGGCGTTCACGACAGCCGCACCCGCGAAGGTCCTGGGTATGAAGATCGCTCCGCTCGAGGGCGAGGTCGTCGGCGTCGGCATGCCGATCGTTGTTTACTTCACCACCGCGGTCACCGACAAAGCGGCGGTCGAGAGGGCGCTGTCTGTCGATACCTCCGACCAGGTTCTTGGAGCATGGCACTGGTACGGCAGTAAGGAAGTGCACTACCGGCCGGAGATGTACTGGCCAGCGGGCGAGCAGATCACCGTGCACGCGGACTTGAAGGGCGTCAACGCGGGCAAAGGCGTATGGGGTGCCGAGAATCGCACCCTCAACTTCTCGGTCGGCGACTCACATGTCGCGAGGGTCGACGCGAGGTCGCACGAGATGACCGTCGCGGTCAATGGCCACGTGGTACGCACCATGCCGGTGAGCACCGGGCGTGACAAGTACCCCACGACCTCAGGCGTGCACGTCGTTCTCGAGAAGACGCCGAGCATCATCATGGACTCCGCGACGGTCGGCATTCCCAAGGGAAATCCCGACTATTACTACGAAAAAGTCGACTGGGACGTCCGCATCTCGTGGTCCGGCGAGTTCGTGCACTCTGCTCCATGGTCGACGAGCTCCCAGGGTCACGCGAACGTGAGTCACGGCTGTGTCAACGCCAGTCCGGCGGACGCCACCTGGTTCTACGACCTATCGCGTCGCGGTGACATCGTGATCGTGATGAACACCGGTCGTCCGCTGGTCTCGGGCAACGGCTGGACCGACTGGAACATGGACTGGGAAAACTGGCTGGCCGGCAGCGCGATCTTCGGCACCGCGACGTCGAGCTCCTTTCCCGCCCAACCGCCGACGTACAGCTCGGCCGCCACCAAGAAGCCGGCCTATGCGTCGCCATCGAAGAGCCCGAGCCCGTCGAAGTCGCCGTCGCCGTCGACGTCCGTTTCACCGTCGGTTTCGGCGTCCGAGCCGGCATCGTCCTCGGCTTATGTGACGCCGACCCCCAGTCCGACGCCCTAGCGCTACCCGCGAGATCGTTACGCGCGGGCTCCTACGCCGGCCCGTAGAACCACCATCGGGCGGGCGGCATTGGTCGCGAGCAGCGACTCGGGTGCGACCGACGTCATCCAGTCCAGCGCGGTCATCGACGGGTCGTTGAGCATGCGCTGGACCACGGCTGCCTCGAGCAGCCGACCCGGCGCGTAGCGGCTCCAGTCGGTGACGAGGTGGCCCTCGAGGATCCGATAGGTCTGCCCGTCCCTGATGGCGACGACGTGAGCCGCGAGTGCCCCGTCGATGTACGCCGTCGAAACTTCAACGAGTCCGTCGAGTGCCAGTTCGCGAATGCGGTTGCGCCAGGTCGAGCGGACGCCGTCGTCGTCGAGCTCGCTCATGCGTCCCCGGTCGTGGTCGCGATTGCGATGACACGCCTCGAGCACGGGCAGCAGTTCGCAGATCTCGGTATACCCGCGGGTGAATCGCAGATCGAGGTCCCTGCCGTCGGTCGCGAGCCGGTTGGCCGCCTTGCGCAACGTGCGGCGCATGGCTGGCGCGAGGTAGTCGACGGCGGCATCGAGGCCGGATTCGCGCTGGAGGAGTGGGATCACGTCTACGTCGACACGGACGAGTTGCGGGCACCCCGATTGAAATCCCGCGAGCGCCGGCGACTCAGCGTCGAGAGGTCCGAGTTCGATCGCCCAGCCGGTAGTCCGGGCGGGCAGCGTGTGTGACAGGGCATTTCCGAGCCGTCGGGCCCACACCCGGTCGTCGGCGAGGATCGCGCCGCGGTGGCCGAGGTCGCTACCCGCGAACGCCACGATCTGGTTGCCGCCGCTGACGCTCTCGACTTCGACCAGAACCGCGGCGGCGCGCAGGAAGCCAGCCGGGTCGCGCACGAGGACGGCCCACGGCTGCGATCCCGTCCCGACGCTGGCGAGCATCCAGGTGCTCCGGGCGGTGACCGGTGCGTGGCAGCGCTGTGCGAGCGCTTCCAGTTCACCGCGGTGTGATCGGAGGCGCTCGACCCCCGTCAAGACCTCGACACCGGTGTTGCCGGCGAGCAGGTCCGTGGTCGGCGCCATGAGTGGCGCAGCCGTCATGAGGCGAGCCCCTTGGCGATACCGGCGCGCGTGGCGGCCGCTAGTTCCATGCTTGCCATGTCGGGGCGGTCATCGAGCCACCGCTCCAGTTCCGCCGGGGGCAGGGCGCGGGAGAAGAAGAATCCCTGCGACACGTCGCAGCCCGACAACGCGAGGTGGCCGGCCGTGATCTCGTTCTCGACACCTTCGGCGACCAGCCGCATGCCGAGGGAGTGCGCAAGGCTGATCGTCGAGCGCACGATTGCCGCCGCCCGCGGGTCCTCGGCCATCGGCTGCACGAACGAGCGGTCGAGCTTGAGTTCGTCGATCGGCAGCTCTCGCAGGTACGCCAGCGACGAATAGCCGGTGCCGAAGTCGTCGACGGCCACCCGGATGCCAAGGGTTCGCAGCTGGGTGAGGATCTCACGGGCACGCTCACGGTCACCCATGAGGAAGTCCTCAGTGATCTCCAATTCCAGCGCGGACGCCGGCAGGCCGCGGTTCACCAGAAGCTGGTGCACGCGCATCGGAAGCTCGAGGTCGACGAGCGACGACGCGGACAGGTTGACGGCGACGCTGAGCATGCGCCCGCCAGCGCGCCACTTCAGCACCTGGTCGAGAGACTGCTCGAGTACGGCCATCGTGAGGTCGCGCATGAGTCCGGCGTCCTCGGCCAAGGGCAGGAAGGCATCCGGCAGCAGCAGGCCGTGGATTGGGTGGTCCCACCGCACCAGGGCCTCGACACCGGACACCATCGACGTCTGCGAGTCGACCTTGGGCTGGTAGTGCATGGCGAGCTTGCGCGCGTGGATCACCTGACGCAGTTCTTCGATGGTCCGCAGGCGGTCCTGACCGCCGAGCGAGTCGTCGGTCTCGCTGTAGACGCGGTAGCCGGTGCGCAGGTCCTTGGCGTGGTACATCGCGATGTCGGCACGACGCAGTAACGTCGAGACTTCGAGCCCGTGGTCAGGGAACAAGGAGATGCCGACGCTCGCGGCGACCCGCACCGTGATGCCGTCGACGGTGAAAGGCGCGAGCAACGTTTCGCGGACCATCTCGGCGAACATCTCGGCGCCGTCGCGCTCGACGTCGAGGACGAAGATGGAGAACTCGTCACCGCCCAGGCGCGCCAGCAGGCCGTCTTCGTGTGAAAGGCCTTGGTTCAGCCGGGTGGCGACCTGCAGCAGCAGATCGTCGCCCGCGTGGTGACCCAGGGAGTCGTTGACTTCCTTGAACCTGTCGAGGTCGAGCAGCAGCAGCGCGCCCCCCCGCTCGGGGTCCGCGGCCAGGTAGCTGTCGACGTGCTCGTAGAACGCGCGCCGGTTGCCGAGCCCGGTGAGCTCGTCGGTGAGGGCGAGTTGGCGGCTGTGCGCAAGCGTCGTGACTTCGCGGAAGCTCACGACCAGCCGGCCGATCGCCGCGACGATGGTCGCTGCGGCCAGCGCGATCGCCACCGGGTGCAGCGGGTGGCTGTGGTCGTAAACGAGCAATGCGACGGCCCACAGCGTTGCGCCGACCGGGATACCGAGCAGCAGCCAGGCGGGAAGACTTGCACCGGCAGGTTTCTTCGACCAGCCGGGTGACAGTGCCATCAGTGCGGTTGCCAGCACCCAGATGAAGTCGTCGACTCCGCCGGTCTGGTAGCTGCCGTGTGCAAGCAGGAACAGGTAGATGACGTCGGCGACGACGAACAGTGCCAGACCGCCTGCCAGGAACCACAAGCCCGCCGGCGGCCGCCAGTGGAACAAGGCCAGCAACGCGGTCACTACGAGGAGCAGCAGGACGTCGAGCAGTGGGTAGGCCTCAGTAGTGATGATCGCAGCGGTGCTGTCGCCGTTCGCGTGAGCCGCGCGCAACACCGGGCCGACGGCCGCGGCTGCGATGGCCGCGACCGCGAGGCCGCCCACGATGCCGTCCAGCCACAGGCTCAGCGGCAACCGGTCGGCGATCTCTCGCACGACGAGGAGCAGCGCGATGAACGCGCACACGTAGAACGAGAGCCAGAACGCGTCGGCGACGGACGGCGTCGAGGCGTTGGCGTCCGGCCGGACGAAGATCGTCCAGTAGATGTTGCCGAAGCCGTAGAGCGCGAGTCCGATCGCCAGCACGATCCAACTGGCGCGGTAGCTCCTCGCCCTGCGTGCCCGGACGAGGCACAGCACCGGGCTGAGGGCGTAGGCGAGGTTGTTCATGATGCCGTCGAGGAAGAGGTTGAACGAGTCGTGGTCCGGCGGGACCGCAGGTCGCACACCCGGAATTGTGGAAACGCCGAACACGGCGAACACGCCGACGATCAGCAGGTAGAAGGCGATCGTTCCTGCGCGCGACGTCAGCCGTGCGCCGAGCACGGCAGTGAGGCGCGCGCTGGGACCTGTCGCGACGCCCGTGCCTGTCATGTCGCGCTACGGGTGGAAGTCATACCTTGAGAATCGCGTCGAAGCGGGGCATCTCACAGACCCGCATGCGCGTTCGAGATCGGCCGGACCGACATTCGGAAACACGCCAAATGGTTGCCGCGAGTTACCCCATTCGGGCTATCAGGGACTGGCGGGCTTACCCCATTCAGCACCGTTCTCCACCGACATCCGACGTTCTGGTGCGGTTCGACAGGGCGGATTCGGACTTATCGCGGCATCGTCCAGGCGCCTCGATAGCCGTTCGAACGTATGTTCGACTACAGTGCCTGGGCATGAGAAAGGCCGGCGGCGCGACGATCTTGCACGCCGATCTCGACGCCTATTTCGCGAGCGTCGAGCAGTTGCTCGACCCGAGCCTTCGAGGCCGCCCGATCGCGGTCGGTGGCGGCGTCGTGCTGGCCGCGTCCTACGAAGCCCGTGCGTTCGGCGTACGAGGCGGGATGCCGGGTCGGCGGGCCCGACAGCTGTGTCCTGGGCTGCGCTTCGTCGGCGGCCACTTCCACGAATACACCAGACTAGGCGACCAGGTCATCGGCGTCCTGCGTGATTTCACGCCGCTCGTCGAGCGAATCTCGATCGACGAGGCATTCCTCGACGTGAGCGGCGCCGTCCATCTGTTCGGTGCACCGGCCGAAATCGCCGAGGCGATCCGGCACCGCGTGCGAGCCGAGATCGGACTGCCGATCTCGGTAGGGGTCGCGTCGACGAAGCACCTGGCAAAGATCGCTTCACAGGTCGCCAAGCCCGACGGTCTGGTGGTTGTCGACGCCGGCCGCGAGCGCGAGTTTCTCGAACCGTTGCCGGTAGGTCTGATCTGGGGTGTAGGCCCGGTAACGGGCGCGCGCCTGGCCGGCCTTGGCATCCGGACCATCGGTGAACTCGCCGAGTCGTCGACCAGCTTCCTGGAACACCTGCTCGGGAAGGCTGCGGGCGCAAAGCTGTCAGCGCTCGCCACGAACGTCGACCTCCGTCGTATCCAAGTCACCCGCCGGGCATCGTCGGTCGGTGCCCAGGCGGCGCTCGGGGCAGGGGTGCCGACGCCGGAATTGCTGCGGACGACCCTGGGCTACCTCGCCGATCGGGTGGCCGCCCGGTTGCGAGCGTCGGGGCGCGGCGGTCGAACCGTCACCGTGCGGGTGCGCTTCACGGGGTTGCGATCGGTGACCCGTTCGCTCACGCTCGCGGCCGGCATTTCGGCGACACTCACGCTGACCGACATCGCCGTCGAACTCGCCTGGTCGGCGCTGGCCGATCATCCCCGCGAACGTGAGATCACGTTGCTTGCGGTGTCGGTCTCCAACCTCGTCGACGACGTCGTGCTGCAGCTCGAACTGCCGCTCGACTTGAGTGACGACGCATACCGACCCGGGACGGTCGCCGGAGCCGCACGCTGGCGGGTCGACCGGTCGGTCGACGCGATCAGAGCGCGGTTCGGCCGCGATGCGGTCGGCTACGCCACCGTCGCGCTGTCCGACTTCAGCCGGGTGCCTGAAGCCTTCCGAGAGTTGGCCGAGCGCGGCAGTTGAGGGTTGTGGGTCGATCACGTTCCGGGGGTTCCGCCCCCCGAGGACAGCCGCGCTGGCCGTTCCTCGGGGCCGACTTCGGAGATTCCTGCTGGTAGTACTGGCAGGCTGGGCGGCAGCTGCCCGTGCTGACGGAATGCCGTCGACGGCCGCGACGCCCGAACCCCCGAGAACGCGCAAAGCCGGGACGACGTCGAACCCCGTCACCGGCCTTGACCTGCGGTAATGCTGGTGGGCGTTGCAGGGATTGAACCTGCGACCCCTTCCGTGTCAGGGAAGTGCTCTCCCGCTGAGCTAAACGCCCTTCGTGTGGAACCGAACCGAGCCATTCCCGTACGTTCGCGATGCCGTTGACGGACGGCGTCGACGAGGCGGAGGCGGGAATCGAACCCGCGTACAGGGCTTTGCAGGCCCTTGCCTAAGCCACTCGGCCACTCCGCCGGTGGGCCCCGGACTAGCTGACCTAGGCCCTGTTGACGCCGTCGGCGCCTCCGAGCGGACGACGGGATTCGNNTCGAACCCGCGACCCTCACCTTGGCAAGGTGATGCTCTACCAACTGAGCCACGTCCGCGCAGGCCTTGACCGATCTCTCAAGCTGTCCCGGCTGCGTGGAGCACTCTAACCGATCGCGAAGAACGAACGAAACCGGGATGGACCGCCCTGAGGCCCCTGACCACCTCACCAAGGCCGCGTCACGGCGTCCTCGTATGGAAGCATGCCGGGCGTGGTGTCGCGAGCTGATCCTTACCCCGGGTCGTTGCCGGTCGACGAGCGCTGGCCGCGAGCCGGCCATTGGCTGACCGCGGGGGCGGGGGAGCACCCGATCGATCTGGCTGTCCTCGGCGTCCCGACGTTCGCGAAATCGATGCACAAGGCCGGCACGCACGCGACCCCGGCGGCGATCCGGCGGGCGCTCTATCACTACACGACGTGGTGTGCGTCGCGGCATGTCGATCTTGCCGATATCTGGCCGTGGGACGTCGGTGACGTCGACGAGCCAGATCGCGCGGACGGCGATTGGCGGGCGCGCACCACGGTGTTGACCGCGCTGGCGAAATCGCGGCTGCTGGTGATCCTCGGCGGCGACGGCTCGGCGACGGTTCCGGCGATGGCCGTTCTCGACCTGGCCCGCGGCGGCCTGGTCGCCGTCGACGTCAACTACGACCTGCGGGACGGCGCGCGCAACACCTCTGCACTCCGCACCCTTTTCGACGCCGGCCTCGCGCCCGAGCGGGTCGGTCACGTCGGGGCGGCCGATTGGGCGGTCTCCCGCTCGCACGCCGATGAGGCCAAGGCACGCGGCATGCACCTGCTGTCACGCGGCGCGGTAGCGGAGCGCAGCATCGCGAGTTGCATGCGCGAGGCGCTCGACTGCGCAGGCGCAGCGGCCGGACCCATCCACGTGTCGTTCGACCTGTCCGTCTGCGATCGCGAGACCGCACCCGGATGCCTCGAGAGCGTGCCTGGCGGGCTCGCAGCGGCCGAGTTGCTGACCGCGGCGTTCACGGCTGGCCTCGATCCGCGAGTCCGGTCGGTCGACATCGTCGAGGTCGACGCGACGGCAGACGCGGCCGACCACCGAACCGTCCGGCTGGCAGCACTGGTCGTCCTCGAGGTGGCCGCCGGGCTCGCCCTGCGCTCGGGCACGTGACCGCCGAGGATTTCGCGCACGTCGGCGGTCGGCTGGCCACCGATCTGATCGAGATCCGGCACGATCTCGATGGCCTCGACGACGAGGGGTTCTGGGTCGTCGCGGTCAGCTTCGAGGGGGACGTGACCTGCGCCCGGTTCGCCGACGTGCGCACCGCTCCGTTGCCAGCTGTTGGGTGGATGCCCGCCGGCGACGCCGGCTGGACGTCGTCCCTCGATCGCGACGCCTATGTCGCGGCTGCCGAGGAGGTCCGCCGCTTGATCGCTGAGGGCATGGTCTACCAGGTCAACGTCTGCCGGGTGCTGTCGAGGCCGAGCCAGACGGTCGATCTCGCAGGCCTCGCGGAGACGCTCGGGCGCGACCATCCGTCGCAGTACCCGGCACTGATCTGCCTGCCTTCGGTCGGACTGCACGTGTGCTCGGCGAGCCCGGAGCTCTTCCTCTCCCGGGCGCAGGTCGACGGGCGCGATGTTGTCGAGACCAGACCGATCAAAGGCACGGGGAAGACGCCCGCTGACATCTCACCGAAGGACTATGCCGAGAACGTCATGATCGTCGACATGGCCCGCAACGACCTCGGCCGCATCGCTGTCACCGGCGGGGTCGACGTCCCGGCTCTGTGTGAGATCGAGGCGTACCCGGGGCTCGTCCACCTGGTCTCGACGGTTCGCGCGACGCTCGCTGCGGGTGTCACCTGGGCCGAGATCTTCGCGGCGACGTTTCCGCCGGCGTCTGTGACCGGGACGCCGAAATCGAGTGCCTTGCACGTGATCCGCGACCTGGAGCCGGTCGCGCGCGGCCCGTACTGCGGCGCGATCGGCTGGGTCGACGCCGACAACCGGACGGCCGCCCTCGCGGTCGGCATCAGAACCTTCTGGCTGGACGGCGCGCAGCTGCGGTTCGGTACCGGCGCGGGCATCACCTGGGGATCGGACCCGCAAGCGGAGTGGGCCGAGACGGAGCTGAAGGCCGAGCTGCTGCTGGCAGCCGCCGATGGCGTCGGCCGCCCCAGCTAGGAGAGCAGACCGTCGAGCTCGCGGTCGAGGTCGATGAAGGCACCCTCGCGCCCGGCGGGTACCACTCGCTGAGTGCGCGCGACGAAGTCGGCGACCGCGGCGCGCGGGGTCTCGAGCACCGCCTTGCCGGATGGCGAGCACAACGCTAGGAAGACGGCCCCGCCGCGGGGCCAGACCTTGACGTCACCCTCTCCGCTGGCCTGCCAAAGGCCCTGGTCGAGCAGCTCACGGGCGAACGTCCACTCGATACGGTCGGTACCGCCGGCGTCGAAGCTCACGCACACCGCAAAGGGATCGTGGGAGTCGTAGCGCAGGTGGGCGGCCACCTTGATCGGCTCGGCGTCGGCCATGACCAGAGCGAACTCAAGGTCCGACACAACGCTGTCGGTGTGCACACCAACCACCCGTCCTCACGCCTCGGCCCTGCCCGCGCCCCGACATGCTCAAGCGGCCGCAGCCGCGCGTGCAGATTTGTTGCCGTAGCGATCCGGGACCTTAGCGGCGCGGAACGCGTTGACAGACAGATCCCCACACCTGAGCCTGTCTAACCGCTGAATCGGTTCCGGTCCGAACACGGTTCAGTGGGCGGCTTGGCACGGCGTACTCACGCCGTCCTCACAGGGGACGCCGAGGGGCCGCCGTGTACAGTTTGCGGCTCTAGGGCGCTTAGCTCAGCGGGAGAGCACTGCCTTCACACGGCAGGGGCCGCAGGTTCGATCCCTGCAGCGCCCACCCAGGTTGCCCAGTGTTCGAACGCTACGGGCAACCCTTCTTCGAGGCGGCTCCGCGTGAGGATCGAGCTTCTGGTCGTGCCGGAGTGCCCTCATGAGGCCGCGGCGGCTGACCTGCTGGCAACGGCGCTGGCTGACGTCGGGCTGGGGTCGGTCGGCTACACCGTGACGGTCATTGACTCGCAGGACGACGCCGAGCGGCGTCACTTCATCGGCTCACCGACCATCTGTGTAGACGGTGTGGACCTATTCGCCGAACCTGCCCGCCCCGCGGCCGTCGCCTGCCGGATGTATCCGGGCGGAGCAGGAGTCCCTTCGCTTAGCGATCTGAGGCAGGCATTGAAGAAGGCGGCTGCGCTGTCGGCGTCCGGGTGAAGCCCGTGTCAGATGCGGGAAAGGATCTCGGCCTGCTTCGTCTCGAACTGTTCGGTCGAGATGAGGTCCGCGTCACGCAACTCCCCGAGTTTGCGCAACTGCTCGAACGGATCGTCCAAATTCGGTGCCGGCCCCAGGGGTTGAGCTGCCGCGGGCGCCCGAGCTGCCGCCTCCGCCTGTGCCCCATTCAGTCGGGACGCGAATGAGCGAGCGGCGGCTACCCGCCACGGCAGGAGCTGGATGGCGAAGCCGAAGCCTTGTCCTTCGACACTGAGATACAGCTCCCGCTGGTCGACTGTCTTCGAGGCGGCGAGGCCGAGGACGCCGAACACAAGAACGGCCCCGATACGGGGACGTCGCGTCAGGGTGCCGCCGGTTTCGACGTCGGCGCGGGCGCCAAGTAGGGGGCCGGCTCCGAAGGCCGAGGTGACGCCGGAGCTGGACACCGTGATACCGGCGAAACGCGCGAGTCTCCCAGCGGCGGCATTTGCCTGCTCGACGCTTTCGCTCGCGGCGGCGACGGTGCGCTTTAGGTCCTGGAAATCATTGATGCCCTCGACCGCGAGGTCGAATGTGGTGGCGAATACGTGCACGGTCAACGATCTGGCGTTGACCTCCTGAACTTCGATCGTTTCGATGGCGTCGTATTCGGCGCCAACCGCTTCCGAGCTGCGCGGGACACTAAACAGGACGCCCCGATTGGTTGCCAGCAGAATCCCGAGTTTGCCGTGCTTGCCCCACACCGCGCCGCGACCGTACTCGCCTTCGCGCAGATATTGTGTGAGGGCGTCGAGACGACCGCGGATCGCGGCGCCCTCACTGTGAGCCTTGAGCCATTCGATGTCATCACGCACCGGCACCCCCGGGACTCGACGTCTGAACTAGTGGGACCGTAGCGCACGCCCACGGAGATCCCGCCGTTTCGTGCCGGTTGGCGCCGCCGTAACACCCCGTTCTCATTCGGCGGCTAGCGTTGTGGGTGACCGACACCCACCAGGAAGAGTCACCATGACTGGCGAACAACGCCACATTGCATTGGTTGCACACGACAACAAGAAGCTCGATCTCTTGAATTGGGCCGACTACAACCGCCTGACCTTGTCGCACCATTCCCTCTACGCCACCGGCACGACCGGCACGATGCTCGAGCATGAGCTCGGCCTCCACGTGCACAAGTTCCTGTCCGGGCCCGTCGGTGGCGATCAGCAGATCGGCGCCAAGATCGCCGAAGGACTGATCGACCTGCTGGTGTTCTTCTGGGATCCGCTGGAGCCGCAGCCGCACGATCCGGATGTGAAGGCATTGCTGCGCATTGCGGCGGTCTGGAATATCGGCGTTGCCTGCAACCTGGCGAGCGCGGACCTGATGATCTCTTCGCCACTGCTCGCCGGTCCTTACGATCGAGTGCGGCCCGACTATGGCGACGTCCCGGATACGACCGAGCTGCTGGCGAGGGCGAGCTAGCTCTCGTTCTCGGGCCTGCGCGTTCAGCTGAACGCGGCAACCCCAGCCGCCGCTGCTTCGCATCCCGCTCGCGTCGCGGGTTGATCCCGGGTACTACGATCTCGTATAGTCCGAGATCGTGGGATTAACCGCGGCGCGCCCGAGCGACTCGGCGCTGCTTGCTTTGCAGCGCGCTACGCACGCGACGCTGCATCTGCTGGCCGCCGAACTCGTCGACCTCGACCTGACGGCGTCCGAGATCAACGCCCTGGCCAATATGGCCGACGGACGGGCGCGCACGGTGTCCGAACTCGGGGGAGCCATCGGAGCGCGCCCCACCACATTGACCAGCGTGTTGGATCGACTGGAGCGGCGCGAGTACATCACCCGCGGAAGCCGTCGCGACGACCGGCGCGTGGTTGTGATCGAGTTGACCGCCTCGGGCGAGCACGTCGCAACGACCATTAGGCAGGCGTTCTCAGGCCTCGAGCGGCGTGCACTCCGCGAGCTTTCGCCCGAGGCAGTCGACAGTTTTCATGCTGTGCTGCGAGCGCTGACCGAAGTCGCGCCATGACCGATCACGACCACGCGCAGTTGGAAGACGACGGATCGACATTCACCGAGCTGATGACGGAGGTCATGAGCACGACCGACCACTTCGGGCACCGCGAACACGTTCATCTGACCTGGCTGGCGGTACGGCGATACGGCGTGCGCGCCGCAACAACGGTCGTGAGCGACGGCATCCAACGGACGGCGCGCTATGCCGGCAATCCGCAGAAGTACCACGTCACCATGAGCCGGGCGTGGGTCGAACTGGTCGGGCATCACGTGCTGGCCGCGGCCGGCGAAAGCTTCGATAACTTCGCTGCGCTACATGCGGCCTTGCTCGACAAGCGCCTGCTCGCGCGGTTCTACACGTCGCGACTGTTGGCCGACGCCGCTGCGCGCAGCGGGTGGGTCGAGCCCGACCTCGCACCGTTTCCCTGGCGGACCGGAGCGTCCTGAGCTACCGACGGCCGAGCACGGACCCTACGCATGTCCGAGCACGGACCCTACGCATGTCCGAGCACGGACCATGCTCGCGCGGTCAGTTCGAACGCACCGGCAGGGCTGCCGAGCAACCGGAAGAACTCGTCACGCACGGCCGCTCGCTTGGTTTCGTCCAACGACACCGTGTAGGCGCCCGACGGCGCCACGCCCGTTTCGAACGGCGTCCATAGTTCGGCGAAGTCGGTGTAGCGGACCGAAGGGCGAAGCTCGCCGGTCACGACGTCGGTCAACGCGGCGGCGATCCAGAGTGCCCGCAGGTCGTCGGGTCGGCAATACCGCATCGACCGGCCCTCGTCGAGCCCCGCTGCCGCTGGGTCAACCGAGATAGCCGCGTCCCAGAACAGCCGGAGCATCACCATCTCGCCCGCGTAGTCCCACACGCAGGCGGCGACCGTACCGCCGGGAGCCGTGACGCGGCGCATCTCCTTGACGCCGGCCAGCGGTTCGGCCATGAAGTTGAGCACTAGCTGCGACAGGCTGCGGTTGACGCTCGCGGCATCGAGCGGGAGATCCTCCGCACGCGCCAGTCTGACGTCGGCGCCCGGCACGCGCTCCTTGCACGCGGCGACGAATGGCTCCGACGGATCGATTGCCGTCACCTTCCCGGCGCCGACGACCCGGGCCAGCTCCGCGGTCAGGAGCCCGGTGCCACAGCCGACATCGAGCACCAGGTCACCGGCTTGCACGCCCGCTACTGCGATCAAGCCGCGCGCGAGTTCTGAGTTGTATCGTCCGACGTGGGAGTCGTACGCAACCGCCGAGGTCCGGAATGTCCGTGCGCCGTCGTCGCTCACGTAAAGGACACTAATCCGCGCCGGACGCCGACCTGCCCGCGCGCTCTTCGTCGAGGGATGACCGCTCCGAGCAGTTTCCACCAGAACTAGCCCGAACGGGCGCTACCGCTTCGGGGCGATCGGAGCGATGATTTGCGGATGCGTGTCGAGGCTGGTGCTGTGGTCGACGAATTCGACCTGCCCGGTGTCGGCCGCGTGGTGGCTCGGCACACCAGAATGAAGAGTGGGGACGCCGTCAGCTGGGCGTGCATGTTCACCGTCGCCTCGACCAGCGCCGATCTCGCCATCGTGCACCGGCTCTCGGCTCCGACCCTGGCCGAGGCGCGACGGTCCGTGCGGCACGCCGTCGAATTCCTGGCCGGCCGGGCCGCGGCAAGTTCGGTCGGTGGTCGGCGCCAGACCGACTTCGCGTCGGGACCGAGCCGTGACCCCTCCCTCAGTGCACTCGACCTCCTCAACCGGACACCCGACCCCCAGCGCGGCGTCGTCCCCTCGTTCGATCTTGGGTCCGACCGCACGCCGACGGATCATCTCCCGGCGCCCCTGTCCTAGGGCTCGCTAGCATCGGACCTCCACCGTCCGATCAAAGCGGGAGCCGTCGTGTCCGAGGTCAGCATCTCCGTTGCCGGCGGCGCACGTACGGTGCCCGTCGGCACGACCGCGGCTGAGCTCTTCGAGGGTGAGCGTGCGGTGATCGCGGCCCGGATCAATGGGCAGCTCCGCGACCTTGCGGCCGGGTTGGCCGACGGCGATGTCGTCGAGGCGGTTGCGGTCGATTCGGCCGACGGCCGTTCGATCGTGCGGCATTCGACCGCCCACGTGATGGCCCAGGCGGTTCAGGAGATCTTCCCCGGCACCCTTCTCGGCATCGGACCGCCGATCGAGAACGGGTTCTA
>PLCK01000146.1 GCA_003134755.1 Actinomycetota bacterium | reverse complement strand
CATGCCCATGTAGATGGCGACCCGATCGTCCGGCCTTACACCGAGCTCGGTCAGGGCGTTCGCGAGCCGGCAGACCTCGGCATGCAGGTCGGCGTAGGTCAGCGTGCGGGCGTCGCCAGGCTCGCCCTCCCAGAAGAAGGCGACCCGGTCGGCGTGCTCGGCGAGATGCCNNCTTGCCGCCGACGAACCATTTGGCGAATGGTGCCTTGCTCCAGTCGAGTACCTGGTCCCACGGCTTGCGCCACACGAACTTCTCGGCTTCGGCGGCCCACCAGCCCTCGGCGTCCTTCGCCTCGTCGTAGATGTGCTCGCTGGTGATCGTGCCCGGGCCGGCGAAATGCGCGGGCGGCGGAAAGCTGCGTGACTCGTCGAACAGGGCCTCGATCGTCGCATCGGGCATGGCTTGCCTCCCGGTTGATCGCCTCTGTGCAGAGCCTCCGAGCGGTGGTGCCGCGTTGGCAACTGTCGTGGCGCGCCGCGCGCCGAGCGGACTGTTTCGTGCGCCGAGCGGCAAGCGCTGTCGCCCAACGGTCGGGCGGCCTCTTGGAACCCGGCGGTTTGCGCCCTACTGTCGGGGCGTGAAGTCCGTGCTGCTCGGGCTTGCGCTGGGCGTGATCGTGATCGCGCTCGGCGGTTCCTTGTGGTACTGGCGCCGGGGCAACCGGGCGCTCGGTACGCCGCTGCAGCGCATGACATACGACGTCCTGCACACCGCCGGCTCGGCCGCCCGCGCGCTGCGGGCCGGGCTCACGCGCGAGAGTGCCACCCGGTCTGCGCCAGCCGTGCGTTCACTACTCGCTGCGCGCGCGGTCGCCATCACCGGAGGCCCGGGGTTGCTCGCCTGGGACGGCCCGGGTGTGGACCACTTCCCGCTGGTGCTCGCAGGCTGCCGTCAGGTCATGGCGACGGGAAAGGCGGTCGCGCTCGGATCGCACGACCTCCTGTGCGAGGACGGCGTCGACTGCCCACTGCGGTCGGGAGTCGTCGTCCCGCTCACGCGCGACGGCATCGTCGTCGGCACGCTGGTTGCGCTCGCACCCGCTGCGCGGGCCGGTCTGCTGCGGGCAGCTGGTGAGGTGGCCCGCTTTGTCTCCACTCAGCTCGAACTAGCCGACCTCGACAGCGCTAGGGCGCGCGCCGCCGAGGCCGAGCTGCGTTTCCTGCGAGCCCAGATCTCGCCACACTTCGTCTACAACGCCCTGACCGCGATTGCCTCGTTCATGCGCTCGGATCCGGGCCGCGCGCGCGACCTGCTGCTGGGCTTCGCCGACTTCATCCGGTACAGCTTCAGAAGCCGCAGTCAGTTCGTGTCACTCGCCGACGAGCTGCAGGCCGTCGACGCCTATCTCGAGCTGGAGCGGGCCCGATTCGGCGACCGGCTCCAGGTGGTGTTGCGGATCGCGCCGGAAGTGCTCTCCGTCGCCGTGCCCTGCCTGATCCTGCAACCCCTCGTCGAGAACGCGGTGCGGCACGGGCTTGAGCACAAGGACGGCGTCGGCCATCTGACGATCACGGCCGAAGACGGCGAAGCCGAATGCGTTTTGAGTGTTGAAGACGACGGTTTGGGCATGGACCCGGACGGCATGCGCGAGCAGCTGGCCGGGCGCCGCGAACACGGCGTGGGTTTGGTCAACGTCGACGAGAGGCTGCGGCAGGTGTTCGGCCAGGAGCATGGGATCAGCGTCGAAACAGGGATCGGCGCCGGGACGAAGGTCGTCGTCCGCATTCCGAAGTACCACGCTGGGGTGCGTGCGTCGTGACCGCCATGGCTTCCGGAGCGGTGCCGAGCCAAGGCTTTGAGCGGGACGTCGTGGATCTGCGCGTATTGGTCGTTGACGACGAACCACCCGCACGCGCAGATCTCGAGTTCCTGCTGCATCAGCACCCGGCTGTCGCCACTGTCGGCGTGGCGTCCGACGCGACTGAGGCGTTACGGCTGCTCGACGCGGACCACTACGACGGCGTGTTTCTCGACATTCGGATGCCCGGCCTCGATGGGCTCGAACTCGCTCGCCTGCTCCAGCGCTTCGCCGTCCCGCCCGTCGTCATCTTCGTGACGGCCTACGAATCGCACGCAGTCGCGGCATTCGAGGCCCGCGCGCGTGACTACCTGCTGAAGCCGGTTTCAGCTGGGCGGCTCGCTGATGCAGTCGCATTGATCGCGGATGCTCGTCGGCCGCGGTCGGCGGCGTCCGCCTCAGCTGGCGAGGACAGCGAGCCGCCAGGTGACGATCTGCGCACCGTTCCCGTCGAGTCTGGTGGACGAACGTTCATGATCGACCGCGGCGACGTGTGCTGGGTGCAGGCGAACGGCGACTACGTGCGGCTGCACACCGTTCGTGGTGGCTCACACCTGGTGCGGTTGCCCCTAGCACTCTTCGAGGAACGCTGGGCCGCGCATGGGTTCGTGCGTATTCATCGCAGCCATCTGGTCGCGTTGCGGCACGTCGCCGAGGTGCGAACGCGATCCGCAGGTGGCGCCGTCGTCGTGATCGGCGGCCAGGAAATCATCGTGAGCAGACGGCACAGCGCCGAGTTGAAGCATCGGTTGCTTCGCGTGCCGCACGGCAGCCGACCACAGTGATGCCATGGACGGGCCGGCGCTAGGTGGCGCCGACACCCGAGCAGCCACGCCGAACCGTGGTGCGCTTGGCCGACATCGCGTCGGCCCGGCGTCGCGCGTCTGACTCGCTCGCCTTCGACGAACACGGTGAGTACCGCGACGTCCTGGTGCGTTCGTTGATTCGTGCCCAGCTCGGACTGACCTTGAGTTTCGTCGCACTCGCTGCAGGCGTTCTGATCTCATTGCCCCTCGTCGTCAGCCTGGTGCCTTCTCTGGCCGACCGGCACGTCTTCGGGCTGCCGTTCACGCTGGCCGTGCTCGGCGTCGCGGTATATCCGGTGCTCGTGGTCATCGGCGTCGTCTACGTGCGGCTCGCCGAGCGCACCGAGCGTCGCTTCCTCGATCTCGTCGACAAGTTATGAGGCTCAGGTGACCGGCGGGGAGCTGGCGCTGGTCGCCATCATGGCCGTCACTCTCATCACGACAGTGGTCGGAGCGCTCGGTATCAGGGTCGCCCGCACGCCCGACGACTTCATGGTTGCGGCGCGTGCGGTGCCGCCGCTGCGCAACGCCGCCGCGATTTCCGGTGAGTACCTGTCTGCCGCATCGTTCCTCGGCGTCGCGGGTTTGCTTCTGAAGGACGGGCTCGGAATGCTGTGGTACCCGGTCGGATACGCGGCCGGCTATCTCATGCTGCTGCTGCTTGTTGCCGCACCGCTCCGGCGATTCGGTGCCTACACGATTCCCGACTTTGCCGAGGGACGGCTGGGCGAGCCGCGACTGCGTCAGGTCGCGACGGTGTTCGTGTTGCTGATCGGCTGGTTCTACCTGCTACCGCAGCTCAAAGGCGCCGGCCTGACTTTGCATGTCCTGCTGGGCACACCGTACTGGGTCGGAGTCGGCGTTCTCGCGATCGTCGTGACCAGCAACATCGCGGCCGGCGGCATGAAGGGCGTGACCTTCGTGCAGGCAGTGCAGTACTGGATCAAACTGGTTGCCATCGCGACGCCGGCAGTCGTACTCCTGGTCGTAGCGGGTGGAATACATCGGTCGGCGTTGACGCGCCCAGTGCCACCTGTGTTCTCGACGACGACAACCGTACGGGTGCAGACCGCAGTCGCGTTCGACGTGACCTCGCCGGTGACCGTGACCGCCCACGGCACCATAGATGGATCTCCGATCGACGGCCCGCTCACCTTGTCGTCTGGTAAGCACTCGGTAAGGGACGGCGCGGTGCTGGTGTTCCCCGCGGGCGCGCCGGCTCCACACGCCGTTGGGCTACCGGTCCTGAGTGGCCGGTCGTGGGTCTCACCGTTCGTCGGCGAGGGCCATCGTGGCGCACATCCGCTCGCGGCGACGTATTCGCTGATCGTGGCGACCTTCCTGGGAACCTTGGGCTTGCCGCACATCCTGGTGCGGTTCTACACGAACCGAGACGGCCGATCGGCGCGCCGGACGACCGTCCTCGTGCTCATGTTGCTCGGCGGCTTCTATGTCTTTCCCGCCGTGTTCGCCGTGCTCGCGCGACTGCGCGATCCCGGGCTGTACCTCACCGGGCAAACCGACTCGGTAGTACTCGTGCTGCCCCACGCGCTGATTCAAGGCATTGGTGGCGAGCTGCTCGGTGCGCTGGTCGCTGCTGGCGCGTTTGCGGCGTTCCTCTCCACGTCGTCCGGCCTGCTTGTCAGTGTTGCGGGCGCCATGGCGCACGACCTGTTGCGTGGCGGCGTGCGCACGTTCCGGCGCTGCGCTGTGCTCGCGGGCGCGGTTGGTTTGGTAGCCGGTCTTCAGGTGCAGCAGTTCGATCTGAACCTGTTGGTCGGCTGGTGCTTCGCGATCGCGGCGTCGACCTTTTGCCCGCTGCTGGTGTTGGGGATCTGGTGGCGCGGGCTCACCTGGGTCGGCGCGATCGCCGGTCTCGTGATCGGCGGCGGCTCGTCGTCGGTTGCCATCATCTTGACGATGCTCGGCGTCGGTCGTACCGGCTGGCCAGGTGTGCTGCTCGGGCAACCGGCGATCTGGACGGTGCCGCTCGCGTTCTTGGCAATGGTCGTCGTCTCGAAGGCGACTCCCGCGCAGCTGCCGCCCGACCTCGAGGCCAAGCTGCTGCAACTGCATCTCCCCGAGGCATTGCGACCACGCCGTCCTGCAAGCCTCGAGGTTCGCCCGTCGACAGGAATGGATCTCTAGGGACCCTTTCTCATGATCGAGCCTGCCGCACCGCGGCAGAACACCGAAAGCGGCTGTGAGTTTCGCGATCATGAGGGCAGGTCGGCGCTCACGTACACCCATGCGGTCGTGCCTGATTGCATCGGTGCAAGAACGCGGGTGTAGTCGTCGACTTCGTAATCGTCCGCCGCCTTAAGCTCAGCTGCGGTGAGTTGAAAGACGTGACCGGGGACGCCATCCGCCGGGTCGTCCGTCGCTACGACGATCGGGTGTCGAGCTTCGCCGCTGGTCGCGACGACGGCTGCGTCGTCCNNCTGCACGGCGGGATCGCGCAGGGTTCCGTAGGAGAACAGCTGGACGGCGTCATCGCTCACGATCTGATTGTCTCACCGGCCGCGAGCGTGCTTGCTTGTGCCCCGATGCGCTCCATGATGCGGGTGAGGTCGGCGACATCGCGGTCGTCGAGCGCGTCGCCGAATGCTTGCTGCACCCACACGTGGTGGCTCCGACGTGCCTTTCTCACAACAGACCTCCCACGCGGCGTGATCCGGGCGAAGCTCGAACGCGCGTCGCGGGGATCGGGCTCGCGTCGTAGGAGCTCCGACGCTTCCATGCGATCCAACAGCTTCGACAGCCCGGACGGCGACAGCACGATCTGCGCGGCAAGTTCGCTGAGCCCCAGCCGGCCGCCAGCCATGTCGAGCTGCATGAGCACGTCATAGCGAGCCATCGTCAGGCCGCTGTCGCGACGCATCTGTGCGTCTACCTGGTCCCAGAGCCTGGCGTGGGTGCGGATGAGCGCGAGCCAGGCCGGCGTCCAGCGTTCGACGGCGTCCGTGGTCATGGTTCTGAGCCTAGACGAAAGTACTTGACATGCCAAGTGGTTGGGTCTATTACTTGGCATGCCAAGTAAGTCTCTCGCCTCTAAGGAGCCAGCTATGGACGCCAAGCCGTACGGAGTAGTGCACTTCTTTCCAGGAGGTACCAAGGACCAGTACGAGGCCTCGATCGGCGCAGTCCACCCCGGCGCGGGGCGCTTGCCGGCTGGCCAGATCTTCCACGCGGCGGGGCCGTGCGCCGGTGGTTGGGCGATCATGGCCGTGCACGAATCGCAGGAGAGCTGGGAGCAGTTCCGCGACGGCACCCTGGTGCCCCGCATGGAGCAGGGCATCGAAGGTGGCTTCACATCGCCGCCCGAGGAGACTGCTATCGCCCTGTACAACTTCGTACCGACCTCAGAGGTGCACTGATGATCACTGCGACGATGGTTGTGGCCACGATTCCGGTCACCGACCTTGCGCGCGCGAAGGAGTTCTACGGCGACACGCTCGGGCTAACGTTCCTGTGGGAAACCCCCTTTGCGATCCGGTTCCGGTGCGGACCTGCTAGCGAACTCTCGACTTTCAAGCGTCCCCCCGTTGTCACCGAGCACACGCTCGCGCATTTCGAGGTCGACGACATCGAGGCAGTCGTGGGCGACCTTTCCGCGAAAGGTGTGGAGTTCCTCGACTACACCGAGGGACCGCTGGTCACCACGGGACACATCGCCCAGCTCGGCCCGGCCCGCGGCGCCTGGTTCCGCGATCCCGACGGCAACACGCTGGGCGTCCGACAGGGCTAGGCGGCGGCAGATCGTTCTGCGATCACAAGTGGAGGTGGCCGCTATCTAGCCACGTACACCCATGCGGTGATTCCCGATTGCAAGGGCGCAAGAACGCGTGTGTAGTCGTCGGCCTCGTACTCGTCCGCTGCCGCGAGTTCGGGTGCGGTCAGGCGAAGAACCTGACCCTGGACGCCGTCCACCGGGCCGGCGGCGGCGGCGACGNNCCGGCGATCTCGAGCCAGTCGAGGGTGTAGCCGAACAGGACGTCTGCCTGGCCGTCTAATTCGCGGCCGAAGATGGCGACCTGGACCGCGGGATCTTGCAGCGTTCCGTAAGAGAACAGTAGGACGTCGTCATCGCGCACCGTCGGATTGTCGCAAGGGCCGCGGCGGTTCGCCAACGCAGATCGCTGAGTCGGCCGCGGAAGCAGGCCGGCAGGTCGCGAAATACGGCCGACCTGTCCGTGCGAAACGGCGGTAGACCGCGGTATTGGACGGACAGGTTCCCCGAATAGGGGCACCGAGGATATCGCTCGGCGTATCAGGGGTTGGCCGTCTGAGCCTGGGTATTATCGAGGCTGGGCGCGAGCAGGGCCCGAACGCAGGTTGGAGTAGTCGTGCCTGGTGCGAGCGCAGGAGCTGCCGTCGACGACGGCGCCCACGTCGTCCAGTTCTACGGGCGCGATAGCGAACTGATCGACGTTGTGGCGACGTATGTCGGCGATGCCATTCAGGCCGGGGACGTCGCGATCGCGGTCACGACGGCGTCCCATCGAGCCGCCCTCGAATACCAGCTGACCGCCGTTGGCGTCGACGTGGCCGCTGCCCAGGCGAAGGGCGACCTCCTGCTGCTGGACGCCGAGCAGACGATGAACCGCTTCTTTGTTGACGGCGCGCCAGACCCGGCCGCGTTCGACGTGACGATCGGCTGGCTCATTCGCGAGGCGTCCCGCTCGGGGCGGCGGCCGGTTCGCGTTTTCGGTGAAATGGTCGCGCTGCTTTGGGAGGCTGGCCAGATCAACGCCGCCCTCGAGCTCGAGACTCGATGGAGCGAGTTGGGTCGTCGGCTGCCGTTCACGCTCTTCTGTGCGTACTCGGCGGAATCGGTCGGCGGCGACGAGCACGTCGAGGCTCTCAATGAGGTCTGTCGCCTGCATTCGGTCGTGCTCGACCAATCCGCAGTTGCCTCGCACAGTCACACGATCCGGGCCTTCGTCTCTGCAACCGACGGACCGCGCGCCGCACGCCACCTCGTCGCGGAGACTTTGCGGCGGTGGGACAAGGACGAACTGATCCCCGACGCGTTGCTCGTCGTAACCGAACTCGCCACGAATGCGGTGGTCCACGCCCGTTCCGACTTCGTCGTCGTGGTGTCCCCGGCAGGTCAGAGCGTCCGGATAGCCGTTCGCGACGCGAGTGCCGTCGTGCCAATGCGGCGCCAGTCATCGCTAGGAATATCCGGCCGCGGCCTCGAACTCATCGACGCGCTCGCAAGCAGGTGGGACGTCGAGATGCTGCCCGAAGGCAAGGAAGTCTGGGCGGAACTAGCGCGATAGCCTCGCTGGTCGAGCCTTGCGCAGCCTTACTGCTGGATAAGTAGGAGAGCGGGAGGTGCGGCGAACGGTCCGGGCACAGTCACTACCAGGGCGGGCGACGGCATGCCTTCTTGCCAGATCAGCAGTTCGCCGTGGTCACCGTCGTCGACGAGCGCCAGCAACGAGCTACCAGTCGTGTCGAAGGTCAGTCCCACCGACGTCTTCGGAGCGAACTCGAGGTTCGGCACGATCACGAGCCGGCCCGTATCCAGGTGCAGGATCGCCAAGCCGGACGCCGGAAAGTCGGTAGCGAACCGGGGGTCGTTCGCGGCTGCTGTCAGTTGGAACGCGATCATCCGACCGTCGGGGCTGAATACTGCATTCGACACCGGCGTGCGACCACCTGGCAGCCGGTACGTGCCAGTAGCGCGGCCGGTAAGTAGGTCGAGTCGCTCGAGGGAACAGGTCACTGTGTTGGTCTGCAGCGTGTTGCAGGTTTGACCTCCCTCGATCAGGTCGTGACCTTGCGCCGCAAACGGGTGGACGCTGTCGAGAGTGCGAACGAGCCGACCGGTGGTGGCATCGACAAGTTCAAAGGGTGCTGGTGCAGCGCCGTTCGACGGATCTGCGAATCCGACGACCAACCCGGCTGTCGTATCGGCGAACAGGTAGGCATTCGGCTCCAGCGTGATCGTCGCACCTCCGTCAAGCGGCGTGAGTATCACACCCGACGTGGCCTGCGAGTTGGTGGGGACCTCCGGTGGGAACCGCACGACCCACGCGCGATGTGCTCCGCCGACCAACTCGTCGCCGGTGACATTGAGCCGTCGCGTGCCTGTTGCGTCGACTGTGTAGAAAAAGCCACCAGCGCTGACGGTCGAGGACGGGTCGCACGGATAGGTTTCGGCGTACGCGACGCCCGGCCTGCTGGCTAAGATCGCGTATCGCATTCCCGGTCCGGTCGACTGGCTAGAGACAACTGCTGCCGTGGGTTGATCGAGTCGGATCGTTTCCAAAAGACCGCCGCCGACCAGCACCGTTCCCGTGACTTTGCCGTAGTGCGATGTGAGTGTGCGCAACGGCACGTCGACGACGTCACCGCACGCGCCGGAAGCGGATGGCCACGGGGATCCGGGCGTCGTCGCGAGTGTGCCAACTGCGCCGATCGGAGGCGGAATGATCGGCGAGCCCAGCGCCGAGGAAGGCGCGGGGGACGACGAAGGCGTGGGGGACGGAGAGAGAGCGGGGGACGACGAGGGCGTGGGGGACGACGAGAGTGTCGGGGCGACCGCGACCTTGTGGTGGCTCCCGTTGCGGGTGACTGCGATAACGATCAGTACCGCTGCCGCAACGCCCGCCCCGAGGAGCCACACCCAGCGCGGCAACAGCGGCCGCTGGCTACCGCTGTCGAGGACATCGACCATCCATCCACTTTAAGCAGTCGGCGTCCGTTGTCAGAGGCAACGCATTCTCGAGGCAACCTGAATAGCCCCTACTGCCCGGATATTTCCGGGCCGATGTCTTGGGACGTCGGCAACTGCGCCGACGGGACGAAGGAGCAATCCAATGCGTCGCAGGTTACTTCCACTCGCGGTCGCCGCGGTTGCCCTCGGCGCATGGATCGCTCCGGGCATCGCCTCCGCGAGCAACGCCGGTCGGCCCGGTGGCGCGATCACGGCTCCCGAGAGTCCGACTCCTGCCAACGGTGGCGATCAGGGCTGGGGCAACTGCGGCCACAACTCCAGTGGCGGTAACCCGCACACGGGCGACAACGGCCAAGGTGGTGGCAACGGCGGCGACAACAAGGCCGATTGCAACACGCCGCCGGTCGACAGCAGCCCGCCGCCGGTCTCGTAGGACTTCAGCGCCGGCCGGACTCCTGCGCGGCTTGTTCCAGTCTGCTTCGATAGCTCTCCCACCAGGCTTGGTCGCCGGGTGCCAGGTTGTCGTTGCCGTCGCGCAGGCCGGCCGCGCCGTCGATGAGCTCCCGCACGATGTCGGCGTGACCGGCGTGCCTTCCGGTCTCGGCGATGACATGCACCAAGATCAGGTGCAGCGTCACCTCTCGATGCTCGGCCGGCCACCACGGCACCTGGCCGATCGCGTCGAGCGTTAGGGACTCGATCGTGGTGTCCGCCTGCGCCCACACCCGCCGGTAGAGCCCGACGATGTGTTCCCGCGACTCGTCGGCGGTCGCCCACATGTCCGCGTTCGGTTCGGCGTCGTCGGCCGTCCACGGCATCGGCTCGTCGAACGGCCGCCCGAACGTATCGCCAAAGTAGCCGACCTCGACGCCCGCCAGATGTTTGATCAGCCCGAGAAGGTTTGTTCCGGTCGAGGTCATCGGGCGCCGGACGTCGTACTCCGACAGCCCGTCGAGCTTCCACACCAGGACGTCGCGGGCGCGTTGTAGGTAGCCGCGCAGGTTTGCTTTCGGATCCGATTCAGCCATGTGCGCCAGCCTGCCACCTAGGGCAAACACGACCAACCGCAGTCTCGTTCCGCTGACGCTCAAGGTCGGTAGCTGTGCTGTCGACAGCTTCACGAGCGCGCCCTACGTGCGCACCTGGGAGAGTCATGCGCGGCAAACGATCGAACGTGCCCGTGGCCGCCGACGAGCGATGGGGCGCGTCGATCTTGCCGGGAGTTCCGGTTCAGACCGCGGTTCCGGCAAGCCCAGACGCGACCCCAGCAGCGCAGCCGCCTTACGTGGCACCTGCCCAGCGATACATCGCACCCACCCAGCAGTACAGTCCGCCGCCGCCTTTCAGTCCCGCACCCGCGCAATACGGCATCGCTCCTGACCCGCGTTTCGGCGTCGTCCCAGACCCGCGGTTCGCTGCCCCGGCGCCGCAGTTCGGCCCGCCTCCGCAGTTCGGGCCGCCTCAGGGATACGCGCCGTCGCCCTATGCCCAGCCAGGTGGTCCGCAATATTTCGCCCCGCCGCGTGGCGGGATGCCGGTTGCGGTAAAGGTCGTGCTCGGTGTGGTCGGCGGACTATTCGCCGTGGGCATCCTCGCGGCCATCGCGATTCCGGTCTTCCTTAGCCAGAAGCAGCGCCCAGCCGATCGTGCAGTGTCGGTGCCGGCGACGGTTCTGGGTCAGACGCAGCTGCACACGCCCGAGTTCGACAATGCGGCTGCCCAGGCGATTGCTCAGATGCAACGGGCGAACGCGCCGTGGGGGCGGGTGTCGGGGTCCTACTTCGGCACCGGCGGACTACCGACATTCTTCGTCGCGGCCGCGAAGGTGAACATTCGGCCGACCGCCGCCGACGAGTCCGCGCTCTTCGCCAGTCTGGCGACGAGCACCGGCGCCGCACTGTCGCCGGTGGGAGCGGGACCGTTCGGCGGTCGGATGGAATGCGGCCCGGTCAACGATCCCGGTGGCGCGGCGATGACGCAGTGCTACTCGATTGACAGCGCAGCGATCGTCGCGATCATCGTTTTCGAGTCGTCGCCCAATCAGGCTGCGCTACTCGCTCGCCAGATCATCGGATCGGTCGAGCACTAACCGGGCGAACAGGCGTGCGGAGGGCTGCCACCTTGTGGGTGGCAGCCCTCCGACCTTTCGGTGTGATCACATACCGGTCCTACGGACCGACTCCTACGAGATCGTGAATGGGGCTGAGACCTCAACGTCGTACGGCGTCGTGTCGTTCTTGTCCAGCTGCACGATGTACGCGCCGCCATCGACAGTTGGCGGTCCGGCAGCGTTGATATCAGGCTGGCTCTCACCGAGCGTCGAAGCGGCGAACGTCACGTTCACCACTTGCGACGCACCGGGTGCGAGGGTTACTCGCGCGAAGCCGACGAGCCGCTGTGGCGGCACGACGACGTCACTCACCGGCTGGGCGACGTAGACCGGCACGATGTCGGTACCCGCAACCGTCCCAGTGTTGGTCACCGTGAACGTCGCCGTTGCGTGGCCCTTGCGGGTCACAGTCGGGGTCACCGAGAGCGCACTGGTCGTGAATGTCGTGTACGAGAGCCCGTACCCGAACGGGTAGAGCGGGTTGTACGCGTGTCCTTGTCCTGAGCCGGTACCCGGGAGCTGGTCGAAGAACTTCGGCTGATCACCCAGCGGCGATGGCGCTCCGCCGTTGAAGTCACCGCCGACTGTTAGTGCATCCGTCGGCCAGCTGACGGAGAGCCTGCCGCTCGGGTTCACCTTGCCGAAGACGACATCGGCGGCAGCCTGCCCGGCTTCGGTGCTGCCCTGATAGGCCATGAGCACCGCATTTGCATTCTCCGCCGAACCGAGTCCGACCGGCCGGCCAGCGATGACGACCACGATCACCGGCTTGCCAGTGGCTTCAAGTGCCGTGATCAAGGCCTGCTGGTCAGGTGGCAAGGCGGGCGCCGGATTGTCGCCGAGTCCTTCCGCGTACGCCTTCTCGCCGACGGCTACCACGATGGCGTCCGCGGAAGCGGCAGCGGCAACTGCCGATGCCTGATCAGGCGCGAAGACCGTGTTGGCGTCGTCCCCTTGAATGCCCTTGAGCACAGTTGTACCCGGCGGGATCTGGTTTGCCGGACCCATGCAGCACACGTGGCCGGCTCCGAAGACGCCCTGCCAACTGACGCTCCAGCCACCGAGCTGGTTGGTCATCGAGTCGGCGCTCGGGCCGGTCACGACGACCTTGCTGGTGGGCGACAGCGGCAACACGTTGGCCTGGTTGCGCAGCAGCGTCATCGACTCCTGCGCGGACTTCAGTGTCTGGTCGCGGCCGGCGGTCACCGCTGCGTTCGCAGCCGATGCGTCGACGCAAGCCTTGGTGATGTCCTTGTTGCACGGCTGGTCGAAGAGGCCGAGCTGGAATTTCAGCGTGAGGATGCGACGAACAGCTTCGTCGATCCGTGCCTTCGAGATCGCACCGGTCGCGACGTCGTGGAGGATCGCCGTCTGCCACTGGTCGGGCGCGAAGACTTCCATGCTCATGTCGACGCCGGCGTTGACTGCCTTGGCGATCGCGCCCGCGAGGTCAGGCGTGACGTGGTACGCAGATTGGATCGCCGGCACGTCCTGGTAGTCGCTGATCACGACGCCGTCGAATCCCATCTGCTTGCGCAGGATGTCGGTCAACAAGTAGTGCGACGCCGTCGCCGGCACGCCGTTGATGGAACCCGAGTCCACCATCACCGTTCCCACGCCCGCATCGATCCCCGCGGCGTACGACGGGAGGATGACGCTTTGCAGGTAACTCAGCGGCAGCAGCGCTTCGTTGCGGTCGTGACCGTTGATCGACTGCGAATAGCCCGCAAAGTGCTTGACGGTCGCGGTGACGTCAAGCGGACTGGTCTTGCTCTTCGACTGCAGTCCGTCGATGTTCGCCGCGCCGAGCGCCGCCGAGAGCATCGGCTCTTCGGACCACGTCTCGTACGTGCGTCCCCAGCGGTTGTCCCGCGCGAGGTCTTGCACGGGAGCGAAGTCCCACACCCATCCGGTCGCGCGGAGTGCGTTCGCCGTTGCCTTACCGCCGGCCTCCGCCGCGGCCGGGTCCCAGGTTGCGCCCATGCCGATCGACTGCGGGAACAGCGGTGCCTGCCACGGGTGGCCGAACCCGTGCACGGCGTCCACGCCGAAGATCAACGGCAGGTGCAGCCGCGAGTTCGCGATTGCGTACTTCTGGATCATGTTGTACTCGTTGGCCCAGTCGAACCCGGTGTTGCCGACGCCATTTTGACCCGTCGTGTCGATCGGGTTGTTCGTGCCGCCCGCGAGCACCGACCCGACCTTCTGGTCGAGCAGGATCTTCTGCATGCAGGCCGCGTTCGGCAGGTTGAAGCCGGCGTCCCCGCAGGTCGTGCTGTTGGGATCGGTCAGCGTCGTGACCAGCTGCTGGTCCATCTGGCCGACCTTCTCGGCGAGCGTCATCGCGTGGAGGAGGGCGTTGACCCGCGCGGCTATCGGCTTGCTGGAGTCGAGCCACGGCGCAGCGGCCGAGGCAGCGATTCCACTGCCCGCGAGCGCGGGAATGCCGATGCCGACCGCCGTTACGACGGCGAGCAGGCTGAGCGAGCCCTTCTTCAAGCGGGTGGTACTTCTGGAGCGCGAACGGAACATGACTTGACCTCCTCGAGTCACGGCAGACGATCCGGATTCGGCGCGAGCGAGCATGCGCGGAGGGAGATCCAGCGGACGCCGACGGGCTCGGGATACCCGAGGCAACCCCGCCTCGGAAGGCCGACCCGTCGCCTATGGAACCGCTCTCACACCGCCACGGATGCAATACACGCCAAAAGGGCGTTCAGCGCAAGAGGTAATCCAAGGTTCGAACGGTGTTTTTGCCATATTCCCGACCTTCCGGCCGTCACGGACACCGGGCCGGCCTGCGGTCGACGTCCGGACCGGACCGATTTGGGCGTGCCGGCGGGCCTTACTGCTGGGTCGGCGGCTGACGAGCGCCGAGTGGGGCGAGCTCCTGGCTGACGAGCCGGACGACGAGGTCCTCCAGGTTCATCGGCGTGTAGCCGTCGACGTGATGGGTCGTCGTGTCGCCGGGACCGCCGGTCGGGCCGTAGGTGAGGAACAGGAACTGGCCCTGGGTGATCTCCGCCAACTGCCGCCAGATGTACTCGCCAGTGTCGTCGAGCCCGCTGGCGGCCAGTGACTCGATCTTGACGCCCATACGGGCGGCGTCGACGGCAGTGGTGATGTAGTCGGGATCGTTGGCGTAGTCGAGGTGCGGCCGTGCGTCCCCAATGAGAACCATCAGCTTCGCCGCCCCTCCCGTGCGCCAGGCCGGCTTGTGGAGCGCGTCGTAGAGGCCCTGCTGAACGTCTTCGGGGTCGTCACCGCCACCGTCCGCGACTACGCCGGCGATCTCCTTCTCGAACCCGGCCAGGTCGGGCGTGAAGTTCCACGTGCGCGTCAAGAAGCTGTCGACCCGATCGCGATAGATGGTCAACGCAAAGCGGACGTCGGGCTTGGCTGGCAGCGCGTCGATGCGGGTCGCGATGTCGGACAAGCTCGCCTTGAGCTGCGCGATCTCATCACCCATGCTGCCGGTCGCGTCAACGACGAACTCGATATCGAGTGGCACGGGCGCGGCCGTCGCAGGCGCATCAAGAGTGATCTGATAGACGCTGCTCGTGGGGTCGATCGAAATGCGCGCGGTCGCGCCGCCCTTCGAGACGACGGCCTTGAACGAGGAGTTCGCGTTCGCGGAGAANNAGAAGTTCTGCGGGAACCACAGCGCGCGGCCGCTGGAGTCGGTGAGCAGGTCGGCGACATTGCCATCGGAGTTGGAGTCGCCGGAGTCACTGATCACGATGTGGGCGCCGAGCAGCGGATAGCCGGATTGATTCGTGACGGTGAATACGTGCCGGCGTGTGACGTCGAATTCGTGCACGTCCTGGCCCAGTGTCGCGAAAGAATTCCGGTACGCCAGGTAGTCGGCAAAGCGCGCGTTGTCGTCGACGCTGCCGGCCCGCAGACCCACCCTCACGTTCTGGTCGCCTTGACTGCCGCCGTCGAAGGGCCCCGATCCGCCGCCTGCAGGAGCCGGCGCGGATGGCATTGCCGGAACCTTCGCCGCATCTCCCGAGNNCCCGCCATCGCGTCCGGCGCGCCTGCCGTACCTGCACTATCGGTAGCGGCGCCACCACTCGGTAGCGTCTCGGCGAAGCTGCCGCTCATCGAGCCTGTCGCCGCGGCGGCTTCGGGACTCTTGCGTTGATGACCGCCGCATCCGGAGAGCACCAGTACGACAACCGTCAACGTTGCCGGCCACACCATGCGATTGCGAGTCATCGAAACGCCTCCCGTGCAATGGATTGCGCTTTGGACGGCGCATCAGCACGAGCGGTTCCTGCCGCAGTTAACGGTTTGGTCTCGACGAGTCTTGAAAGCAGGCACGATTGGCGCATGGAACACGTTGCGGGCGGCGCATCGGAACGCATCGTCCGGGTCGGTTTGCGGTGGTTGCCGTGGCGGCCGCGGCCGCGGAAGATCGACCTCGACGTCACCGACGGGATCGGACTTCCCGTCGATATTGACAGTCCGATTGCCCTCATCGTTGTCTTGGTCGTTGTCGCCTTCTTCGCGATCGGCGGCNNTGGCACTCCTTGCATTGCGCGTCATCGGCTTCATGCCGTGGGAAGTCGTCATCGTGACGGCCGACAAGGGCGCAATGACCGAGCAGGTGCGCGGCACATTCGCGGCACGGCGGCGGGTAGCGGAGCTACGCAGCTCGATCCGGTGGTAGCGCCGGAGGCACCCAATCGCGTTCGTTCCGGGCCCACGTTGCATGATCACGAACGATTTCCGCTAGATAGCAACGGAATTCTTTCGTGATCATGCAGTTGGTGTCNNCGCGACACCAACTGCATGATCACCGAAAGTTCGAGGCGGCCGGCGGCGGCCGGTAGCGCGAGCTAGTCGACGTCCGTCGGGACGACGAGTTCGCCGATCGCCGCCCTCGCCTTCGCGTCGGTGAGCATCGCAACCGTGGCCGTCGCACCGAATCTGCTGACGCCTATGGCCACCATCGCAAGCATCGTGTCGAGAGTGCGGACTCCGCCCGCGGCCTTGACCTGCACCCTCGGCCCGACCGAGCGTCGCATGAGCCGGAGATCGTCCATAGTTGCGCCGGTCGCGGCGAAACCCGTGCTGGTCTTGACGAAATCGGCGCCGGCCTCCTCAGTGAGGCGGCACGCGAGCACGATCTCGTCGTCCGTGAGATAGGCGTTTTCGAAGATGACTTTGACGAGAGCGCCCAGCGTCGCGGCGACGTCGACGATCGCGCGGATGTCGTCGGCTACCTCTTCACGCTGACCGCCGCGCAGCCGTCCGATGTTGATGACCATGTCGAGTTCGCGGGCGCCCTCGTCGAGGGCGCGGCGGGCTTCGAAAACCTTCGTCGCGGTCGCGCTGCTGCCGTGCGGAAAGCCGACGACCGTGCCGACCCGCACCCGCGTGCCAGCTAGGAACCGGCCGGCATGCACGACGTCCGACGGTTTGCAGCAGACGCTGGCGACATCGTGGGTAGCAGCAATCTCACAACCTGCCGCTACATCGTCGAGCGTCAGCTCGGGCCGAAGCAGCGAGTGGTCGATCATCGCGGCGACCTGCGCCACGGTCAGTTGCCCGCGAGGCGGCATCGAGTAGTCAAGCGCTTCTTCGGCCGGGACGGCGTCCATGTCCCGATCCTCCCAGCAGCGACTCGCACCCGTTGACTCAGCCGACGTCTGCCAGCGGCGCGAGCCACCCGAGACCCGTTCTTGAGCGGGTTGTGCATAACCGGATGTCGTCCACAACTTCGGGCTTGGGCCCCGGGTGCGGGTGGGTGACCGGCTTAGCTCGGCCCATGACGACAGATATCGAACCGGCCCGGTTCCGCCTCAGTACGCCAAGCGACATCGTTGCGGCGGTCCCCTACCTGCTGGGGTTCGAGCCGGCCGACTCGCTCGTCGTCTTGTCGTTGAAAGGCGCTCGACGGCGGGTCGGCCTGACGGCGCGGGTCGACCTGCCGCTGGCTGAAGTGGCAGACGCCTGCGCTCGCACCTTTGCCGGCTACCTGAAGCGCGACCGCGCCCTGGCCGCCCTGGTCGTGTTCTATCCGCCGTCTGGTGGGTGTTCGCACCCGGCGATTGGCCCGCTCAGTGCGGCGATCACGAAACGCTTCGCGTCCGCCCGTATCGAGATCGGCGACATGCTGTGCGTGTACGAGGGCCGGTGGTGGTCATTGCATTGCACGGACGACGCGTGCTGCCCGTCTGGCGGAACGATGATGTCTCTCGAGGCTCCGCCGGCGTGCGCGGCCGCCATGACGGTCAGCGGGCGCGTTGTCTTCGGGTCGCGTGACGAGCTTGCGCGCACGATCGATCCGGTGTCCGGCGCCGTCCAGCTGGCGATGGCCTATGCGTTGCCGCGTATCTCTGCTCAGCTAGGGCTTCGGCCTCACGACGACGAGGTCGCGGCCGAGTCCATCCAGCTGTTCCGCGCGGCTGTTCAGGTGCGGCTGGTCGTGGCCCGCGGCGGCGGTGGGGACACCGCGCTGGGGGTCGACGAGACTGCGCGACTGATCGCTGGCCTCGACGACGGTCGGCTGCGCGACGAGATTCTCGCCTGGTACGACGGTGAAGAGGGCGAGGCGACCCGCCAGTTGCTCGTCGAACTCGTCAAACACGCGGTCCCGCCCTATCACGTACCGGTGCTGACAACACTCGCTTGGCTCGCGTACCTCCAAGGAGACGGCGGATTCGCCGGCATCGCTGTCGACCGCGCACTCGGCGCCGACGCCGGCAATCGATTCGCGCTGTTGCTCGACCAGGTTCTGACCGTACCGATCAACCCCGATGTGTTCCGGCCAGCACTGAAGGCGAAGTGGCCACCGTAGGAACGCGCGTCCCCACCAGCTCAGCCGAGCAACTTGTGAATGATCGCCACGAGCGTAGGCACCACGCCTGGCTTGCTACTGCTGCTGCTCCCGTTTCCATTCCCATTGCTGCTGCCCCCGGCACTGCCGCTGCGGCCGCCGCCTTTACTGCTGCCCGTCGGGGTGGCACTNNAGTACCGACGGCGTGACGATCACTGCCGGTTGCGGCGCAGGCGTCGGCGTCGTCGTAGTCGCGGCGGCTGTCGATTTCTTGGCCTGTCCAGGCGGCTGCGTCGGCGGCGCCTTGTCTGATCGGGTCGCCTTCATTGCCACGTGCGGCGCCGGAACCGACGTGGCGGAGCCGGCCGCGTGGCTCGCCGGCTTTGCCGCTTTCCTCAGCGCGTCATGCGTCGGATGCGTCGACCTATTCGAGCTCGGCGTGGGGGTGGGTACCGGTTGCGCTCTGCCTGCTGAAATCGCGTGCGGGGTGGCCGACGGCCCCGAGCCGGCGGCGGTTGCGGCTTGGGCGGTGAGTCCGGTGGCGNNCGGCGGCCTGGACGCCGACACCGGCTGCGGTCAGTGACGGCACCGAGCCCAGCACGGGTGTCCCGACCAACCATGACGTCGGGCCCATCGCCCAGCGCAGGCGTGGCGCCGACACTGCCAGGAGTGCACGCACGACGTCCGGGTCGAACTGCTT
>PLCK01000236.1 GCA_003134755.1 Actinomycetota bacterium | reverse complement strand
TGGTTAGTCGGACGGTTTGCCGCGGCCCTGCGGGCCCTCGTTCCGGGTTTCGCGGGCGTCTCGAAGATGCCCTACCGAACGTTCCTCCTGTGGAATTTCGTCGGCGGAACGCTGTGGGCGTCGTCCGTTGTCGTGGCGGGCTACCTTGCCGGCAAGGCGTGGCGGCGGGTCGCATCGGACATCAGTCTCATCGGATGGACGACGTTGGGTGTCGTCGTCGTTATCGTCGTCGTCCTCGTGGTGCGTCGCCGCCGGTGGACTCGTCGGGGTCGCTGACTGTCTCGAGCATCCGCGCCAGCCGCCGGCGAAGCCCACCGAGGCGGTTGTCCGTGGCTGACGCCGAGACGCCTGCCGCCGCGGTCACGAGGTGTGACACGACCTCGAACTCGGGCACGATGAGACGACCCGCTGGCCCGGCGGCGGTCGTTCCAGGAACCACGAGCGACTCGTGGGCGAGGCCTTCCAACTCCGGATCGCCGGCATCGATTGCGAACACCGTCGCCCCTGCTTTGCGTGCGTCGGACACGCGTTCGAGCAATGTTGCGGGCGCGACGTCGGGCGCGACGACGAACACCGTCTCGTGCCTGCCGATTCGTTCGAGTCGTTGCAGCCCGATCGCAAGGTGGGCGGGTGCACCGGCCGGTGGCGACCAGCGCACGAGCACAGGCGCGAGATTGGGCAGGTTCGACCAGCGCGCCTCCTCGTCCAGGTGTGCCGCGACATGCCACGGATCCTCGGTCGGTGTGCCGACGACAAGCAGCCCGCCCGGTTCGTGCGGCGCGCGCCGCAGTGCCCGTCCGAACGAACGGGTGCGTTCGACCCAGCCGGTTCCGGCGAGCAGATCGCGCATGAGTGCGACGCGTGCGCTGTCCACGGTCATCGCCTCCTGAGCTCGTCGGTGGGAATCGCGGTGCCATTGTCGATCCCCGCTATGGTCGCGCGGCTGCCAGGATGACGCCATGACCGACCCGCTGATCGGAACAATCCCTAGTGCCGGTCCATGGGGAACTGCGCCGACTGGCGCCTTCGGCACTGTGGGCATCCTCGGTGGTACCGGCGAGCAGGGCCGCGGGCTCGCGTATCGGTGGGCAACTGCGGGGCTCGGTGTGCTGATCGGATCGCGGGACGCCGAGCGCGCGGAACAGGTGGCGCGCGACATCGGCGTCGGCGTGGGCGGCGCCTCCAACGTCGATGTGGCCGCAGCGGCCGCCGTCGTTGTCGTCGCTGTGCCATGGGACGGTCACGCACAGTTGCTCGAGGGGCTGGTGACGCAGCTGTCCGGCAAGGTCGTCGTCGATTGCGTCAACCCGCTCGGTTTCGACAAGGCGGGCGCATTCGTACTCGATGTCGCCGAGGGCAGCGCGGCGCAGCAGGCCGCGGCAATACTCGTTGACAGTCGGGTCGTGGCCGCCTTTCACCATGTCTCCGCCGTGCTGCTCAACGACAGATCGGTCGACGCGATCGACTGCGACGTCCTGGTACTCGGCGACGACCGTGCCGCGACCGATCTGGTGCAGGAACTCGCGGCCCGACTGCCCGGTGCCCGCGGCGTCTACGCGGGTCGGCTTCGCAACGCGCACCAGGTCGAGGCGCTGACCGCGAATCTCATAGCGGTGAACCGGCGGCACCACGCGCATGCGGGCATCCGGCTGACGGGAGTGTGAGGTTCGTACTCCGCTCAGGTGTAGGAGTGGTCCGCGTCGGGATAGCTGCCTGACACCACGTCGTCCCGGTAGCGTGTTGCGGCGTCGAGAAGTACCCCGCGCAGGTCGGCGTACGGCTTGACGAACTTCGGTGTGTGGCCATTGCCGAAGCCGGCCATGTCCGTCCATACGAGCACCTGTGCGTCGCAGTCCGCACCTGCTCCGACCCCTATCGTCGGGATCGACAGTTCCGCCGTTATCTGCTTCGCGAGGTCGGCGGGAACCATCTCGAGGACGATCGCAAAAACGCCCGCGGATTGCAGTGCCAGGGCGTCGTTGATGACGCGGTCGGCGTCGTCACCGCGGCCCTGAACCCGATAACCACCGAGGCCGTGGACGCTTTGCGGTGTGAAGCCGACATGGCCGACGACAGGTATTCCGGCCTCGACGACAGTGCGGGCATGTTGGGCCACCGCGACGCCGCCTTCGAACTTCACTGCCTGCGCACCGCTTTCCTTCATGAAGCGCAACGACGTCTCGAGTGCCTGCTGCGGAGAGAGCTGGTATGAACCGAACGGCAGGTCGGCTATCACGAGGGCGCGTGATGTGCCGCGCACCACGGCGCGCACGAGGGGCAGCAATTCGTCGACGGTCACCGAAATCGTGTCGGGATATCCGAGCACGTTGTTGGCCGCGGAATCGCCGACAAGCAGGACGTCGATTCCGGCCGACTCGAAAATGCCCGCCGTTATCTGGTCGTACGACGTGAGTACGGCGAAGCGCTGGCCGCGGTCCTTGCGTCGCCTGAGTTCAGCGATGCCCAGCCGGGCAGGACCGGCGGCCGGCGGCTGGGACGGGGCTGGAGCAGTGGTCATGGTGTGCCTTTCGGGCCTCGAGTCGCCGTTCGGCGTACCCGGGCGATTCCACTGTGCCACGACCCGGACCGTTGGCGCAGCCCGGCCGTGAGGCCGGGCGATTGAAAACGTTTTCGATACGATACGGTTGCGTATCTGAACTCGCTCGCCTATCGTCGTCCGTTACAAGACTGATGCGTATCGAAATGGGAGGCCCGGATGGCGATCGCCACCGACCAGAACCGTGTCCATGACCGCCGGTGGGCGATTCTCGCTGTGCTGGTGCTGAGCCTTTTGATCGTCGTTTTGGACAACACGGTCCTGAATGTGGCGCTCAAGGTGCTCGCCGATCCCAAGAAGGGCCTCGCGGCGAGCCAGAGCGACCTCGAGTGGTTCATCAACTCCTACACGCTGGTGTTCGCCGGGATGTTGCTGACGTGGGGGGTCCTCGGTGACCGGCTCGGACGTCGCCGGATCCTGCTCCTCGGCTTCGTCCTGTTCGGAACCGCGTCCCTCGCCTCGGCGTATTCACAGAGTCCGGGCCAGCTCGTCGCTGCCCGTGCCCTGATGGGCCTCGGTGCCGCCGCGGTCATGCCGGCGACGCTGTCGATCATCAGCAACGTCTTCGAGCCGGCCGAGCGACCGAAGGCGATCGGCGTCTGGGCCGGAGCTGTCGGCCTTGGCATCGCGATCGGACCGATCGTCGGCGGTGCGCTGCTCGGGCATTTCTGGTGGGGCAGCGTCTTCCTCATCAACGTACCGATCGTCGTCCTCGGCGTCTTCCTGATCCGGGCGCTCGTGCCGGAGTCGCGTAACCCGAACCCGGGCCGGCTCGACCCCGTCGGCGTCGTGCTCTCCGTCTTCGGCCTCATGCTCGTCGTCTACTCGCTGATCAAGGTCGGCGACCTCGGCACCGCTCGGTCGCCGCAGGTGTGGGCGACGTTCCTCGCCGGTGTCGTCGTCCTGGCCGCGTTCGTCTGGTACGAGCTTCGCATCGATCACCCGACGCTCGACATCTCGCTTTTCAAGGAGCCGCGATTCTCTGCGGCTGTCGGCGCGATTGGGCTCGTTTTCTTCGCGTTGATGGGCACGTTCTTCTTCATGGTGTTCTACCTGCAGACCGTGCGCGGGTACTCGCCACTTCGCGCTGGCGTGCTGTTGCTGCCGTTCGCAGTCGCGCAGATCATCGGGGCGCCGCGCAGCGCGAAACTGGTGCGGCGGTTCGGCGCCAAGGCGGTCTGCACCGCTGGGATGTTGATGGTGACCGCCACGTTCGTCGGCTACTCGTTCCTCGGTCAGCACTCGTCAATCTGGTTGCTCGAGGCGCTGTTCTTCGTGCAGGGCTTCGGGATGGGCAACATCATGCCGCCGGCGACCGAGTCCATCATGTCGTCGCTGCCACGCGAGAAGGCCGGTGCAGGCTCGGCGATCAACAACGTGTCCCGTCAGATCGGCGGCGCCCTCGGTCTGGCCGTTCTCGGTTCGATCCTCGCCGGGGCCTACCGGTCGAAGCTCCAGCCGACGCTCAATGCCTTACCGGTGCCACCTGCCGTGCGCACGCAGATGGGCAAGTCGATCCAGGCCACGCACACGGTCGTCGACCGGGTCGGTGCGTCGCTGCACGACGTGATCCCAGCGGCTGACGCTGCGTTCATCCACGCGATGCACGTGACGTCGTTGTTCTCCGGTGCGTTCGGTCTGATCGGCACGTTCGTGGCGTGGAAGTTCCTTCCTGGGCGTCCCACGATCGAGCTGCCGCGCCAGCCGGAGCGGGCGCGCGAGGGTGAGCTGGTGTCTGAGTGAGACCACTCGAACAAGCTGGCGATGCGGTCGATGATCGGCCGCGCGGCCGGCCACGCAGTCCGGACGCCGATCGGGCGATCATCGACGCCGTTCTCGAAGAGTTGATCGAGTCGGGTATCGACGGGCTGTCGCTCGAGCAGGTCGCGCTGCGTGCCGGCGTCGCAAAGGCGACGATCTACCGGCGCTGGCCGAACAAGGAAGCGCTTGTATTGGATGCGTTGGCTACCGTCGAGGACCCGTCACCCGAGCTTCCCGGGACCTCCGTCCGAGACGACCTGATCGCCCTCGTCGACGGGATTAGGCGACGGCACAAACACAATGTGGCGACCCGGCTCTACCCATGCATGCTCTCCGACGGTGCCAGGTATCCCGAGATCGCCGCGAAGTACAAGAAGGTCGTCGTCGAACGCCGGCGCGAGACGGTGCGCCAGACCGTCCGGCGCGGCATCGCGAACGGCGAGATTCGAGCCGACCTCGATGTCGAGACGCTGGCCTTGATGGTCGTCGCGCCGATGCTGGTCCAGGTCGTGATGTGGAACCCGGGTGTCGACCAGCCCGATGAGTTGGCCGCGACGTACGTCGACGCGTTGCTCGACGGGTTGCGGGCTACGCCGGCAGATCGGCGTCCGATCGAGGCTCCCGCCACCGATTCGTGATCGGGAGTCGTCTGTCGCGGCCGAAGTTGCGCGGGGTGATCTTCGGGCCGGGCGGGTACTGGCGGCGCTTGTATTCCGAGCCGTCGACGAGGGCGATGACTCGGTCGACGATGGCCGGGTCATGTCCTGCAGCGATCATCGCCTCGCGGCCGAGATCCTGCTCGATGTAGGCCTCCAGCACCGGGTCGAGCACTCCGTAATCAGGGAGCGAGTCGCTATCGAGCTGGTCGGGACGCAGTTCCGCCGACGGCGGCTTGTCGATGGAGTTCTGCGGGATCGGCGGAGTTTTTCCCACGTTGGCGGCTTGCGCGTTGCGCCATCGGGCGAGCTTCCACACCAGCGTCTTCGGGACGTCCTTGATAGGCGCGAACCCGCCCGCCGAATCGCCGTACAACGTCGAGTAACCGGTGGCGAGTTCGCTCTTGTTGCCTGTCGTCAGGACCAGGTGGCCGTGCTCGTTCGACAGCCCCATCAGGATCGTGCCGCGCACTCGGGCCTGCAGATTCTCTGCCGCCAGCGCGTGCAGGTCGACCTCCTTCTCGAAGGCCGTCACGATGTCGGCGATCGGTTCGACGGAGTGCGTCGTACCTTGCCGTCGCGCGAGCTCGGCCGCGTCGGCCAGTGAGTGGTCGCTCGACCAGCGGCTAGGAAGCGCGACCGTATTCACCGCGCCGGCACCGAGCGCGTCGACCGCGATCGTCGCCACCAGGGCTGAGTCGATGCCACCTGAGAGTCCGAGCACGACCGACGTGAACCGGTTCTTGCGCACATAGTCGCGAGTCGCGAGGACCAACGCGGCGTACACCTCCGCTTCGGTGGCCAGCGGGGGCGCAATACCAGCGGCATGTGCCTCGTAGGGTCGCAACGGGGAAGTACGCAGATCGACGCGCTCGATCGCCATCAACGTGCCGTCGCCGACGTCGACGGTGCCGACGCGGTCGTCCGTCGCCGTCGGCAGCCCGAGATCGACGACGACGAGCCCGTCCTCGAAACGCGGCGCCTGGACCAGCGGCTGGCCGGCCGGCGAAACGACGAACGAACCGCCGTCGAAGATCAGCTCGTCCTGACCGCCCACCATGTTGACGTAGGCGAGCGAGGCGCCGATCTCGGCCGCGCGACGCTGCGCGAGCCGCAGCCGAACGTCGGCCTTGCCGTGCTCGAAGGGCGATCCGTTGATGTTGACGACGAGGCCGGACGTCGCAAGGCGGGCCGCCGTAAGTGGCCCGCCCTCCTGCCAGAGGTCTTCGCACACGGTCATCGCGATGTCGACGCCGAGATAGCGCACCACGGGAAGGCGGTCGCCCCTGGTGAAGTACCGGATCTCGTCGAACACGCCGTAGTTAGGGAGGTGGTGCTTGGCGTAGCGGGCGACCACCTGACCTCTGAAGAGGAAAGCGGCTGAGTCGGTGGGCAGCTTTAGGGCGGCGGAGTCGGTGGACAGCGCTGGGGTGCGGTCGACGAAGCCGACGATGACGGCGAGGTCGCCCAGGCCCTCGGCCGCCAGCCGCGCCGCCAACGTGTCGACGAGGTCGGCGGATGCCTCGACGAAGGACGAACGCAGGACCAGGTCTTCGGCGGGATAGCCCGTCAGCATCATCTCCGGGAACGCGACGAGGTGCGCACCCCGTTCCGCGGCGTGACGCGTCCACTCGACGACCTGGTCGGCATTGCCCTGGAGATCGCCCACGACGGGGTTGACCTGGGCGAGTGCGAGTCGCAGCTGGGGCACGGTCTCAGCCTAAGTGCAGCCGAGTCTGCGTCCGCAGGTCCCGACTCGGCGCGGCGTAACCTCGCCGTAACGTGGTGTCGAGAGGATCGGGCCATGGACAAGCAGACCGAGTTCGTGTTGCGCACGCTCGAGGAGCGCGACATCCGCTTCGTGCGTTTGTGGTTCACCGATGTGCTCGGGTTCTTGAAGTCGGTCGCGGTTGCCCCTGCCGAACTCGAGGGTGCGTTCGCCGAGGGCATCGGGTTCGACGGGTCGGCCATCGAGGGTTTCGCCCGCGTCTACGAAGCCGACATGCTTGCCAAGCCCGACCCGGCGACGTTCCAGATCCTGCCGTGGCGGTCTGAGTCGCCGGGCACCGCGCGGATGTTCTGCGACATCCTGATGCCCGACGGGTCGCCGAGCTGGGCCGACTCGCGTTACGTCTTGAAACGTGCGCTCGCTCGCGCGTCCGAACTCGGCTTCACGTTCTACACCCACCCCGAGATCGAGTTCTTCCTGTTCGAGCGCACGCCCAAGCCTGGCGAGGCGCCGATCCCGGCCGACTCGAGCGGCTACTTCGACCACACGCCGCACGGCGTCGGGCACGACTTCCGGCGGCAGGCCATCACGATGCTCGAATCGATGGGGATCTCGGTCGAGTTCAGCCATCACGAGGGCGCCCCCGGTCAGCAGGAGATCGACCTGCGCTACGCCGATGCGCTCACGACAGCCGACAACGTCATGACATTCCGGCAGGTCATGAAGCAGGTCGCGCTCGAGCAGAACGTCTATGCCTCGTTCATGCCCAAGCCGTTCACCGAACACCCCGGCTCGGGCATGCACACCCACCTGTCGTTGTTCGAGGGCGACCGCAACGCGTTCTTCGAGGCCGGCGCGCAGTACCAGCTGTCGAAGACCGCGCGCGCTTTCATCGCCGGCATCCTCAAGCACGCCTCCGAGATCACGGCGGTCACCAACCAGTTCGTCAACAGCTACAAGAGGCTCTGGGGCGGGACGTCGCTGGCTGCCGGCGCCGGCGGCGAGGCGCCGTCCTACGTGTGCTGGGGTCACAACAACCGGTCGGCGTTGGTGCGGGTGCCGATGTATAAGCCGCAGAAGGGCAACTCGACGCGCATCGAGATCCGGTCGCCCGATCCGGCCTGCAACCCTTACCTGGCGTTCGCGCTGTTGCTTGGCGCCGGGCTGCAAGGCATCGAGCAGGGCTACGAGCTGCCTGAAGGTGCCGAGGACGACGTCTGGGCGCTCACCGACTCCGAGCGGCGGGCGATGGGCATCAAGCCACTGCCGGCGTCGCTGGCCGAGGCGATCACCGTGATGGAGACGTCGGAACTCGTGGCGAACGTCCTCGGTGAGCATGTCTTCGACTTCTTCCTACGCAACAAGCGCGAGGAGTGGGCCGACTACCAGCGCCAGGTCACCGCCTACGAGCGTGACCGGTACCTGCCGATCTTGTAGATCGCGCCAGCCGCTCGGCGTCCCGTTATGAGTTGTTTGTGGTGGCCCTGGACAGGCGGACCCACCCGAAGAGGGGCATGCGGGCCTGTCCTCGGGTGGGTCGATCACGTAAACGTGATCGACCCGCGGCCGATAGCGTCGGAGTTGTGACCAGCGGCGACCTCGACCGGCGCACCACCCGCCCCGCCCGGCTCGCTCGCCTCGGGTTCACCGACGCCGCCCGCGCTGACCTGCTCGCGACGAAGGCCGGCCTCGGCTTCGGGCTGCTCACGGAGATCGCCAGCAGCGCCGATCCCGACCTCGCGCTCGAGTCGCTGGTGCACCTGATCGACGCAGCCCAGGCGTCGAGCGCCCTCGACGCGCAACACAACGCGGTCGCCCTTAACGAGGCACTGGAAAGCGACGTCCGGTTCCGCCACCGGCTCTTTGCCGTGCTGGGGGCGAGCGCCGCTCTGGGCGACCACCTGGCCACGCATCCGGTCGACTGGACCGAACTTGCCGACGATTCGGACGACGAGACCCGGCCGACCTGGTTCGGGCTGCGGGCGGCGCTGACGGAGGCGGTCGCCCGGAAGACCGGGGGAGGTGCGCAGGCGGCATTGCGCGCCACGTACCGCCGCCTGCTCATGCGGCTGGCCGCCCGCGACCTCGGCGGCGGCGCGACATTCGACGACGTCGCGGCGGAGCTCGCCGACCTAGCCGCCGCGACCCTCGACGCCGCGCTTGTGGTCGCCCGCGCCGAGCTGCCAGCTGACGCGCCGCCGTGCCGGCTGGCGGTCGTCGGCATGGGCAAGTGCGGCGGTAGCGAGCTCAACTACGTCAGCGACGTCGACGTGGTATTCGTGGCCGAAACTGCCGAAGCCGTCGAGCCTGTCGAAGAGGGACGGGACGTCGACGAGTCGGCCGCGTTGCGCACGGCGTCCCAACTCGCGGCCGGCATGATCCGGGTGTGCGCGCCGATCTGGGAGGTCGACGCGGCGCTGCGGCCCGAGGGAAAGATGGGCCCGCTGGTGCGCACCCTCGCCAGCCACGTCGCGTATTACCAGCGGTGGGCGAAGACTTGGGAGTTCCAGGCGTTGCTGAAGGCGCGGCCGGTTGCGGGTGACCTCGCGCTCGGCCAGGCCTACATCGAGGCCCTTCAGCCGATGGTGTGGACCGCGGCCGGTCGCGACCATTTCGTCGAGGACGTGCAGGCCATGCGGCGCCGGGTCGAGGCGACGCTGCCGGCGTCCGAAGCCGATCGCGAACTCAAGCTGGGCCCCGGCGGCCTTCGCGACGTCGAGTTCGCGGTGCAGCTGCTGCAGCTCGTCCACGGCCGAGGTGACGAATCGCTGCGCAGCGGAACGACGATGAGCGCGCTGGGCGACCTTGCGGCCGGCGGTTACGTCGGTAGGCAGGACGCCGTGTTGCTGGCCGACGCCTACCGGTTCCTGCGGACGCTCGAACACCGGCTGCAGCTGTTCCGGTTGCGGCGCACCCACACGCTGCCGATTGACCCTGCTGAACTGCGACGGCTTGGGCGCGGCATGGGTTTTCGGCGCGATCCGGTCGCGCAGCTGCACGAGGAGCACGGCAGGCATGCCCGCGAGGTACGCCGGCTGCACGAGAAGCTCTTCTATCGGCCGCTGCTTGCGGCGGTGGCGAGGCTGCCGGGTGACGAGGCCCGGCTCTCGCTCGATGCCGCGGCCGCCCGGCTCGAAGCTCTCGGCTACGCCGACCCCGAGCGGGCGCTGCGTCACCTCGAGGCACTGACCAGCGGGGTGAGCCGGCGGGCCGCGATCCAGCGCACCTTGCTCCCCGTGATGCTCGGCTGGTTCGCCGACGCTCCGGACCCAGACGCCGGACTCTTGGCCTTCCGCCAGGTGTCGGACTCCTTGGGCGACACCCATTGGTATCTGCGCCTCTTGCGTGACGAGGGTGCGGCCGCACAGCACCTCGCGATGGTGCTCGCCAGCAGCCGCTACGCGGCCGAGCTCTTCCTGCGGGCTCCTGAATCCGTCGCGATGATGGCTGACTCCGACGAAGGGGCGCATCAGCTGCGGCCGCGCCCGGCCGCCGAGTTGCGGGCGGAGCTGTTGTCGGCCGTTCGCCGCTACGACGACGCCGGCGCCGCGGCGTCCACCGCTCGCGGGTTGCGCCGCCGCGAGTTGCTGCGGATCGCGTGCGCCGACCTGCTCGGCCTGCTCGACCCTGCGGACGTCGGCCAGGCCCTCTCCGATGTGACATCGGCGACCTTGGACGCCGTCCTGGATGCCGTTGTTCGCAAGGTGCAGACAGATCTGGGTGCCCCCCAGGCGCCGCTACCTATGCGAATGGCGATCATCGGCATGGGCCGGCTCGGCGGCGGCGAGCAGGGTTACGGGAGCGACGCCGACGTGCTCTTCGTCCACGAGCCCGTCGACGGTGCCGACGAGTCCAACGCTGCCGCGATCGCCCACGTCGTGGCGAACGAGCTGCGCCGGTTGCTCGCGACGCCCGCGCCTGAGCCGCCGATCGACGTCGACACCGACCTGCGGCCGGAGGGCCGGCAGGGCCCGCTGACTCGAAGCCTCGGGTCGTACGCGGCCTACTACGCGCGCTGGTCGAAGGTGTGGGAGAGCCAGGCACTGCTGCGGGCGGCTCCGATCGCCGGTGATGCAGACCTCGGTGCCCGCTTTGTAACCGCAATCGCACCGATCCGCTGGCCTGCGGAGGGCTTGAGCGACGCCGACGTTCGAGAGGTCCGCCGGATCAAGGCCAGGGTCGAGAAAGAACGCCTGCCGCGCGGGGCCGATCCGACGCTCAACACCAAGCTCGGCCGCGGCGGTCTTGCCGATGTCGAATGGACCGTGCAGTTGGTCCAATTGCGATCCGCCGGTCGGGTTGCCGGCCTTCGCACCACGTCGACGCTGCGGGCGCTCGACGCGGCTCGCGACGCCGGACTTATCGGAGCCGACGATGCGGAGACGCTGGCCGCCGCCTGGCGGCTGGCGACTCGGGTGCGCAACGCGGTGGTGCTTGCAGGGGGCAAACCGGCCGATTCGATACCCACATCTTTCCGTGATGTTGTAGGCATCGCGCAGATGGTCGGCTACTCTCCGTCGCAGTCCGGTGACTTCCTGGATGTCTACCGACGCGTGACCCGGCGATCCCGGGCAGTCGTTGACAAGGTCTTCTACGCGTGAATGATCCGCGCCGGGAAGCGAGAGGCGGAGCCGAGGTGGGCGTGAGCGTGGATGACGCCGTGCCCGTGGGCGAAGCCGTCCCGATGGGCCAGGCCGTGCCGGTGGCTCCTGCTCCGGGTCCTCCCGCGCCAAACCCGGGCACCCGCGCCGCGCCGTCCGGGGCGCTCGCGAACCGCGAGTTCCGCGGCGTGATCGCGTCGCAGTTCACCAGCGAGTGCGGCGACCAGATCGCGGCCATCGCGCTGTCGTTCCTCGTGTACTCCCGTTCGAACAGCGCGTTCTTCGCGGCCGCAACGTACGCCGTGACCTACCTGCCGTGGGTCGTTGCCAGCGTGGTGCTGTCGCCGCTCGTCGACCGGCTGCCGCGCCGGCGGGTGATGTTGGTGTGCGATGTCGGGCGGGCGGTTGCGACCGCACTCCTCGCCGTCCTCACGATGGTGCACGGCACTCCGATCCTCGTCCTGATCGGTGTCGTTCTCATCTCGAGCTGCTTCGCCCCGCCTTACGCCGCTGCGCGAAGTGCGTTGCTCCCCGACATCTTCGAGTCGGGGCCCGGTTACGTCGGAGCGGTGGCGATCGGCCGGATCCTGCAGCAGGTCGACCAGGTCTTCGGGTTCGCGCTCGGGGGCCTCATCGTGGCCGCGGTGTCACCACGTGGCGCGCTCGTCCTCGACTCCGCGACGTTCGTCGCGTCCTTCGCCCTCACCGTGGCCACTGTTCGCGACCGGCCGGCCGCACAGAGCGGACCGGCGTCCACTCTTGGCTCGTTGCTCGGCGAAGTCGGTCCCAACATCGCCCTGGTTCTCGGGAGCCGGACCCGACGGGCCCTGCTGGTGCTGTCGGGGGCCGCGCTGGTCTTCTTCGTGGCGCCCGAAGGCCTCGCGGTCGCCTACGCTCGCGAACACGGCCACGGTGTGGTCGCGGCGGGGGTGCTGACGGCGTCGCAGCCGCTCGGCATCGCGCTCGGCGCGTGGCTCTTCATCAAGTACGTCCCAGCGCGGACGCAGGGCCGGTGGCTGTTGCCGCTGGCGGCGGCCGGTGCTTTCGCACTGACGCTCACCGCGTTCGTGCCCCCGATCTGGCTCGCATTCCTGCTGTGGATGACGACCGGCCTCCTGCAGTGCTTCGTCGTCACCACGATCGCCGCCTACAACATCGTGACCGATCGCGCTCTTCGCGGCCGGGCGAACGGGCTGGCCGCGGCAGCGATCTCGATCAGCCAGGCGGCCGGATTCCTGATCTGGGGCGCGGTTGGCAGCTGGCGCGGCGCGGCGGCGGGCGTCGCCTGGGCGGGCGTGATCGGGCTGCTGATCATGTCGTTCGTGCGCTACATGTGGCCCGACGACGAGATCGAGCTCGCGTGGGACAAGCTGGACGCCGCTCAGCGCAACTCGTGAGCCGGTTGCTCCAGTGGCGGCGGCGCCGGGGCAAAAGCCGGGCGGCCGGTCAGAAGTCGCTGGATCAGGAAGCCGCCGGCCAGCGCGA
>PLCK01000100.1 GCA_003134755.1 Actinomycetota bacterium | reverse complement strand
GGCACCACGTACACGCTCGGACCTGGCGAATTGTCGGCCATTGACAGCGGAGTGATCGAGGCCGAGGTCGGCGACCTGACTAAACCGGAGAACCGCTTCGAACTTGGGCGAGGGAAGCTCCTTGAGGTGTACCTGCCGATTCGCACCCCGAGCGGGCAGCGCGTGTTGTTCGAGGCGTATTCCAGCTACGCCGCCGTATCGGCGTCCGGCTGGCGTATTTTCCGTGCGTTCGCGCCGATCTCGCTCGGCGCCCTGGTCGCGCTCGAGCTCGTTCAGCTGCCGCTCGCCTACTCGTTGGCGCATCGGCTGCGTCGTCGGCAACGCGAGCGTGAGGGCCTGCTACGACAGGCGGTCGACGCGTCCGACTCCGAGCGACGGCGGATCGCAGCCGACTTGCACGACGGGGTCGTCCAGAACCTCGCCGGCGTCGCCTACTCAATCACCGCGTCGGCTCGAAGCGACGGTCTCCAGACCACAGAGGCAGCCGCGCTCGACCATTCGGCCGCCGAGATTCAGGAAGCGATCCGCGCATTGCGATCGCTCTTGGTCGAGATCTATCCGCCGAACCTCGCTGAGACAGGGCTCGACACGGCGCTGACCGATCTGCTCGCCCGCGTGAACGGCAGGGGCGTAGCTGCCTCGCTGGACACAAACGGCCTCGACGAGCAGCTGCCTGCACCGACGGCAGGGTTGCTGTACCGGGTTGCTCAGGAGGCGGTTCGCAACGTGCTTGCTCACGCGAAGGCGAGATCGGTGGTGATCAGCGTGGTGGTCAGCAAGGCCGGCGCGACCATTGATGTGGTCGACGACGGAGTGGGGTTCGACCCGCGCATATCGCCTGCGGAGGGCCACCTCGGTCTGCGTGGGCTGGCCGACCTGGTGGCTGATGCGGGCGGTCAACTACGCATCGACTCAGACCCCGGGCATGGCACGACCGTGCATGCGGAGGTGCCGATTCGATGATCAAAGTCGCGATCGCCGACGATCACGCGGTCGTCCGCCGCGGGTTGGAGGAGCTGCTGCGCCTCGAGGCGGACATCGAGGTGGTAGGGACTGCGGCGGACGGGCGTGAGGCGTGCGAACTTGCCGAGCGGACGACGCCGGACGTCATCTTGATGGACTTGTCGATGCCGTTGATGGACGGCATCGAAGCCACCCGAAGCATCGTCGCGTCGACGCCGGCCGTGCACGTCATCGTGCTCACCTCGTTCGCGGACCGTTCGCGCATCTTGGCGGCTCTTGACGCCGGGGCGACCGGCTATCTCTTGAAGGACGCCGATCCTGCTGAGGTCGCCGCCGCAATTCGGGCGGCGGTGGCCGGTGGTGTGCCGCTCGATCCGAGGGCAGCCCGCGTGATGCTCGACGCGCAGCGGACTATAGGGCGCGAGATCAAGCTGAGCGCCCGCGAGAGCGAGGTCTTGCAACTCGTGGTCGCGGGATTGGCGAACAAGAGCATTGCCAGGCGCCTCGGCATCACCGAGCGCACCGTCAAGGCGCATCTCACGAGCATCTTCCAGCAGCTCCAGGTCGGCGACCGCACCCAGGCCGCACTGTGGGCGAAGGAGCATCTGACCGACGACAAACCGGGCTAGCGCCTCCCTCGGCGCTAGCCCGGTCGGTGAAGAGGGTGCGGAATCAGTGCCGGCCGCCCGAGTTCGAGCCGCCGCCGTGGTCGTCAGCCGGTGTGGCAGTGGTCGTCGGGGTTGTGGTCGTGGCCGGCCGGAGTGCGCCGCCGTTGTCGTCGCCAGCGTCGTGAGTTGCGGTCGGGCTCGCGGTCGAGGTGGCCGAGTCGTCGCCCAGGTCGTGGCCTGGTGCGTCGTCGGCGGCGCTCCGGTCGTCGCTCGGGCTCGCGGTCGCAACGCCGCCATTGTCGTCAGACGCGTCGTGGCCAGCAGGGTCGTCAGACGCGCTCCGGCCAGCGGGATTCTCCGACGCGTCGTGGCCAGCAGGGTCGTCGCTGCCGGCGCCGGACGCCCTCGGCGCTGGGCTGACCATCATGCCGTCGCCGCTGTTGTTGGCGTTGTTGTTGCCGCTGTTGTTGCCGCTGTTGTTGCCGCTGTTGTTGCCGTTGTTGTTGCCGTTGCCGTCCCCGTGGTCATCGGACGTGGCGCTCGCGCTCGCCGGGATGACCACTTGGGGCGCGGGATGAGAAGCGACCGTGGAGGCAGCCGCGACGGCGCCACCAGCTAGGCAAAAGGAGCTCGCGATCACTGCAATGGTGACAAGTCTCTGTCGCATGGGAACCTCCGGGAGTAGTTGCGTTACCGGCAGTCTTGGCGAGCCGAGGTCGCAATCACTAGCTGGACGATGGTGCTAGGACCATCGACAGCCCGCCGATACTGGCTGCGGAATTCCTAGGCCCGCGCGAACAGCAGAGTTCGGGTCGCCGGCTCCGCCCTTTCGAGCCGCACGCTGATCCGCTCCCCCAACGGCAGCGCGTCGCCGTCGCAACGCGCCCGCACCGGCGGCCTGCGCAGCTGCACCGTGCCGCCGTGCCTGTTCGTCTCGACGACGCCGCCCTCGAAAGTCTCGCCAACATGCGGAGCCATCAGGACGGTCTCGACGAGATCGATGCACGCACGCTCCAATGCGTGCGCCCGATGCCCAGATTCGGCCATCACGGCCGGCAAACCCGGTAGACCTTCGCGAACCCAGGCCGGGACGTCGACCCCCGCGCAGACTGCCACGCAGAGCTCCCCCACGTAGCGGTCGACAAGCCTCCGCAGCGGCGCGGTTGTGTGTGCGTAAGGCGCGGCAACAGCACTGTGGTTCGGATGCTCCGGCGGCGCGCCGTCGAACGCCGTGTAGCCGGCGCCTCGCAGCAGTCGTGTCGACAACTCGAGCAGCGCCGCGCCAGTGTCTGTCGACGGATCGAGGTCGCGGACAAACGCCTGATACGTAAGAGAATGTGGCCATCCGACGTCGAGTGCGGCGGCGCTTCTCCGTAGCATCGCGACGGCACCTTCATCGGGTGCTGGGAGCGTGCGCAGGATCCCCACACCCGCGTCGAGCATCAGGCCGGCTGCCGCCATGCCGGTCAGCAATGAAATCTGCGCGTTCCAGTCCTCGACCGGCAGCGGGGCGCGGTAACGCAACCGGAATCCGGTGCCGTCGGCGTCCACCTCTTGTTCGGGTAGCCGCAGGCTGACGGCACCACGAGCGACTTCGAGTGCTTGCCGCAGCCGGCCGACTTCGGAAAGCAACGCGAGCGTGCCGTCATTCGCGGCCATTCCTATTTGGGTGTCGATGGCCTCCTGTGCCTCGGCGTAGTTGAGTCTCGCGCTCGATCGCACCATCGCCCGCGCAACGTCGACTTCGACCTGGCGGCCTTCGGCGTCGAGGTCGATGACCCATAGCAAGGCAGGCCGCACCTGGTCAGGCAGCAGACTGGCGGCGGCCTCTCCCAGTGCTGGCGGATGCAAGGGCGTGCGGGTGTCGGGGCTGTACAGCGTCTCGCCGCGCACGTGCGCCTCGACGTCGACAGGGTCGCCGGACACCACGAACGCGGAGACGTCGGCGATCGCGTACCTGACGCGGTAACCGTCGCGGTGGCCGCCGACGAGACGCCGCTCGATGTGCATGGCCTGGTCGAGGTCCATCGAGCCCGGCGGATCAATCGTGAGCAAGTCGATGCCAGTCTGGTCGGCGTCGGACGAGCGACCCGACGAGCGACCGGACGGCGGTGCAGCTCGGGTGGCCGCCTGCGCGGCCGCGGCGAGCACAGGAGGCGGGAAAACGACCGGCACACCAAGTTCGGCGCGGACCGCCTCGAATCCCTCGCGCAGGACCGGGCCGTCGGCACTGAGGCGAACCCGGCGATGCGGCATTCCGCAACGGTAGGTGATGCCCGTGTCGGTCGATGCGAGCAGCGTCGCCGTTGCCGTTCACCCGAGGGCGAGGTGACGGCTGGCTGGACATAGCGGAGGATGGCAGCGGATGCCTGCCGCTCATGGCCGCGCCTACTGCAGGGCGGGAGGCAAACGTGCACGCCAGCACCACCGTCGTCGGTCGCGAGCATGAGCTCGAAGCGGTCGAGCGATTCATTCGGGGGCTGCGCTCAGGCCCCTCCTCGTTCGTTCTGGACGGCGCCGCGGGCATCGGCAAGACGGCGATCTGGACCGAGGCCATCCGTACGGCGGAGCAGGCAGGGACCGACGTACGGTCCTGCCGCTGTGGCGAGGCCGATGCCAGCTGGACCTTCGCCGGGCTCGGCGACCTACTCGACGGGATCAGCCCAGCGATCACCGCAGCGTTGCCCGACGTCCAGCGCCGCGCGCTGTCGGCGGCCATGCTGACGGCCGAGCCCGCGCTGGGCCCATCGGTCGACCGTGTGCTGGCCGTGGCGGTGCTCGGCGTCCTGCGCGCATGCGCCGCTGAGCGCCCGGTGCTGCTGGCGGTCGACGACGTGCAGTGGCTCGATGCCGGAACCCGTCGGGTCCTCTCCTTTGCCTTGCTCCGGCTGCGCGACGAGCCGGTCGGGTTGCTCACCTCGTGCCGGACCGGCGTTCTCGGACAGCTCGGCAACGACGCCGACCTCGGCCTGCCCGGTCAACGGCTGCAGGTCGGCCCGGTCAACCTCAGCACGGCAGCCCGCATCGTCTCGACCCGGCTGGACATCACGTTGTCGCGACCGACGCTGACCCGGCTGCACCAGGCGACCGGCGGCAACCCGATGGTCTGCCTCGAAATGGCCCGGGCCCTGCAGCGCCGCGGTGGCGAGCCTGGTGCGGACGAGCCACTGCCGGTGCCCGCCGACCTGCGCAGCCTGGTCACCGACCGCCTCGCCGGCCTCAGCCCCGCCGCCCGCCGCCTGCTGATGTTGATCTCGGCGATGGCGCAGCCGAGCGTCGAGTCGGTCGCGGCGGCCACGGGCGAGCCGGCGGACGTCAGCGGTTCCCTCGCCGAGGTGCTGGCGGCCGGCGTGGTCGAGCTGGACGGCAGCCGGCTGCGGTTCACCCACCCGCTGCTCGCCTCCATCCCCTACGCCGACCTACTGCCGGCCGAGCGCCGCAGGCTGCACGAGCACCTGGCGCTGACGGTGACCGACCCCGAAGAGCACGCCAGGCACGCGGCCCTCGGGTCGACCGGCCCGGATGCGGGGGTCGCCGACGCCCTGGCCCGCGCTGCCCGGCACGCCCGCCGCCGCGGCAGCCTCGAGGCCGCCGCCGAGCTGGCCGAGCTCGCCATCTCCCGTACGCCGCTCGGCTGCGACGCCGACCTGCTCAGCCGGCGGGTCGACGCCGCGGAGTACGTGTTCCGGATGGGCGACCTGCCGCGGGCTCGTGCACTGCTTATCGCGGCGCTGGACGCCGCGGGCCCGGGGCCGTCCCGGGTCGCCGGTCTGCTGCTGCTCGCCACGATCATGTCGTGGGAGGACGGCGACGAGCAGGTCGCCCAGGTGTGCGAGCAGGCGCTCGTCGAGGCAGGCGACGACGTGCTGCTACAGGCGAGGTGTCACGCCACGTTCGCCGAGACTGGCCCAAGCGGGCCAGCCGTCGACCTGTTCCACGCGCGTGCTGCGGTAAGCCTGCTCGAGGACATGGAGAGCCCGCCGAGCGACCTGCTCTCCAACGCGCTGAGCAACGTCGCCCTGCACGGTCAGCGTCTCGGCAACGGGTTGGCCGTGGAGATCCTCGAGCGGGCAGAGGCACTCCAAACCGTCGAGGGGCGACCGGGCATATTCGAGCGGGCGGCCATGGCTCTCGGCATGGGTCTCAAGCACGTCGACCGTTTCGACGACTCGCGGACGTGGCTGCTTTCCCTGCACACCAGCGCTGTTGACGAAGGCGACGACAGTGCCCTGCCGATGATCCTGGGCCAGCTGGCTCTGCTCGAGTGCTGGGCCGGGGCCTATGACCTCGCCCTCACGTACGCCGTACGCGGTCGCGAGGTAGCCGAACAGGTGGGCATCAAGCTGCCTGCGCTCGCCTCGGCCCACGTCCTCACCCTGGCCCACCTCGGCCGGCTCACCGAGGCGAGAGCGATGGGCGAGGCAGACCGCGCGGCCCACGAGGCCGCCGGCTATCTCTCGGCAGCGCCGCTGCACCTGCGCAGCCTCGGCTTCATCGACCTGGCCGAGGGCAAGATGGCCGCCGCCGCCGAAAAATACCTGCTGGCGTTGAAAATCGCCCACGACATCGGCACCAAGGAACCGGCCATGATGCGGCTGCACCAGGACGCCGTTGCGGCGCTGGTCTCCATCGGCGACATCGAGCAGGCGGAGCGGCTGACCGGCGAGCTCGACGCCAGCAGCCAGGCGCTCGGGCTGCCGTGGGCGACGGCGATGGCCGGTAGGTGCCATGGCCTGCTCTATGCCGCAGCGGGTGACATGTCCTCTGCCACAAAGGTTCTCGAACAGTCGTTGGTCGCACACGCACTGCTGCCGATGCCATTCGAGCGGGCCCGGACCCGGCTGCTGCTCGGCACGGTGCTGCGGCGAAGCGGCCGCCGCAGCGACGCCCGTCGCGAGCTCGAGGCCGCGCGGTCGGAGTTCGTCCGGCTCGGCACCCCGGTGCAGGCCGACCAGGCCAGCGAGGCGTTGTCCGGCCTGGGCGGGAATGCCGACGGCGCCGGGCAGGGACTAACCCTCGGCGAGGGACGAGTCGCGGCACTGGTCGCCGCGGGGCAGACCAACCGCGAGGTCGCAGAGACGCTCTTCATGAGCGTCCGTACGGTCGAGAGCCACCTGAGCCGGATCTATAACAAGCTCGGCCTCCGGTCGCGTACCGAGCTGTCCCGGAAGCTTCCGACCCAGGACCAGCCGACCGGCGACTGACAGCGTCTACCGGGCTAACTTGCGTGGTTCCACGGACGCGCGCTCGTGGCGCCGGTCTTAACGTCGCCCTTGTGAAGCCGACCACGCCCGAGCAGGGCGGCCTTTATCTCGTCGAGCGCTATCTCGCCGTAGCAGCGGCCGATGGCCTGCCTGACGCTGTGGCGCGCGTCGCCGGCGCCTGTGCCGCGTCGGGAGACCAGGTGCGCTACCTGCATTCGACCTACCTCCCGTCGGAGGACACCTGCTTCTGCCTGTTCGAGGCAGTCAGCACCGAGGCCGTGCAGGCGGTCAACGCCGTGGCCGGGTTTGCCATCGACCGCATCACCGACGCGCGCGTGATGTTCGACGCGTCACCCAGTTCTGTCAGCTCGAACTCCGGGCAACTCGATCGAAGGGACTCATCATGAACGCACCGCTTGCACTGGCCAGGGTCTGCGTCGCCTCGGTGGCCTTGCTGACCGTCGCGGGGTGCGGAGGTGGCGGGACGAAGGCCCCGAGGCTGAGTGCCGCTGCAGGCAACACGGCTGCAGCGAACGGATCACAGTCCGCACAGGGCTCTTCGGGTTCGGTCCCCTCATCGGCCGCCGCCGCCGGCCCTGCCGCCGCGCCCCACGCTTGCACTCTCGTCACACAGCAGGAGGCGACAGCGGCCCTCGGTGCGGACAAGGGCGCCGGCCAGGAGTCGGCACCCGGCGTACCGGGCGTGGGTGACTGCGTGTACGGCACGACCACCGGCGCCGGGGTGAGGCTGACGGTGGACGCCTCCGGGGTCGGCAAGGCCATCTACGACGGCGACCGCTCGAGCTACCCGACCGGGTCGACGGCCGACATCCCCGGCGTAGGTGATGCCGCCTTTGAGATCACGACCAGCACCTCGCAGGTCACCCTCTACTTCTACAAAGGCGGCACCTTCGTCTCCATCACCCTGGACACCGGCGCAGCCACCGGGTCGCCCAAGGACAAGGTCGTCGCGCTGGCCACCGCCGCTGCCGGCCGCGTCTAGGCAGCCGAGGGCCGCGAAAGCCGCGACGGTCGCCGAATGACAGACGCACAGATCGAGCCTGTGAACTACACGCGTCATCAAATACGCGATGTCGTACCCAGATGCGCAACGTCATTGAACCGACGCATCACCGTCGGCCCGTCGTCGTAGTAGTCGAGTTCGGTCACGCCCGCGTTGTCGACGTGCAACCGATACAGCGACCGCACCGGAGCCTCAAGAAGGTTCGCCACGAACATCGCGATCGGGCGCGAATGGCTCACGACGCAGATCTTCTCGCCGCGATGCCGATTGACTATGCGTTCTTGAACGGTTCGAGCCCGGTGCGCGAGCGACTCATAGCTCTCACCGTCAGGTGGCGAGATCGAGGTGTTGCTCAACCACAGCGCGAGTTCGCGCGGCCAACGCTCCTCGACGACCGAGAAAGTCAGCCCTTCCCAAGCACCGAAGTCGACCTCACGCAGATCGTCGTCGGTCTCGACAGGCAGACCCAACAACGAGCCGATGATGGTGGCGGTCTCGCGCGCCCGTGCAAGCGGCGACGAGACGATCCGCTGAATGCCGCCAGCAGCCGCGAACTCTGCCGCGACCAACCGCGCCTGCTGCCGACCCTGCTCGATGAGCGGCGGGTCGCCGACACCGGAGAACCGCTTCTCGATCGTGAAGGTCGTCACGCCGTGCCGTACCAGCACGAGCGTTGTCGGCGGTCCGCTCGGCACCCAGCCCACCAGCCGGTTCGGAGCAGCCGTGCCGACGACTGCAGCGACGTCGAGGCCAGAACCCGACTCCTCGGTGACCTTCCCGGTGCCCTCGTCCATCGCGCGATTCGCCAGCCGGTCGGCGTCCTTGTTGCGCTCTCGAGGAATCCAGGTGTAGCTGACATGCCCTTGGCCGAACGATGCCGCGAGCGACGCACCCTCGCGAACCAGCGGCCGCATGTCGGGGTGCTTGACCTGCCACCGTCCCGACATCTGCTCGACGACCAGTCTCGAGTCGCACCTGACATCGAGATAGGCCTCGGGGTCGATCTCTTTCGCCGCCGAGAGTCCCGCCAACAAACCGCGATACTCGGCGACGTTGTTGCTCACCACGCCGAGGAATTCGTACCGCTCGGCGAGCACCTCCCCGGTCGACGCATCGCGGACGACCGCGCCGTAGCCCGCCGGGCCGGGGTTCCCGCGCGATCCGCCGTCAGATTCGACGATGAGCCGGCGCGGGCTCACAACCCTGATTCCGGTGTGCGCACCAGAATCCGTCGGCACTCCTCGCACCGCAGGACGACGTCCGGCGCAGCCGCCCGCATCTGCCCGAGGTCAGAGGGATTCAGCGCCAAATGGCAACCCTCGCATCGCCCTCGATGCAGCGCAGCAGCGCCAACCCCCTCCGACGATGCCCTGATTTTCTCGTACAGCGCGAGCAATTCAGCGGGGACGTCGGGGGCGACCGCGGCCCGCGCTGCTCGGGTGGCCACGATCTCGGCGTCGATGACCTCAAACGCCTCATCGCGTTTCGCTGTCGTCGCCGCCAACTCGTCGGCGAGTTTCGCCCGCTCCGCCGACAACTGGGACACATCGGACTGCGCCGCCTCGCGGCGCTCCATGACCTCGAGCACGATGTCTTCGAGGTCGGAACGTCGCCGCGCCAGCGAGGCGATCTCCGATTGAAGATTCTCCAACTCGCGCGGCGAGCTCACCTGCCCGGCGTCCAACCGCTGTTGGTCGCGATCAGAACGAGAACGGACCTGATCGACGTCGCCTTCGGCCTTGCTCTGCTCGCGCGCCAGATCAGAGTCGAGCGTCTGCGCGACGACCAGCGCGTCGCCGACCTCACGCACCCGCGCGGTCAGGTCGTCGACCGACGCGATCTCAGGCAACGTGCGACGCCGATGTCCGAGCCGGTCGAGGCTGGAGTCGAGCGCCTGCAGATCGAGCAGGCGCGCCTGGCTGGCGGGGTCGGCGTTCAGTGCGGGTCCTTTCGTGATCCGTCGATGCGACCCGTCCAGGGATCGGTCGGCAGGATCGATACGGCTGTGTCCACCGTAGTGCCGCGCACGGCTTGCCCTGACCGCAGCCGTTCGGCGGCGTCGGCCAGCCAGGGCCACTCGGTCGCCCAGTGCGGCATGTCGATCAGCGCGCACCCGCCGTCGGCGAGATGTTCCGACGCCACGTGGTGCCGAAGATCGGCCGTCACGAAGACATCAGATCCGGACGCCGTGGCCTGGCGCAGATACGAATCGCCGGCGCCTCCGCACACTGCGACCCGTCGCACCGGCCGGCCCAGGTCACCCGCGACTCGGCCGCCGCCCGCCGTGGACGGCAGCGCCCCGCCGACCAGTTCGGCGAACGCGCCCAGCGTCGTCGCCTCGGCGAGCTCGCCGACCCGTCCGCTGCCGACGTCGCTGTCCCAGCCGGCCAACTCGAGCACGTCGAATGCCGGCTCCTCGTAGGGATGCGCCGAACGCAAGGCTGCGACGATCTCCGGCCGCAAGGCCCGCTCGAACACCATCTCGACCCGCGCCTCGTCGACGCGGGTGACCTCGCCGACGCTGCCCACAGTGGGGGTGGCTCCTGCTAACGGAAGGAAGGTGCCGACACCAGTGCTAATGAACGCGCAACGCGCGTAGTCGCCGAGTTGACCCGCACCGGTGGCCGCGAGTGAATCGATCAGCTTGTCGGCGTCCGACAAAGGAACGAACACGACCACCTTGTCGAGTGGCGGCGCGGGCAATGCCTCGAGCGGCCGGGTGTCGTGGAGTCCGAGCGCGCGCGCAAGCGCATCGGACACGCCGAGATTCGCATGGTCAGCGTTCGTGTGCGCGACGTGCAAGGCGATGCCGGCCCGCACCAATCTGTGGACGACGCGGCCCTTCGCAGTGGTCGCGGCCACCGACGACGTACCCCGGAGGAACAGCGGGTGGTGCGTGACGAGCAGGTCGACACCTGCCGCGATCGCCTCGTCGACAACCGCCTCGACCGGATCGACCGCGAACAGCACCCGACGTACCGGCTCGGCCGGGTCGCCGCACACCAGCCCCACGGCGTCCCAATCAGCGGCCAAGGCTGGTGGGTACAGCGCTTCGATCACGTCGACGACGTCGGCCAGGCTGGGGTGCGCCACAGATGGAGGCTAGGTCAGGCCGCGAGATAGTGCACCAGGGCTGCGTAGCGCGCCTTCCAGGCCGCCGCTACTTCAGCTCGGACGGTGTCGTCGAATGCGCCGAAAGCGCGGTATCGGCCGCGAAGAGTGGTCGCCTGCGGCCCGGTGGCGTCGACCCGCACTGTCCACAGCGCGCAGACCGGCTGGTCGAGCCCGAACGAGCCCTCGATCGCGAACTCCTCGGGCATCAGCAGCCGCGCGACGCGGCCGAGCAGGGTGCCGCAGCCGTCGTCGCCACTCTCGAAGAACAGTCCGCCGACGCGCGGCTCGAGAACGACGGTCGCCCCTGCGCGGCTGCGATCTGGCCACCAGGCGCCCATGTGCAGTAACGCGTCGAATACCCGGCGCCGACCGGCGTCCAGCAGAAGCTCTGTCAGGACGTCGAGCGAACTCGGCGTGAACCTGACCTCCACGCCTCCCGCGCTGGCAATGCCGGGAGCGCTACCAACGATTTCAGTGCTTGTCACGGCCTCATCGTGCCCCTCGCCGCGCCGGAAATCCAGGCGTCAGATCGTAAAGAAGGGCAATGCGGGTGTTCCGATCATCACATCGGGCAGGGATAGACAGTCCAGAACGATCCGATCGACCGACACAGCAGGAGGCTTCATGGTGAGCAGCAAAATGAACACCAACCTCAAGGGCAAGACGATCGCGTTCCTGGTCGCAGGCGAAGGCGTCGAACAGGTCGAACTGACGGAGCCGTGGAAAGCGGTGCAGGACGCCGGCGGCACGCCGCGCCTCGTATCGCTCGAGCGCGGCACGGTCCAGGCGTTCAACCATCTCAGCAAGGGCGACACCTTTCCCGTCGACGAAGTCGTCGACCCGGCCGCGGCGCTGCACTACGACGCGCTCGTCCTGCCCGGCGGCGTCGCCAACCCGGACCAGCTGCGAATGGCCCCGAAGGCGGTCGCCTTCGTGAAGGGCTTCGCGACAGCGGGTAAACCGATCGCGGTGATCTGTCACGGCTCGTGGACCCTGATCGAGGCCGACGTGCTGCAGGGCCGCACGATTACGTCATGGCCGAGTCTGAAGACCGACATCCGCAACGCCGGCGGAACGTGGGTCGACGAGGAAGTGGTCGTCTGCTCGGCCGGCCCCGGACCTCTGGTCTCCAGCCGCAAGCCTGACGATCTCAAGGCGTTCAACCAGACGCTAGTCGACACCTTCGCGACCGCGTAACGCCGCACGCGTAACGCGCGTGGCGCCGCACAGGTAGTCCGCTCGGCTGGACGTGGCCCGGGCGCAAATGCGCCCGGGCCACTCGACGTCCGACCCGGGGTGAGCGGAGTGAACGTCGTACCGCTCTAACGTTTCGCGCCATCGGTCAGTTGCACGAGAACGGGGAGAGCTAGCCTCGCAGGAGAGCACCGTTAGGCGCCGGCGCCTGAATACGAGGTATCTGTGCCCTTGACGAACGTGGGCCGAGATCGCGGCTTGGCCGCATGGATCGGCACCAGATGACGCGCCGCCTGGTCCTGGTCGGAGCTCCGACCAGTGCGGGCAGCTACGCGGCCGGCCAGGAGGCCGCTCCGCGGGTGTTGCGCGAACTCGGGCTCGTCGACCGGCTGCGGGCCGCGGGACGCGAGGTGATCGATGCCGGCGACGGACCCCTCCAAGTCTGGAAGCCCGATCCCGCGCACCGGTACGCACAGAACCTCGGCGTCGTCCTCGAGGCGGTACAGGCCGTCACAGCACACGTCGGGACTGGCTACGACCAGGACGCCGACGTGCTCGTGATCGGCGGCAACTGCACGGTCGCCCTCGGTGTGATGGACGCACTGACACGCCGCGACGAGCATGCCGGACTGCTCTACATCGACCGCCATTTCGACCTGAACACCCCGTCGTCCACTACAGACGGCGCGCTCGACTGGATGGGCCTCGCGCACGCGTTCGGCCTGCCAGGAACCGAAGCCGCGTTGGTAGGCGCATTCCATCGTGAGCCACTGCTTGTGCCAACGCAGTTGTCGTTCGTCGGGATCGAACCCGCCGCGGCAACGAGTTGGGAGCTCGCCGAGGTTGAGCGGCTCAATATCCCCTGGATCAGCAGCGAGGAATTCGCGTCGGACCCGGTGGGCACGACGACGCGTGCGCTCGGTGGGCTTGCAGCCGGCCCACTCGCCGTCCATCTCGACGTCGATGCCATCGACTTCATCGACGCGCCACTGGCAGAGAACACCGACGGCCGCAACTCCGGTCCAACACTCGACGCCGTCACCGGGGCGCTCGACATCGCGTGCCACGACAGCAGGTTCAGGGTGCTGTCGATCGGCGAATTGAATCCGACCCGGGCCGCGGGTGACCCGACCGCGTTGGTCCGCTTCATCAACGCGCTCGCGACAGTCCTGCGCGGCCCGACATAGGCTCGGATGCGTTGCATCTCTCCGAAGGAGCCCACGATGCCAGACCACGACCACGCTCATGACCACGACGGTCACACCCACGATCACGACCACGACCACGCTCATGACCACGACGGTCACACCCACGATCACGACC
>PLCK01000091.1 GCA_003134755.1 Actinomycetota bacterium | reverse complement strand
CCCCCTGCCGCAATGGCTCGAACGCCGGCTCGCTGGTCGCGACCCGTGTCTCGATGGCGACCGGGACGGCGTCGTCGATGTCCACCCCGGCCGCGCGCAGCTTGAGCACGGCCTCGAACGCCTGGCCGCTGAGGCTGGCGTGCTGCCAGGTGCGCGCCGCGACACCAAGAACGGCGAGCTCGGCAGGTTCGAAGGTGATCTCGGGCAGGCTGTAGTCGTCGCGGCGGATCCGGTACCCGGGCTCGTCGTCGAACGGGCTGTCGCTGCCCGTCTCCAGGGGAATCCCGAGATCGCGCAGGTCTTCCTTGTCGCGTTCGAACTTGCGCTTGAACGCTTCGTCGGCCAGGTCTTCGTAGCCGGCGACAGTTCGGCGAATCTGCTCGGCGGACAGGTAGCGCCGGGTTGCCAGTAAGCAGATGACGAGGTTGAGCAGACGTTCGGTCTTACGGGCAGACATGTCCTGGACGCTAACGCATCGGTGCGGGTCGCGGCTCCCGGCACGCGAGTAGCCTCACGGTTCGTGATCAGGTGGCGGCGCGGCACGGTGGTGTCGGTCGGCAGCTCGTGGCCCGGTGCGGTCGAACTCGTGGTCGACGTCGATGGCACGGCCACGCCTGCTGTCGCGTATCCGCCGATAGTCGGCGAGCCGCTCGTTGGCGATGTCGTTCTCCTGAACGTGACGGCCCTCGAGCTCGGCCTTGGCACCGGCGGCTACGCACTGGTCGTCGCACTACCCGACCGGCTGCCGCCCGACGCACCCGAAGACGGTCACCTCGTGAAGGCGCGCTACACCCCGCAACAGGTAAGCACCCATGGGGTCGACGCCCAGGAATCGCCGCACCACGGCGTGCTGGTCGATGCCGATTCGCTTGACGGCATGCCCGTAGTCATCGCCGACCTGCATTCGGCGCTGCCCGCGGTGCTCGCCGGGCTGCGGCTCGATCGGCCGCAGACGCGCGTCGTCTACGTCATGACGGACGGTGGGGCGTTGCCGCTCTGGACATCGCGCACGGTCGCCGGCTTGCGGGACGCCGGTTGGCTGGCGGCAACCGTCAGCGTCGGGCAGGCGTTCGGTGGCGACCTCGAAGCCGTCACCCTGCACACCGGTCTGCTCGCTGCGCACCTCGTGCTCGAGGCAGAACTCGTCGTCGTCGCACAAGGCCCGGGCAACCTCGGCACCGGCACCCGCTGGGGTTACTCGGGGGTGGCCGCCGGCGAGGCGGTGAACGCGGTCGCAGCACTGGGTGGGCGAGCGATCGCATCACTGCGGATCAGCGACGCTGATCCGCGCATCCGGCACCACGGCATCAGCCACCACAGCCGCACCGCCTANNGGCGATCTCGCCGAGATCGTCGGGGGTGCGGTCGGCCACCGGATCGTCACCGTGCCCTCAGCCGGCCTGCTCGATGCCTTGCGCGCCAGTCCGGTCGCGCTGTCGACGATGGGTCGCTCGCTCGATGAGGACACCGCGTATTTCATCGCCGCCGCAGCAGCCGGTAGGCACGCCGCCGCGGTGCTGACAGGGAACTAGCGGACCTCAACCAGGTCGACGACAAAGATCAGCGTCTCGCCCGGCGCAATCGCGCCGCCGGCACCGCGGTCGCCGTACGCNNCCTGGTCCCAGCCCTTGATGACCCGACCGGCGCCGAGCGGAAACGCGAGCGGGTCGCCGCGACTCCACGAGCTGTCGAACTCCTCGCCGCTCGAGAACGCGACGCCCACGTAGTGGGCGACCACCGTCTGGCCGGCCAGCGCCTCGGCGCCGTCACCGACGATCTCGTCGACGATCACCAGCTCCGACGGCGGGTCGCCCTCCGGGAAATCGATCTCAGGCTTCTCACGTGACGGCACGGCGTTCCTCTCGCTGCGATGCGGGTCAGCTCGGGTAGGCGCCCAGGACGTCGACCACGAAGACCAAAGTGTCCGTACCGGAGATGCCCGCTGCGGACTGTCCCGCCGAACCGTATCCCGAGGCCGGCGGCGCGATGATCAGCACCCTGCTGCCCACTTTCACCCCGACCAGTCCCTGATCCCACGCCGGGATGAGCTGCCCGACGCCGACGGCGAAGCCGACGGGCGACGACCGCGACCACGACGAGTCGAACTCCTTGCCGGTCGCCCAGATCTGCCCGACGTACTGGACGACGACTTCGTCACCCTTCGCGGCGACCCGGCCATTGCCCTGCAGCACCGTGCTCGTCACCAGGGTCGTCGGTGCGGCGACCTTCGGGATCGCGATGGTCGGTTTCACGTTGGGCGCGCCGGAGACCGAGGGCAGTCCGGCCGCCGCGGAGGCCGTGACCGCCGTGCCCGTCGGGCCGGCGTCGCCGGCGAACCCGGCGCGCACGTCGAAGACGAAAACCGCGGTATCGGTATTGCTGACGCCCGTCGGCAGGCTGGTCACCTTGGCGAAGCCGTCAGCCGGAGGCAGCACGACGAGGACCCGACTACCTTCCGGGACGCCGAGCAACGCCTTGTCGAGTCCGGGGAGCCCGAGGGTGCCGGTGCCGACCGGCAGCGAGTCTGGCGGGGTGGTGGCGTTGAAGGTGTCCTGGAAGCTGGTTGCGTTGCGCCACGTCCGGCCGTAGTCGTCGACCACCGCGAGATCGCCCACCTTCAGCGGACGACCGGTGCCTTTGCTCACCACGGTCACCTGGGTCGTCGCCGGCGGCTGGCTGTTGCTGATGGTGACGGTCGGCTCGGTGCCGAAGGCACCGGTCACCGATGCCGTGCCGGGAGGCCCCGTCGGTGCCGAAGCGGTGCTCGAAGCGGTGCTGGACGCCGTCGGGTGCGGACCCGCTGACGAGCAGCCGACGGCGAGGGCGCCGGCGCACACCGTCGCGGCGATCATTCGGAGCACGGGCGTACCTCGGCAATGGTGGAGGGATGTGAGGAGCAGGCGACGGCCGTCTAACTAGCCTCGTCGACCGTAACGAGTCCGCCTGAGAAGTGGCTGAGCGGGCGGCCGGCGCAAGCCGGAACTACATGCTGGCGATCAGCTTTTCGACCCGGTCGTCGACCGAGCGGAACGGGTCCTTGCACAACACTGTGCGTTGAGCCTGGTCGTTCAGCTTCAGGTGTACCCAGTCGACGGTGAAGTCGCGACGCTTCTCCTGCGCCCGCTTGATGAACTCCCCGCGCAGCCTGGCCCTCGTGGTCTGCGGTGGCACTGACTTGGCTTCGAAGATCTCCAGGTCGCGCGCGACGCGCTCGACCTTCCCGCGCCGCTCGAGCAGGTAGTACAGGCCTCTGTTGCGGTTGACGTCGTGGTAGGCGAGGTCGATCTGCGCGACCCGCGGCGACGACAGCGGCAGGTTGTGCTTCGCCCGATAGCGTTCGATCAGTTGGTACTTGATGACCCAGTCGATCTCCCGTTCGACCAGCGAGAGGTCGCCGCTGGACACTGCCGCGGTCGTGCGCTCCCACAGGTCGAGCACCCGCGCCGTGATGGGATCGGCGCCCCGACGGGCGACGAAGTCGCGGGCCTTGCTCAGGTACTCCTCCTGGATCTCCAGCGCGCTCGCCTCGCGCCCGTTGGCCAGCCGAACCTTGCGGCGTCCGGTCGGATCGTGGCTCACCTCACGGATCGCCCGGATCGGGTTTTCGAGGGTCAGGTCGCGCAGCACGATGCCGGCCTCGATCATCCGCAGGACCAGATCGGTGGAGCCGGTCTTCAGCAACGTGGTGGTTTCCGACATGTTCGAGTCGCCGACGATCACGTGCAGGCGGCGGAAGCGCTCGGCGTCGGCGTGCGGTTCGTCGCGGGTGTTGATGATCGGGCGCGATCGCGTCGTCGCCGACGACACACCTTCCCAGATGTGCTCGGCCCGCTGGCTGACGCAGTAAACGGCGCCCCTGGGAGTGGCCAGCACCTTGCCCGCGCCGCAGATGATCTGCCGAGTCACCAAGAACGGAATCAGGACGTCGGCGAGCCGGCCGAACTCGCCCTGCCTGCCGACGAGGTAGTTCTCGTGACAGCCGTAGGAGTTGCCGGCCGAGTCGGTGTTGTTCTTGAACAGGTAGATGTCGCCGGCGATGCCCTCTTCGCGCAGGCGGCGTTCGGCATCGACGAGAAGCCCTTCGAGGGTGCGTTCGCCGGCCTTGTCGTGGATCACCAGGTCGACGACGTTGTCGCACTCGGGGGTGGCGTACTCGGGATGACTGCCGACGTCGAGATACAACCGCGCGCCGTTGCGAAGGAAGACGTTGCTCGACCGGCCCCACGAGACCACTCGGCGGAACAGGTAGCGCGCGACCTCGTCGGGGGACAACCGCCGCTGGCCGTGGAAGGTACAGGTGACGCCGTATTCGTTCTCCAGGCCGAAAATCCGCCGGTCCATGCCCGGCAGCCTATGTGAGTCCGCGGTCGCTACCAGCGGGAGGCGCGCGCCATCGGCCCGATTGCGAGGCCGGGGATCTGCCAGCCGCGAGCTACCAGCGCCTCTTCGTAGGCCTGCGCAGCCACCCGCTTCTCGTCGACGAGACGGTCGATGACGTCGCCGGGTGACGCGTTCTCGCGAGCCAGGTCGAGTCGAGCGACGGCGGACAGATAGGTCCGCATCAGACCATGCAGCCGGCTGTCATTCGTCCAGGACGCCATGTCACCCTCCTTCGGGATCAGTCACCACATGTGATCGGCCAATTGGACCAACGAACTTGAGCCCACCTGGCGGAAACCTTCAACGTATTTGGCGCAGCGGGGCTAAGCCGACTGCCGACTGCGGACGTGCATTCGGCTCAGACGCCGTCAGCTTCGACGTCTGGATCGGCGTCCGGCTGGTGGGTCACCTCGGCCTGATGGGCGGTACTGCCGGCCAGCAGGGTCTCGAGCTGCGGGCCGACGTAGCGCTGGAACGCCCGCCGTGAACGCGACCGGACCAGCGCGGCCACCTCGAGCTGCTGGGCTGTGAGCGTGCGCATCTCGCCGTCGGGTGCCTGCGTGAGGACGTCGACAGCCAGCCGGAGCGCGTCGACCAACGACACCCCAGGGACGAACCGTTCCTTGAGCAGTCCGGTGATGTGCTCGGCCTGGCCGCCCATCGCCACGAAGTCATGCTCGTCGGTGACGGAGCCGTCGTAGGTGAGGCGGTAGATGGTGTCGCCTTCGACGTCGTCGCCCACCTCGGCCACCACGATCTCGACCTCGTAAGGCTTCTCCCCCGCGCCGCTGAAGATCGCCCCGAGAGTCTGCGCGTACGCGTTGGCGATCGTGCGACCGGTGACATCGCGGCGGTCGTAGGTGTAGCCGGTCAGGTCGGCCAGTCGGACGCCGGCCACCCGCAGGTTCTCGAATTCGTTGTACCTACCGACGGCGGCGAACGCGATGCGGTCGTAGACCTCGCTGATCTTGTGCAGCGCCTTCGAAGCGTTCTCGGCGACGAACAGGATGCCGTCTGAGTACTGCAGCACAACGTTGCTGCGGCCGCGCGCGATGCCCTTCCGGGCATAGTCGGCCCGGTCCCTCATCAGCTGCTCGGGCGAGACGTAGAACGGGGCGCTCATGTAGTGCTCCTGTGTCTGCGAGTCAGCTCAGCGGCGCGGCCGGGCCGCCGGGTCGGATCATGCGGGCGTCGACAACGTGGCCGACGATGTCGTGAAGCGCGTCGTCGGCGATCCGCTGGAAACCGTCGACCGTGCAGGCGACGACCACCGGGTAGATCTTTCGCGTCAAGTCGGGGGCGCCGGTCGCGGAGTCGTCGTCGGCGGCGTCGTAGAGCGACTCGACACATGCCCGGACGGCGTCCTGCTGATTGAAGTCTTCGCGGAAGAACTTCTTGAGCGCTCCGCGCGCGAACATCGAGCCGGAGCCGACCGCGTGGAACGAATGTTCTTCGTAACGCCCGCCGGTGACGTCGAAGGAGAAGATCCGGCCGGCCTTTGCGGGGTCGCTCACCAGCAGGTCGTAACCCGCGAACATCGGTACGACCGCGAGACCCTGCATCGCCATCGGGAGGTTGCCGCGAATCATCATGGAGAGCCGATTTGCCTTTCCCTCAAGGGAAAGCGTGGCACCCTGCAACTTCTCGTAGTGCTCGAGCTCGACCTGGAACAACCGCACGAGTTCGATCGCGAGGCCGGCCGTTCCGGCGATGCCGACACATGAATGCTCGTCGGCCTGGAAGACCTTTTCGATGTCGCGCTGGGCGATGATGTTGCCCATGGTGGCGCGGCGGTCGCCGGCCATGACGACGCCGCCGGTGAACGTGACGGCAACGATCGTCGTCCCGTGCGGGACGTCTACCGTGCCCGAACCGATGGGACGCCGACCTGGCAGCATCTCCGGGGCGTGCGCGCCGAGGAAGTCGGCGAACGAGGAAACACCCGGCTGGTGGAACGCGATCGGAAGCCGACCTGAACTGTCGCTCGTCACTGGCCGCCCTTTTGGATGTAGGAGCGCACGAACTCCTCGGCATTCTCCTCGAGCACCTCGTCGATCTCGTCGAGGATCGAGTCGACGTCGTCGTTGAGCTTCTCCTGGCGTTCCTTCAGATCCTTCGCGGCCGCGTCGTCGACGACGGCCTCTTCGGTTTCGCTGGCGCCGCGATTCGAGCGCTGCTGACCTCCGCTGTCCTTGTCGGACATGTGGCCTCCCGGCTCTCTGCATGACCCGGACGGGTCGTTGCCTTCCGGACGCGTGAGGCGCAGCCGGCGGTGCTCTGCCGACATTACCTTTGACGGCACGCGGACATCGCGGCAACCGTTCAGGAACGCGTGGCGCGCCCGACCAGATCCGCCCAAACGGCCGGCTCGTCGCTGACGATGACCGGGTAGCCGTCGCCCGGTGCTCGGGTCCAGGCGATCTCGACGCCGGGGTTGTGGGCGTCGGTGCCGTCGGCCAGGAAGACGTGCGGACTCCCCTTCACCGCCCCGCCGCGAGCGACGTCGAGGTCGTCGAAGATGCTCGAGCGGTACCGGCCGGACCGCAGCGCATCGGCCAGCGCTGCGTGGTCGACCTCTCGACATTCGCGCGCTACGGCCAGCACCTCGGTGACAAGCGAGATGCAACGGCTGTCGACGTAGAACGCCTCCCTGAGCGCCCAATCGAGAGCCGCGGACGCCGCGAGGCCGCCGATGCGGGGATCCTTCGCCGCCTGCACCGCCTCAAGCGCCGGCACCGTGGTCACCGGATACGTCTCTGGCCTGGCCCCCCACGGCCGCCAGGCCAGTCCCGGCTCGTGCGATCCGATGACGGCGGTCTCGATGTCGAGGGCACGCTTGGGCGTGGGCCGGTCATTTACCAGCTCGAGCGGAAACGCCCTGTGGTCGATCATCAGGTCGGCCTGCGCCGCTGTTACGGCCGCGCGCAGGCGGAAGAGCGCCAGCGTCGCCCATGGGCACCCGACGTCCGACCACACGGTGATCACGCCAGGTGTGGTCGCGAAGACGGACACGTGTCGGTGCAGTCAGGACGTCGCCGTGATGGCCGCGACCAGTTCGCTCGCGGTCGCGCACCTGTCGAGGAGGGCACCGACGTGTGCTTTGGTGCCGCGCAGCGGCTCGAGCGTCGGGATTCGCTGCAGCGACTCACGGCCGGGCAGGTCGAAGATGACCGAATCCCACGATGCGGCCGCGACGTCGGCGCCGAACTTCGCCAGGCAGCGGCCCCGGAAGTAGGCCCGGGTGTCCTCCGGTGGTTCGGTGGCGGCCCGCGACACCGCAGCGTCGGCTAGCAGCGTCTGCATGCTGCCGCGCGCCACGAGCCGGTTGTACAGGCCGCGCTCGGCACGCACGTCGTGGTACTGCAGATCGACCAGCTGCAGCTTGTGGGCGTCCCAGCTCAGGCTCTCGCGATCGCGATAACCCTCGAGCAGCGCCAGCTTGGCCACCCAGTCGAGCTCGCGGGACAGCTGCATCGGGTCGTCGGAAAGCCGGGTTAGCACCGATTCCCAGCGGTCGAGGACGTCGCGCGTCATGTCGTCGACGTCAGCGCCGAACTTGTCCTCGACGTACTTGCGGGCCTGGTCGAGGTACTCCATCTGCAACTGCAAACCGGTCATCTTCCGGCCGTCGCGCAACGTGACGCGGTGTTTGAGAGACGCGTCGTGCGACACAGCCCGCAATGCCCCGACCGGTCCCTCGACAGAGAAGTCGACGGACAGGAAGTTGTCCTCGACCATCGCCAGGACGAGCGCGGTCGTCCCGAGCTTGAGATAGGTAGAGATCTCGCTCATGTTCGCGTCGCCGATGATGACGTGCAGCCGCCGGTACTTCTCCGGGTCGGAGTGCGGTTCGTCGCGGGTGTTGATGATGGGTCGCTTCAGGGTGGTCTCGAGCCCGACCTCCACCTCGAAGAAGTCGGCTCGCTGGCTGATCTGGAATCCGTGGCCGCGGCCGTCTGCACCGATCCCGACCCGGCCGGCGCCGCAGAACACCTGGCGAGTGACGAAGAACGGCGTGAGGTGGCGCACGATGTCGGCGAACGGCGTGCTGCGTTTCGTCAGGTAGTTCTCATGGCAGCCGTAGCTCGCGCCCTTGTTGTCGGTGTTGTTCTTGTAGAGCTGGATCGGCCAGGTACCGGGCACGGTTGCGGCCCGACGCGCAGCCTCGGCCATGATGCGTTCGCCGGCCTTGTCCCACAGCACGCCGTCGAGTGGGTTGGTCACCTCGGGCGAGGAGTACTCGGGGTGTGCGTGGTCGACGTAGAGCCTGGCGCCGTTCGTCAAGATGACATTGGCCAAGCCGAGGTCTTCGTCGGTGAGCTGGGTCGGGTCGGCGACCTCGCGGCTCAGATCGAACCCGCGAGCATCTCGAAGCGGGTTCTCCTCCTCGAAGTCCCACCGTGCGCGCCGCTCGCGCGCAAGCGCGCCGGGGACGTACGCGTTAACGATCTGGGACGACGCCGCCATCGCGTTCGCCGTCGGGTGTCCGGGCACCGAGATCCCGAACTCGGTCTCGATTCCCATCACGCGGCGTACAGTCACCAGCCCACCCTACGCGCCGCCGCATCGCGACCGCCTGTTACAAGTACTGGCCGGTGTTGGCGATGGTGTCGATCGAGCGGCCGGCTTCGGTCCCCTGCTTGCCGGAGATCAGCGTGCGGATGTACACGATCCGCTCGCCCTTCTTCCCGGAGATTCGCGCCCAGTCGTCGGGGTTGGTCGTGTTGGGGAGGTCTTCGTTCTCCTTGAACTCGTCGATACACGCGGCCATCAGGTGCTGCATGCGCAGGCCCTTGGCGCCGCTCTCGATGAAGTCCTTGATGGCCATCTTCTTGGCCCGGTCGACGATGTTCTGGATCATCGCCCCCGAGTTGAAGTCCTTGAAGTACAGGGTTTCCTTGTCGCCGTTGGCGTAGGTGACCTCGAGGAAGCGGTTGTCGTCGGTCTCGGTGTACATCCGCTCGACCGTGCGCTGGATCATCGCCTGGACCGTCTCCTCGCGGGAGCCGCCATGTTCGGCGAGATCTTCAGCGTGCAGGGGCAGGTGGGCCTTGATGTACTTGCTGAAGATATCGCGGGCGGCCTCGGCGTCCGGCCGTTCGATCTTGATCTTCACGTCAAGCCGGCCTGGGCGCAGGATGGCCGGGTCGATCATGTCCTCGCGGTTCGAAGCACCGATCACGATCACATTCTCGAGGCCCTCGACTCCGTCGATCTCGCTCAGCAGCTGCGGGACGATCGTCAGCTCGACGTCGGAACTCACGCCTGACCCACGAGTACGGAAGATGGAGTCCATCTCGTCGAAGAAGATGATGACCGGGTTGCCGTCGCTCGCCTTCTCACGGGCCCGCTGGAACACCAGCCGGATCTTCCGCTCGGTCTCGCCGACGTACTTGTTCAG
>PLCK01000099.1 GCA_003134755.1 Actinomycetota bacterium | reverse complement strand
ATCGTGCTGGGTTGCACGCACTACCCGTTCCTCGCCGGCGCGCTGAGCCTCGTGCTCGGCGACGAGGTGATGCTCGTGAGCAGCGCGGACGAAACCGCGCGTGACGTCTACCGCACCCTCGTGCGGCATGGGTTGTCTCGGCCCGAGACTGCGGCCGCGCCGCGCCACACGTTTGTCGCGACCGGCGATTCCGAGCAGTTCTTCGAACTCGGACGCCGCCTGCTCGGCCCTGAGCTTCGTACCGTCGAGAGCGCCTGATCGCCCGACATGCGGTTGACAGTCGTGGGTTGCTCAGGGAGTCATCCCGGGCCGGACGCTGCCTGCTCGGCCTACCTCGTCGAGCAGGACGGCTTCCGGCTGCTGCTCGATCTCGGCAATGGAGCCCTCGGTCCGCTCCAGCGATACCTCGATCCGCGCGACCTCGACGCGGTCTACATCAGCCATCTGCACGGCGACCATTGGCTCGACCTCGTTCCGCTGGCGCACGTTCGCCGGCATCATCCGGACGGCGCCGCGCCGGTGTTGCCGGTCGTCGCGCCGTCCTCAGGACGCGAGCGCATCGCCGGAGCATTCGGCAGGTCGGCGTCCGACCTCGGTGATGTCTTTGCGTTCAGTGGCCCAGCCGACGGTTCGCTCGGGCCTTTCGACGTACGGGTCATTCGCACCGCGCATCCGGTCGAGACGCACGCGATTCGTCTTACTGCGCAAGGAAGATCGCTCGTCTACACGGCCGACACCGGTCCGTTCGCCGGGCTCGCCGCCTTTGCTCAGGGCGCTGACCTGCTGCTCGCCGAGGCGGGGTTCGCTGACGGACCCGACCTGCAACCCGGAATGCATCTCACCGGCACGGACGCCGGTCAGCTGGCGCGCGACGCCGGCGCGGGCGAACTCGTGGTCACGCACGTCGCACCGTGGCACGATCGCGCGGCGGCGCTCGTTGCCGCGTCGAGCGTGTACGCAGGCACCGCGACGTTGGCGATGCCCGGCGCGGTGTACAACCTCTGAGGGACGTCGGACCGCCCAGATAAGGTCGATCCATGTCCGCCACCCACCGACTCGACGACCGCGCGAACGACGAACTGCGGCCGGTGACCATCACCCGAAACTGGCTCGATCACGCCGAAGGCTCCGTGCTGATCGAGTTCGGCCGCACCCGCGTTCTTTGCGCGGCGAGTGTGAGCGACGGAGTGCCGCGCTGGCGCAAGGGCACCGGGCTGGGCTGGGTCACGGGTGAGTACGCGATGCTGCCGCGGGCCACGACGACGCGCAACGACCGCGAGTCGGTCAAGGGCCGGCTTGGCGGCCGCACGCAAGAAATCTCTCGGCTCGTCGGTCGCGCGTTGCGTGCCTGCGTCGACTACAAGGCNNGACGTGCTCCAGGCCGACGGCGGCACCCGAACGGCTGCGATCACCGGCGCCTACGTTGCCTTGAACGACGCCATCGAGTGGCTGCGCGTGAACGGCAAGATGCCGGGCGAGCCGTTGATCCGGTCGGTCTCCGCCATCAGTGTCGGCGTGGTCGACGGAGCGCCTCGACTCGACCTGAACTACGAAGAAGACGTTCGCGCCGAGACCGATATGAACGTCGTCGTCACGGGCGACGGCGAGTTCATCGAGGTCCAGGGCACCGCCGAGGGCAAACCGTTGCGCAGAACGGAGATCGATGCGCTGCTCGATCTCGCGGTCGGCGGCTGCGCCAGCCTTGCCGCTATGCAGCGAGCCGCGTTGGCGAAGGCGTGATCGACGCCCCCGGTGGCGCGGCAGCGCAGGGTCGCCGACTCATACTCGCGACCCGTAACGTTCACAAGATCGTCGAACTGCGCCGAATTCTGGGTGTTGCCGGTCTTGGTGACCTCCGACTCGTCGGCCTCGACGCCTATCCCGATGTTCCTGACGTTGCCGAAACCGGGGCGACGTTCGAGGCGAATGCGCTGCTGAAGGCCCATGCGGTGGCCGCGGCGACCGGCGAACTCGCGGTGGCCGACGACTCGGGCCTTGCGGTCGACGCGTTGAACGGCATGCCTGGCGTGCTGTCGGCGCGTTGGGCGGGTGGCCTCGGAGACGAGGCCAACCTGCGGCTGGTCCTCGCGCAGGTGGGTGACGTGCCCGACGAACGGCGGAGCGCATCGTTCGAGTGCGCGGCGGCCGCGGTCTTTCCCGACGGCCGCGAACTCGTCGTCCGAGGCCGGCTGGTTGGCAAGCTAAGCCGGCAGCCGCGCGGAACGAACGGCTTCGGCTACGACCCGATCTTCGTGCCTGAAGGCAGCGATCGCACCACGGCTGAGTTCGACGCCGACGAAAAGGACGCGATCAGTCACCGAGGTGTCGCGTTTCGGGCACTGGCCGACGAGCTGCGTCGGGTCTGGTCGCAGTGACGCGTGGGTGCCGGCTCGGGGATGCATGAATTTTCTTTTCGGTCGATGTATCAGCAGCACGGGTGGCCGCTCTTTGTCGTGACGGGCGCTGGGGGACGGCCGACTGCCGGTGAGACGAGCGGCTTGGGGGACGGCGTTCGAGGCGATCGCATTTAGGGGATGCCTTCGCAGCGAATGTCGCCGTTGCCGACGTACGGGGGTCACACCGGTAAAACGGAAGGGGCACCGGGGTTTCGGCCCTGGTGCCCCTTCCCCTTTACGGCCGGCCAGGATTGTGGCTCAGGCCGGATTGCCCGGCGGCACGTCGGGCACGTCCTCGAAACGACAGCAGCACTCCGTCGATGCGGCCGCCCTCGGCGTCCGGCGTAATTTTCGGACGCTGGTCCGATGAGTTAGGACTCTCGCGCGCGTCTTGGTTAGCGCAAGATACTCGACAGCGCACACCCGGACGACGACGCGAAAGGTGGCACGTCATGCCGAAGATCACGCCATGGCTGTGGTTCGACACCGAGGCCGAGCAGGCCGCGAACTTCTACATTTCGATCTTCAAGAACTCTCGAATTGTGAGCGTCTCCCACTACGGCGAAGCGGGGCCGGGCCTGGCGGGAACGGTGATGACGGTCGCCTTCGAACTCGACGGGCAGCCACTGGTCGCTCTCAACGGTGGCCCGGAGTTCGTCTTCAGCGAGGCGATCTCATTCCAGATCGACTGTGAGACACAAGACGAGGTCGATTACTTCTGGACCAGCCTCACCGACGGCGGGACGCCGAGCCAGTGCGGCTGGCTGAGGGACAAGTTCGGCCTGTCCTGGCAGGTCGCACCCAGAGGGTTGGAGGCGCTGCTGACCGACCCGGACCCCAAGCGGGCGCAGCGGGCGATGGCCGCGATGCTCAACATGGGCAAGCTTGACATCGGTGCCTTGCGGCGGGCGGCAGACGGAGCGTGAGAGTGTTCGACGGTTTCGTCAGCGCTTGAATCTAGGGTGACCGCGGAGCGCCAGTTCCAGCAGAATCGCGATTTGCGGACGAGAGATGGACAACGTCGTGGTGATGGAATCGTCCGAGGCACTGGCCGTCGAGGTGCGCGGTCTGGTCAAGCGTTACTCAGGCAAACGTGGCCAGCCCNNTTCCTCGGTCCGAACGGTGCGGGCAAGACGACAACGGTCCGCATGCTCTGCACCCTGCTCCCGATCAGCGAGGGCGAAGCGAGGGTGTCGGGTATCGACGTGCGAGCCGATCCGGCTGCGGTCCGTCGCCGCATCGGAGTAGCGCTCCAGGAAGTTGGGCTCGATCCGACGCAGACCGGCCGAGAGTTGTTGGAGTTGCACTGCGGCCTATACAAGATTCCCGACCCGGCTGCCCGCAGTGTCGAGTTGCTTCACCTCGTCGGCCTCGACGAGGCAGCCGACCGCACGATTAAGGCGTTCTCCGGCGGAATGAAGCGGCGCCTCGACCTCGCTACCGCGTTGGTGCACGAGCCCGATGTGCTCTTCCTCGACGAGCCGACCACTGGCCTCGACCCGGCGAGCCGGATGACGGTGTGGGACGAAGTGCGCCGCATCAACGCTGCTGGCACCACCGTGTTCCTGACCACGCAATACCTCGAAGAAGCCGACCAGCTGTGCGGTCGGGTGGCCATCATCGACGAAGGCACCATCGTCGCCGCCGGAACTCCAGACGCTTTGAAAGCAGAGATGGGAAGCGACGTGCTGATCGTGGGGCTCGACCGCAGTCAACACGACGAGGCGCGTGCCGCACTTACCGCGTTACGCGGCCTCGACCACGTCACCGACGCTAAAGAGGGCCTTGCTGTCTACGTCGAAGACGGCGCCGCAGCGGTGGCAGATGTCGTGCGATTGATGAATGCCGTAGGCCTTCATCCTGCAACGATCACGCTCTCGAGGCCGAGCCTCGACGACGTGTTCCTCGCTGCCACCGGTCGCCGGATCGAAGGCGGCAGCCCCGAGGCGGCGGCATGAGCGAGACGCTGCTCCTCGCCCGGCGCGCCGTACGTGAGGTCTGGCGTATTCCGGCCGCGACGATCCCCGCGCTGTTCATCCCGGTTTTCTTTCTTGTGGTCAACCTTGGTCAGGTGAACAGGATCTTTCCGACCAGTACTCCCTTCCTGCACCATCAGCACTACGTCGCGTTCCAGATACCGGTGTCGCTCGTTTTCGCGGTGAGTTCGGCGACGTCCGGGTTGGCGATGGTCACCGACATCGACATCGGCTACCTCGACAAGTTGCTGGCTGCGCCTATCCGGCGAACGGCGATTGTCTGGGGTCGGCTCGCAGCCGACCTGGCGCGGGGAGTTGCGGTCTCCATCATCGTTCTCGGGGTCGGGTTCGCGTTCGGCGCGCGGGTCAAGTCAGGCGTGGTCGGCGTGCTGTTGCTCATCGTCTTGTCGGCATTGTGGGGCGTCGCTTACGCGGGTATCGCCATCGCCATCGCGCTGCGGACGAAGAACGTTCAGACGACCAACGCGTCGTTCCTTATCTTCTTCCCGTTGCTGTTCCTGACGCCCAACTTCGTGCCGCTCGAACTACTGGCTGGGCCGCTCAAGGCGATCGCGCGCATCAACCCCGTCACGTACATCATCAACGGACTGCGCGAGCTCGTGCTGTATCCGCACATCCACTGGGGATCACTCGGCGCGTGCGCACTCACGATCGCACTGACCGGCATTGTGCTGACGGGGATTTCGATGCGGGCACTCAACCACTTCAGCGACTAGCAGACCGCACGTGGACCAACGTCTGCGCGCAGACTGCGCTAGCTGCTTCGGACTGTGCTGTGTGGCGCCGGCATTCTCGGCGTCCGCCGACTTCGCGATCGACAAGCCGGCGGGTCAGCCATGCCCGAACCTGCAGGTCGACTTTCGCTGCGGCATCCACACCGAGCTGCGCCCACGTGGCTTTCGCGGCTGTACGACCTACGACTGCTTCGGTGCAGGGCAGCAGGTCGCCCAGGTCACCTTCGGTGGCAATGACTGGCGTGCCGCGCCGGAGATCGCGGATCAGATGTTCGCGGTGTTCGCAGTCATGCGGCAACTCCACGAGATGCTCTGGTACCTGAACGAGGCACTGACTCGGCCAGCGGCGCTGTCTCTTCACGACGAGTTGAGGTTCGCGTTCGGTGACGTCGAGCGGCTCACGCAGGCGAGCGCTGATACTCTCGTCGGGCTCGACGTCGCGGCGCTGCGGCGCGAGGTCAGCCCGCTGTTGGAGCGCACCAGCGCGTTGGTTCGCGCCGAATCGCGAGGGGGCGGGCTAGATCGAGTCGGCGCTGACCTCATTGGTGTCGACTTGCGTGGCGCTGACCTCCGGACCGCCAACCTCAGAGGGGCATACCTGATCGGCACTGACCTGCGCGGCGCCGACCTCCGGCTAGCAGACCTTCTCGGAGCCGATCTGAGGGACGCCGACCTGCGCGGCGCCGATCTGACCGGAAGCGTCTTCGTGACGCAGTCGCAGATTGACGCGGCGACAGGCGACTCCGACACCAAGCTGCCGACGTCCATCACGCGACCGGCTCATTGGCCTGGTCGCTCGGTGCACACCCATAGGTGAGGTCGAAGTGGCGCGTTCAGCTGAACGCGCTGGCGGTGGCGGTGCTGCGCGAGCCGGGCCACTGCGGCAACAGGTGTGGGTCTTTGGCAGCAAAAGTGCGCCCACAAACGCACCAATCTAATGGCTTTTGCCGGCCGGTTTTGGCAGGGTCGGTGTTGGTAGCGGCTGGCGGGTCAGCAC
>PLCK01000107.1 GCA_003134755.1 Actinomycetota bacterium | reverse complement strand
GCGTTCTACGGCCCGAAGATCTCCGTGCAGGCGCGCGATGCCATCGGGCGTACCTGGCAGATGTCGACGATCCAGGTCGACTTCAACTTCCCCGACCGGTTTGACCTTGAATATCAGGCCGCAGACGGCACCAGGCAGCGGCCGGTCATGTTGCATCGCGCCCTCTTCGGCTCGATCGAGCGGTTCTTCGCGGTGCTGACCGAGCACTACGCCGGCGCGTTCCCGCCTTGGCTCTCGCCGGTGCAGGCGATCGGAATCCCGATCACCGACGCACACGTTTCGTATCTCGAATCGACAGTCGGGAATGCGCTGCGTGCCGCGGGCATCAGGTTCGAGGTCGACAGCTCCGACGAGCGGATGCAGAAGAAGATCCGCAATGCGCAGCGGCAGAAGGTGCCGTTCATGCTCATCGCGGGCGATGAAGACGTGGCCGCCGGCGCAGTGTCGTTCCGCTACCGCGACGGTACCCAGAAGAACGGTGTGCCCGTGAGTGACGCGATCGCCGAGATTCAGGACGTGATCGAGCGCAGGATCCAGGTGTGAACGAACCGGGCTCGTCCGACATCGACGTCTCGGGCGCCGTCGGCGATCCCGACGCGTTCGACCGCATCTGGACGCCGCATCGGATGGCCTACATCAACGGCGAGAGCAAGCCGGTCGGCGATCCGAACGACCCAGCCGTGTGCCCGTTCTGTCGAATCAGCACACGGTCCGACGAGGAGGGGTTGATCGTCGCGCGCGGGTCTCTCGTGTACGCGGTGCTCAACCTCTACCCGTACAACGCCGGCCATCTGATGATCGTCCCGTTCCGCCACGTGTCGGACATCACCGAACTCGACGCGGCTGAATCAGCCGAACTCATGACGTTCACCCAGCACTCGGTCGCCACTCTGCGGTCGACCACCCGCGCGCTCGGCTTCAATCTGGGCATGAACCTCGGCTCTGCAGGCGGCGCCGGAATCGCGGCTCACCTGCACCAACACGTCGTCCCGCGTTGGGGCGGTGACCTGAACTTCATGCCCATCGTCGGACGCACGCGGGTGCTACCGCAGTTGCTGAGCGACACCCGCGCGGTGCTGGCCGCGGCCTGGACCGCCGACGTCAAGGATGTGCCGACGGGCTCGTAGCCGGCCCGGCGGCACCGGCGTTGCCATCGGTTGCCGCGAAGGTCGCGACGGCAAGAGCAGCAGCCATCGATCCAGCCGCGATGACGCGGCGGATGGGCACACGCGCAAACGACGACGTCCAAGGGCGCGCGGCCGTGCGCGACACAGCCGCGTGTCGGGGAGTCGCCTCCGGGGAAGCCGACACAGTGTCGAGAGTGACAGGTCGGCCCGATTTGGGCGCGCATCAGCGCCGGCGTGTCGCCTCGGCATCGCATGTGTACTTTTTGTCCTGCGACCGCCAACGAGCGCAAGAACACTTCTTTTCGCGCGCCTTTGCTCTGCACCCATAGTGCAGCAGACCTGCTCTGCACCGTATGTGCAGCAGAGCAGGTCTGCACCCGTGGTGCAGCAGAGCAAAGGAACTCGATAAGCGGTGGGGGACGCTGGCAGGCGGCCGGAACGAGCGCGGCCGGCCGGCGGCGAGCGCTCATTCCTCCTTGTGTGCGGCTATCACTTTTGTCGCGAGTTGTGGCGGCATCGGCTCGTAACGCAGGTTGTTGCGGGTGAATGTGCCGGTGCCCTGCGAGAGCGAACGCAGGTCGATCGCGTACCGCGTGATTTCGACCTGGGGGACTTCGGCGCGCACGAGAGTTCGGCCGGTGCCGACGGGTTCGGTGCCGGTGACGCGTCCGCGGCGTCCCGACAGGTCGCTCATAACCGCGCCGACATAATCGTCTGCCACGAGCACGTGCACCTCGTCGACCGGCTCGAGGAGCAGCACCTGGCCGGTTTTTGCCGCCTCCTTCAACGCGAGCGCGCCGGCCATCTGGAACGCCATGTCCGACGAGTCGACCGAATGCGCCTTGCCGTCGGTCAGCGTGACCCGCAGGTCGACCAGCGGGTATCCCGCCGCCACGCCGCGTTCCATCTGCGCCCGCACGCCCTTTTCGACGGACGGGATGAATTGACGCGGCACCGCGCCGCCGAAGACCTTGTCGACGAACTCGAAGCCGCTGCCCTGCGGGAGCGGCTCGATCTCGATGTCGCACACGCCGAACTGGCCGTGCCCGCCAGACTGCTTGACGTGTCGTCCGTGCGCGGTCACCTTGCCGCCGAATGTCTCGCGCATCGGCACGCGCAACGGCACCTGCTCGACCTCGACGCCGTACTTGGTCTTCAACCGGTCGAGGAGCACCTCAGCGTGCGTCTCGCCGATGCACCACAGCACGAGCTGGTGGGTCTCCGGGTTCATCTCGAGTCGCAACGTCGGGTCTTCAGCGGCGAGGCGCGCGAGGCCTTGTGAGAGCTTGTCCTCGTCCGACTTCGATTTGGCCCGTACCGCGACAGGCAGCAGCGGCTCGGGCATCTCCCACGGGCTCATCAGCAGCGGATTGTCCTTGTCCGACAGGGTGTCGGACGTTTCGGCACGACCCAGCTTCCCGATCGCGCAGATGTCGCCCGCGATGCATTGCGTGATCGCACGTTGCACCTTGCCGAGCGGTGAGCTCAGCGTTCCGACCCGCTCCTCGACATCGTGATCTTCATGGCCGCGTTCTGCCATCCCGTGCCCTGACACGTGCACGACTGTGTCCGGACGCAAAGTCCCCGAGAACACCCGCACCAGCGAAACCCGCCCGACGTAGGGGTCGGTCGTGGTCTTCACGACTTCGGCAGCAAGCGGCCCCGACGGATCACATGTCAACGCGCCAACCTTCGAACCGAAGAGCGGCATGATCGGCGGCAGCGGATGTTCGAGCGGCGACGGAAACGCGTGTGCAAGCAGTTCGAGCAGCTCGGCGGTGCCGAGCCCCGTGGTCCCGCACGCACCGAGGACCGGATAGAAAGACCCACGGGCTACTGCCTTTTCGAGGTCGTCGATGACCACCTTGAGGTCGATGTCCTCGCCGGCCAGGTAGCGGTCCATCAAGGTCTCGTCTTCGCTCTCGGCGATGATGCCTTCGAGCAACGCGTCACGCAGACCGCCAACGCTTTCGAGTTCGGAGGCGACGGCGTCGCGCGCCTCGCGACGTCCACTCGTGTAGTCGCCGACCTCGCGGGTCAAGAGTCCGAGCAGACCGGTGACCGGGGTGTCAGCAGATTCGCGAACCGGCAGGTACAACGGCAGGACGCCGTTGCCGAACGTTGCCTGGCAGGCGGCCACCACCGAGTCGAAGTCGGCCCGTGGCGAGTCGAGCTTGGTGATGACGACCGCGCGCGGCATGCCAACGTGGGCGCACTCCTCCCACAGCATGCGGGTGGCCCCGTCTATGCCGTCGACGGCTGACATCACGAAGAGTGCTGCGTCTGCTGCGCGGAGTCCGGCCCGCAGGTCTCCGACGAAGTCGGCGTAACCGGGTGCGTCGAGCAGGTTGATCTTGACTCCGTCATGCTCGACAGGCGCGAGCGCGAGGGCCACCGAGCGGAGATGCCGGATCTCGGCGTCCTCGAAGTCTGTCGTTGTGGTGCCGTCTTCGACGCGGCCCGCGCGCACAATCGCGCCGGTCGCGGCCAGGAGAGCCTCGACGAGTGTGGTCTTGCCGGCTCCGGAATGGCCGACCAGTACAACGTTGCGGATGTTGCCTGGCTGGTCGGCCACCGGTGCTCTGCCGGCGGCCCCAGCGGGACCAGTCTTGTCTGACATGGATCACGCCTCCTCTGCGCGAGGGCTGAATACCCGACTCTCCACCCGCGCACGAGTCGCCACAAGGGTTTGCCCGGGTGAGCTGGCGTGTCTGGGGATGTCGGAGCTCGGATCGATACCATGGCGATTACTGCCTGCAATGGACGGCGGAACGGACGGACATGCTCAAGCGTGCACGGGTTCCGCTGCAGCGCGTGCTCGGTCCGCTCGGGCACCGGCTCGCCGCCATGGGTGTCAGCCCGAATGTCGTGACCGCGGTCGGGGCGATCGGCGTCTGCGCGGCAGCCCTGATCTGCTATCCCAAAGGCTGGCTGTTCTGGGGCTCCTTCATCATCACGATCTTCGTGCTGACCGATCTCGTCGACGGCGCGCTGGCTCGCGCCAGGGGTATCACCGGACCATGGGGGGCGTTTCTCGATTCGAGCCTCGACCGGGTCGCCGACTCCGCGATATTCGCCGGCCTGATCTGGTGGTTCGCACGACAGGGCAGGCCGCTGCTGCTGGGCCTTTGTATCTTCTGCCTCGTCGCCTCCAACCTCGTCTCGTACACCAGAGCTCGCGCCGAAGGCCTCGGACTACGGGCCGACGTCGGCATCGCTGAGCGGACCTAGCGCACGATCGTCGTCCTGACGGCAACCGGGCTCAGCGGGCTCGGCGTGCCGTTCGTGCAAGCAGTCGGCCTGTGGTTGCTCGCTGCCGGCAGTGCGATCACGGTTGCACAGCGGTTCGTCGTGGTCTATCGGCAGGCGACCGCAATTGTCGTCGTCGGCGGCGGCGGCCCGGCCACGCCAGCAGACGAAGCGTGAC
>PLCK01000067.1 GCA_003134755.1 Actinomycetota bacterium | reverse complement strand
GTGGGAGTCGCAAGCCACACAGGCGGCCTTCATGGGTCGCCTCGGGCCGGCTCTGGCTGAGGTCGGCGTGCCCCAGCCGACCCGGACCGAATGGCTCTCCCTCTTGGGCCGCTACAACGCTTGACGTTTGGTCGCGGGACGCACGCCGCGCATCGTTTACCTAACGCAGATGTGTGGGGCTGTTCGTCCTGGACGCGTGGCAGTAGGCTCCGCGCACTATCTCGGCGCAGTTGCGCGGAGCCCAGCCCAAGGAGCTGTCATGCCGACNNCCACTGGCTTGCCTCCCCGAAGCGCGAAGAAGTCTTCGCGCCACTCGGGGTCACCAACATCCGGACGTTCGTCAACCCTCAGAACCGCACGCAAGTCGCAGTGCTCATGGACATCGCCGACTTGGACGTCGTCATGGCCGCGATGCAGAACCAGACGATGGCCGACGCGATGGCGTATGACGGCGTACTGCCCGAGACTTTGGTGCTTCTCGTCGAGGAGTAGCTCCCGCTATCTCCACGCCTCCTGACCCGCGCACGGCAACTGTCGCGTTCAGCTGAACGCGGGAGGTTCCGTCGTGGACGCGCGCCACGTCGGTTCGGACTTGCACGTTGATCTGTGGAGAACCGGGTCGTCGCGGAATCGTCTTTGTGGACCGACCGTTTCTGTCGGTGGTGTTGGTTAGCGTTGATGGCATGACGACGGGGTTGGTCGAGCGCACGCATTTCGATGCGGCCGACTGTGTGGCGGATGTCGTCCTTGAGGGCGATGAGTTGTTGTCGCATCTGTCCGATCTCGATCCCGGGCCACTGTCGATGGTCGTACTCACCGGTATCGAGCCGATGGCTTTGGATGAGTTCGGCCGGGTGGAGTATGCCCGTCAGTGGGAGCGCCAGCAGGCGTGGGTTACCGCCCAGTCGCAGGTCGCGTTGGCGGCGGTGATGCTGGCCGATCCACCGCCACGCGCTTCGCAGATCATCGCTGATGATGAGCTGCGCCGACAGTTGGTCGCGGCGACGTTGCGATGGGCGCCGGCAACCGCCGGCGCGCGGCTTGAGCTGGCGCGGCGGTTGGTGAGCGAGCTGCCGGCCACCCACGCGATGCTGGCCGCGGGTGCGATCAGTTTCCGGCATGCGGTGGTGTTGGCGGAGGCGATCGTCGGGCTGGATCCGGCGACCACCGCGCTAGTCGAGGCTCACGTGCTGGGCCGGGCGCCGGAGCAGACGGTGTCGGCGTTTCGCCGCTGTGTCCGGCGCGCGGTGCTGGCCGCCGCGCCGGAGCTCGCGCAGATCAAACACGCGCAGGCGGCCGCCGATCGCCACGTGCGCCGCTACCCCCTCGACGACGGCATGGCCGGCTTCCTGGCGACGTTGACAGCGGTCAACGCCGAGTTGGTCTATCTGGCGGTCGATGCGGTGGCCCGGAAGATGGCGGCCGCCGACCGCGCCACGGCGGGCGGTGACAGGCCGGGTGGTGACGGGCTGGGCATGGACGCCCGGCGGGCTGACGTGTTGGTCGGCTGGGCGCTGGCCGCGCTGGCCGATCCGACGTTGCCCAAGCGGCACGGCCGCCCGGTCGAGGTGCGGCTGACCACCGACGTCGACAGCATGCTCGGCCTCGCGGATCACCCCGCCGAGTTGCAGGGCTACGGCTTCGTCTGCGCGTCGGTGGCCCGGGCGCTTTCCGCCGACGCGAAATGGCGGCGGTTCGTCACCGAGCCGGTCAGCGGTCATCTGCTCGACTGCGGCACCACCGTCTACCGGCCGCCGCAAGTGTTGATCGACTACCTGGTCGCCCGCGACGACACCTGCCGGTTCCCCGGCTGTTCGATGGCCGCCGAACGCTGCGACATCGACCACGTCTGTCCGCACGCCAAAGGCGGCTCAACATCGGCCTGCAACTGCATCACCTTGTGCCGACGACATCACCTGCTGAAAACGTTCGGTGGCTGGCTACTGGAATGCCACGGCAACGGCGACGTCACCTGGACCGCACCGACCGGCCAACGCTTCTTCGTCCCCGCGAACAACCACGACCCCACCATCTGGTGACTACCCAGGCACGGTCGTGCCGAATAGTGGAAGTCAGGCGGGCAGCAGTGCGATCGCTTCGATTGAAACGAGTATGCCGCGCGGCAGTTTGACATTCGCTGGTGCCGACCGGGCAGGTGCCGGGTCGGGCATGTACCGCGCGTACACCTCGTTCAACTTCGAATAGTCGTCCACGTCGGCGTAGAAGATGGTCGTCTTCACCAGGTCGGCCATCGATGCCCCAGCCGCGTTGAGGATGGCAGAGATGTTGCGCAATGCTTGCTCCGTCTGCGCCTCGATGCCCTCGGCCACCTGTCCGGTCTGCGGATCGATGCCGACAGTGCCCGAGCAAAAGACGAATCCTCCCGCGATGATCGCCTGGCTGTAAGGACCAAGGGCTGCAGGAGCAGCGTCGGTCGCGACTGATTGCCGAGCTGACTGACTGTGGGAATCCATAGCTCCGAACGCTAGAGCAGTCCCCGGTCCATGCCTAGCGATTACTAGCCGATCAGGCCCGACCACGTGGCGATCGGCCACCGCTGTGCGGCAGAGCGGACAGCAACCGGCGGGCACGCATGTCGATGTGCAGTAGCACCGTGGCCCACATCCGAAACGGATGCCAGCGCTCGCCGATCTCCAACACCTGGGCTGGCGGCGTGGCGTCAGTAAGGGAGTAGGCGGTGCGGATCGCGTGCAGGCTCATCTCGTCGCGGGTCATGCCGTCCGCGGTGCCGGCGCCGCGGTGGAGGATGCCCTGGGCGAAGAAGTCGCCGATGCCGGGGAGCTGACGCAGCTGGGTCAGCGCGTCCGTCTCCTCCAGATCGCGCAATCGCCGGCGGTCAAGGCTCCCCTCCAGGGCGGCAGCGGCGATCGCGTGGAGGCGCTCGAGGCGAGGCGTCTCCAGCCCGGGAAAGGCCGTCACCTTGGCCAGCACCTGGGGCCGGGGGAACGCGTGAAATACCTGACCGCTGATGTTCACGGGGTCCCCGTAGCTCTCGGCCAGGGCGGTCCGCAGCCGGCGTGCCTGCGCCGCCGAGCGGCGATGCCCGAGCACGAAATGGGCGGCGGCTTCGTAGGGTGTGGCGAACAGGACCGGGCGCACGAAGCGGTACCGGCGCTGCAGTTCCCCCATCACCTGGTCGCGAGCGCCCACGTCCGGCCAGCAGGTGGCGTCGATGTCCAGTGAGAGCACTGCCAGCGCCTGCGCAACAGCCTCTTCTGCGGGGGCGTCGCCATGAGCGGCGAGATGGACGGCGCCGTCGGAGGCCTGGCTCACAGTCACTGCGGCACTGCCCACCCAGCCCTCGACGGGGAACGCCAGGACAAGCGTGTGCGGCTCTGCCTGCAGCGTTGGCCAGCTGCCGAAGTACTGGTTTTGATGAGCCAGGTCAAAGGGCCCGAGAGGCTGCACCGCCGCAGTTTAGTGCGTGCTGCTCGGCTGAACCGGTGCTGCGGTGTTTACTGTGTTCGAGCTGCACGCCCTACCGGACGATCGGCAAACGTGCACTCCGCGCATCGCCGAGCGTTCTGCCCGGTGTCCGGCTACTCAGGGCGCCGAGGATGCCGCAACGCATAGCGATGTCGGGACGCGCGTAGCTAGATTGTGTGCGGCCCAGAGCATCGTGTGGCAGCCGAGACGCGGCCTGCGGATCCATGTACCCGCCGAATCGCGGCCTGCCGAAGCGTTGTAGGAAACGGAGTGTCCGAGGGGGGACACCAACCATACGTACATGGGCGCTGAGCGCCGAGTTTTGCCTCCCGTGACTGAAAGCGCACACGGGACTGGGGTCGATTCGAAGCATTTTGGTCGCGATCAGGCCCGTAGTTGGTCCGGCGGACGAGGTCATCGACCTAGACACCCACGCGCTTTCGATTGCGTCTGCTACCAGGGAACATGTCACGGGGCGGCGATTGGTTTGTCCCGACTCGGGGCGATCGCCGGCGCCGCACCGATCTCCCGTTTGAGATCGACGAACGCGCGCGACTCGGGAGTTCATCCGCGGAAGCAGCGCGGTGCCATGATTGTCGCTGGCCGAAACGCTCACACGTCTGAGGAGTGGATTCGCTTGCGCAGCAAGGTCCAAACAGTGACGCCGAAGAAGGCTGCGGAATGGCTGGAGGCCAATACCACCAAGCGGCCAGTCTCAAGATCCGTGGTGCGTGGCTTCGCCGAGGCGATGCAACGCGGTGAATAGGTTGTCACCCACCAAGGCATCGCGTTCGACGTTGAGGGGGTTCTTGTTCCGCCCGGAACTCGTTCCTCGTTCCTCAGGCATCTGCTCAACGAATCCATTTCGGGAGCGGGTCGTCGCCTCGCCGCGTCGCTAGATCGGGGCATCACCTTACATGGGCGAGTCTCCCGAACTGTTCTTCACGAACTGCTACAACATGCGCAGTGCGCTCGTCCACGGCGAGAGCGACGAGCGACCTAGCCCGTCGGATGTGGACATACGTGCCGCATCGCTAGAGATCATGATCGGCGACCTACTGAGTGTGCCGCTGCTCGGTATTCAGCAGGGGCGCGACCTGGGTGCATCCCCGCCCTAGATTCTGTTCGCGATACGCCGGCTACGCTGCCGCCCGTCGCCGCCGCCGTTCGGTGCAGACAGTCGCGCACAGAGGTTACAGAACCTTGAGGTTGAGCAACCGGGCCTTATGACAGGCAGCGCGGCTTACTCGTCACCTGCCTGCGCTTCGACTTGAAAGCCAAGAGCTTTGTGCTAATATCGGCGGAATTTCCCCGCTCGTCCAGGACATCTCATACACACCAGCTGTTAACGGGCGTCCTGCTTATCTATGAGTTTAGTCTCGCTCGCCGGAATGAACCTTCTCCAGTGCCACACCCCCGGCGCTTCGTTAAGCACAGATTGGTCGTAGCTCAGATTGATCGTCCGTGCGGCCTTCGCGTCCGAAGGGGGAGCTCATGCCCAAGGTGATCTACAAGGGAAATGGCAACACCGGCGGATCGGTCCCCGTCGACAACGCGAACTACGCGGCCAACGGCAGCTTTACGGTTGCGGGGTCGGGGAGCCTGACCCTGGGAAGCAGCCCCTTTTTTTACTGGAACACCAAAGCCGACGGTACGGGGACGATCTTCGGCCCGGGAGGCAGCACGTTCCCGAACCAGTCCACCAATTTGACACTTTTCGCCATCTGGGGCGCGACGACGGGCCTTACCAACGGCGGCGTCACGACACATTTCAACTTCTTCTACGATCCGAGTCTCGGTGGGGCGGGAGGTATCGAGCCCGCACGCATCAATCAGCTGCTCGCGACCGGCACGGGCGGCAAGCCGGTCATCGAGAACGATTTCGACTGGTTGCAGGCGCAGTTCGCCGGCGTCGACATGACCAAGGCAAAAAGCTTCCCGATCCCGGTTCAGGTGACCGCCGTAGGCGGCGGGGGATATAGCGCAGGCTGGGGCTGGCCGCTTGTGATGAACGCGAAAAAAAACGCCTCGACGCTTTTGCGCTCGATGTTCGTCGCCGAAGTGTCCGAAGTGTTCATGGCGGCGCAGGATAAAGGTTGGGGCTACTCCAACGGTGTCGGCGACGAGGAGAGCTGCGGCGAAGCGCTCTCGCTGTTTCTGACCGTCCAGTTCCAGATATCGCAAGGCCTGGGCACGAACTGGCTGATGAACGGCACGCCATCCACCTGGCTCAACACCTCGCTGCCGGCAAGCAATCCGTCGTCGACCGAATTCGACTCCACCGGTCAGTTCGGAGGACCGCCGACGGGCACGCATTATGGCTCGCGACAGGACTATATCGGCAGCGCCAAGCCCTTTGCGGGCAACGGTCCGGCGACCGGCTGCTGCGTGGCGTTCCTCTATTATCTGTTCCACCAACTCCAGTTCACCTCGATCCCGCAGATCATTGCCGCTGCGCCTGGTGTCGATTCCAGCAATAACGTGAACGGCGGGTCATGCCTGAAGGGCGTGTACAAGAATCTGACGGGCGACGATTCTGATCCGTTTCCCTATTTCGCAAGCCTGCTCGCCGCCGCCTATCCGCCCGATCAGGTCGCGAGCATCCCGGGGCCGAACGTCGACGATCCCTGGCCGCTCGGCAGCCTCAGCTATGTCGGTGCCAAGGACACCTGGGGCAGGGACGAGATCACCGATGTGATCAACAAGGGCGGGACGTACCCGGACGGTTTCCTCGTCGCCCTCGACGGCTTCAGCCTCAACGTACTGGGCGGGACGCGGCCATCGGTGCCGACGATTGCATTCCAAGGGGTGAATACGGCCCTGTCCGCGACGACGCCGAACATCTTCCGTCAGAGCGACAACCCCAACGTTCCCCAGCAGATCCTGTTCGCCTACGATGTGCTGTTCGCCAATCCGCTCGGCACCTTTCCCTCGACGGGCGAGACGCCTGCGGCCGTCAACACAGTGATCACAGTGCTCGGCAAAGGGCTTCCGGCGACGACCGAGTTCTTCTTCACGGCCAGCGCGACGCCCTATTTCACCAACGTCCTGCCCGATCCCACGCATCCGACAAACGTCAACGTGCCCTGGCTCAGCGAGGATCTCCGGCTGTTCACAGCGACGCCGGGCGCAACGCTCGCGGCGCAGACCCCCGTGCCGGGGGGTCCTCAGTTCGTCGAAAACACGTCGGGCGGCGGCTTCGACACGGCGGGCGCCTACAAATACATCCAGGCGCTGCTCATCTATCTCAACCAGAATTTCGCCAAGGACGGGTCGATCGATCCGTTCGCGCCCGCCAGCGCGGTGATCCCGCAACAGGACGGTCAGCTCGACGCCGATTCCTCGGTGACACCGTTCACGACGGTCAACGGAGCCACCCACAACAACTACAGCTTCGCAGTTGCCCGCGTGCGCCTGAAGGGAATCGCGGGCACGACGAGCGCGGCGAACGTAAGAGTGTTCTTCCGCTTGTGGGGAACTCAGACTGCCGACACCGGCTGGGATCCGGTTGGCACCTATCCGAGTCAGACGGACGGCGGAGGTAATCCGATCTGGCCGAAGGCACCGGCCGACGATCACACGATTCCCTTCTTCGCAACCAGCCAGCAGCCTAATTTCAACGATCCCAACGATCCCGAATTCAAGACCGGCGGAAGTACCGGCAGCGGCGCGAACAACCAAACCATCGCCATCGCGACCGGCGATACCCAATGGGCCTATTTCGGCTGTTATCTCGACGTCAACGACCCCGGCAACCTCG
>PLCK01000120.1 GCA_003134755.1 Actinomycetota bacterium | reverse complement strand
ATGTCGAGCACGAAGATCTCGCCGTACTCGGCCATCGTCGCCGCCGCGAGAACCAGACCGACCGACTCCTCGACCGTCATGAAATACCGCGTGACGTCAGGGTGGGTCACGGTCACCGGCTGGCCACGGCGCAGCTGCGAACCTACGACGGTGAGGAAAGACCCGCGGCTGCCGAGCACGTTCCCGAATCGCACCGAACCAAGACTGGTTGCTCCCACGGCGTTCGACTTGACGACCAGCTCCGCGAGCCGCTTGGTTGCTCCAAGTACAGAAGCAGGGTCGGCGGCCTTGTCGGTGCTGATGAGGACGAGTCGTTCCGTGCCGTACTTGAGAGCGGCTTCGACCAGGTTCTGGGTACCGAAAACGTTCGTCTTCACACCTTCGCAGGGGTGCCGCTCCAACAGCGGCAGATGCTTGTGTGCTGCGGCATGCAGGACGACGTCCGGCCGGAACTCCTTGAATACCTGCTCGATCCGCGTGCGATCTCTGATGTCAGCGATGACGATCTCATCGGTGTCGAGCAGTGCCTCGCCGGTGATGTCGAGTTGCAGTTGGTGGAGGTTTGACTCATCGTGGTCGAGAAGGCACAGTGCCGCCGGCTCGAGTCGGCGTACCTGCCTGCACAACTCACTTCCGATCGACCCCCCCGCACCCGTGACGAGTACCCGCTTGTTCATGACGACGGGGCGCGCCTCGGTGTACGCGACCTGCCGTTCGGTCCTGCCAAGAAGCGTGCCCAGATGCAGGTGCACAAGATCCGCGACGCGGGCGTCGCGTTCGATGGCAGCAAGGAAGGACGGCAGCAGGCGCACGTCCGCACCGGCGGCGGCTGCCGCGTCACCAATCTGCAGCGTTCGTGCCCGCGAAAGCCCTGGAATCGCGATGATCACCACGTCGACTCTCGCTCGGTCGATGACGACAGTGATCGAGTCGAGGCCGCCGAACACCGGAAGGCCACCCACCACCCGCTTGCGAGGGTCGTCGTCGAGGAAGCCGACCGGAGTTAGTCCGAAGTCGCGAACAGTTCGCAGATCACGGACCAGCGTGCGCCCGGCTGCACCGGCTCCGAGGACCAATGTGCGCAATGCGTAGCCCTGGGCGCCACTATCCCGGACGGGACGGTTGCGGTTCCACATGATGCTTCCTCCCCTTGTGCTGCACGCGAAGAGCGGCTGGCCGTGTTTCAAGCAATCAGTGGTTGGGCGCAGGCTTCGAGTAGCCGCTCGCACACATACGCCACGTCGTGTCTGGTCAACGCCGGGTGTAGAGGCAGCGAGAGGAGTCGCGGGTAGACCGCGTCTGCTTCGGGGCAGGTGGTGCATTCGTCCTCGCCGAGCAGTCGGCGGAAGTACCCGAAGCGATGCGCCGGGATGAAATGCACGGACGAGCCCACCCCACGTTGCGCGAGCGAGGCAATGACGACGTCGCGAGCCGGCGCCGCCATCGTGTTCAGTCGCACGATGTACAAGTGCCACGCATGGGTGCCTGTCGCCGGTCTGGGCGGCAGGTCTATTGCCGCTGACCCGCCAATGAGGTGGTCGTATTGGGCGGCGAGTAACGCACGGCGGCGTTGCCAGCGTTCGACGTGCACGAGTTGACCGCGACCGATCGCGGCCTGGATGTCGCTCATGTTCGCCTTGATGCCGTCGGTCTCGACGCCGTACTCCCATGAGCCGCCCGGCAGATAGCGCGCCCATGCGTCTTTTGACATGCCGTGCAGCCGAGCGCGTCGCACGAAGGCGGCAATCTGCGGGTCCGCGGTGGTGACCGCTCCGCCTTCGCCGATCGGCAGATTCTTGGTGGCGTAGAAGCTGAAACACGTCGCGGCGGAGATGGAGCCCACCTGTCGGCCGTCGACCGACGAGCCCAAGCCGTGGGCCGCGTCTTCGACGATGCGCGACAGCGGGAGCCCGGCGGCTGCGGCAAGTGCCTGCACCGGTGCCGGGTATCCCGCCATATGCTGGACGACCATGGCGGCCGGCCGGTGCCGCGCCCCTGCGGCGGCCACCTGGTCGGGACGTGGCACGAGCGTGGTCGCATCGACGTCGACGAATACGGGGCGCAGGCCTGCGTGCACGATGGCGTGGACGGCCCCACAGAAGGTGATGGTCGGAGTCAAGACCGCGGCGCCACGGCGCAACCCGAGCGCGCGTAGGGACAACTCAATCGCCGCGGTACACGAGCTGACTGCCACGGCATGCGGCGCGGCTACGAACGAGGCGAACTCGCGTTCGAACTCGAGTGTCTCGGTTCCGGTGGTCAGCCAGCCGCTCGACAGTACGGCGCTGACCCGGCGCCGGGCTTGCGGACTGACCTTGGCTACCGCGAAGGAAACCTCTCGGGTCGGCGACGGTCGCTGCACCTGCACCAATGCCGGTGCACGCCCGATTGCCGGTGACGACCGCCTCGGCGCATCGGGGAGCGGGGTCTGGACCTCGGCGGTCATCCTGCCGCCTGGCGGCCGATCAACAACGGGCGCAGTAGCGGCCGGTCGAGGATTGACGAGTAGCAGCGTGCGGTGGCGCCGACCGCGTCGATGAATAGATCCCGCTCTCGGCGGTCGAAGCGGTGCCGGTGCAGTGTACGAGCGACCGCCATCGCGACGGCAGCAGAGATGGCCTCGGCGAACTCGCTGGGCGAACAGATGTATCCGTTGACGCTCTGCGCAACGAGCTCGGCCGCCACGTCGGTCGGCGACGTCACGATGGGAACACCGGCTCGCATGGCATCGACGGCCGGATGGCGGGCCGCAAGAGTCGTGCCGTCGGCGAGTAAGACATCCATGCACGGCAGCACGCGTCGACCGTCTGCGGCGTCGACGACAGTGACGCGGCGCGGTGCGTGACGCCGCGGGCGGCCGCCCCCGCCGGTGTTGATCCAGATGCCGACGATTGCGTCGCGGGTCGAACCCGTCAGAGCCTGATCGAGATAGTGCAGCCCGGGGCTGTCGAGCGGCCCGACACCGACCACCATTCGCGCGCCGGCCGTGACTGACAAGGCCCGGCGGGCGGTCGCCCGAGCGGCCGACCAGTCTGCACTCGGCCGTTCGGTAAATCCGAGCAGCGGAAGGGTCACGACCTCATTCCCGGGCATGGCACCCGAGCGAACGAGGCGAGTCGTCGCCGTGCTGCCGTGCACCAGCCAACGCACCGCCGTGCCCCCGCGGTCGGGACGGCGCCACGTTCTGCGCAGTCGACCTGCGTCGACAGATACGACAAGCGGGAGCAGTCCGGCCGCGCCGCTCGACCTGATCTCGTCGGCGACCTCGACGCCGAGGGCGTGCACGAGATGCACCTCACCCGACGTACGGGTGACGAGCCAGCGATGCCGCTCTGAACGCGACACACCCGACGAGTCGACCGTCGGCATCCCTAGGGAAGCCGCAGCGCGCAGCAGCGGTCCTGAGTGGCCGTACACGATGGGCGCGACCAATCCGTCCGCGGCGAGCTTCGCTGCGGTCTCGAGTGCGACAGTTCCGATGCCCGCGTCGTCGCGCGAGCCTGCGACGAGCAGGATCGGTCGTGGCTCACGCATTTGTCCGCCTCGGCCGCCGAGAGATCTTTGCCCATACGATTCCCACGACTCGCCGTCTTGGGGTCTTGATCTGCACGATCCCGACGACCGGCCAATACGTGCACCGTACGAGCTCCTCGATGATGCGGAGCTCGGAACGCGGCGCACCGGGGTGCGTGACGACGAGCACGCCGGCGCTGGTCGGCGGCGCAAGATGTGCGAGGTCCGTGACCACCGCATGGTGCGGCATCGGTCGGGCCTTGGGCGCGCGTCCATTCGTGGAAGGCTGAACGGGCAGCAGTGCTGTACCGCCAGTTTCGGCACCCACGCCGCTAGGTGTGCTGACCGCTGCTGGTACAACGGCCTCCTTGAACGACAGCACCTGCTCGCGTACAAGTTTCTGCATCGAGCGGCCCCGCGCCGCTAGGAATTCGTCAAGCCGGCTCACGAACTGGGGCGTCGCGGAGCGGTGTCCTCCGACGACGAGCGTCTCGACGCGCAGATGTTGTGCCGAGAGCACGATGCGATCGAGTGTTTCCGCCGTTTCCGGATCGTCAGGTGGGAGGTCTGGTGCCAATCGGCCGAGTACTGGGGCGTCGAACGAGCGACCGACCGACCGAAGCACAGGGAATGTAGGCCGCAGCGCTTCCATGAGCACGGCGGTCAGCAGCCACAGCAGGAATGCCGCCACGATCGCCAGACCCGCGACAGCGAGAACATTCGACGCTGTACGGACGCCGAGCGCCGGCGGTTCATCGACGACCTTCGCTGCCACTGCCTGTGCTTGCCGTGCGAGCAACTGTCCACGCGCCGTTGACAGGGACGTGATGTTCTCGCTGATCAGTGCGAGCTGAGCCGCTGCGGAGGGACCTATCGCACGTGCCTGCGCCGATGTGTATTGGGCGACCGCTTGTTGAAGTTGGCCTTGGATGGAGTCCAAAGTCGACTGAATCGACTGGAAGTTCGTGGTGTTGATGAAGTCGGTGGTTGCGTGGCCAAGAGCGCGACACAATGCAGCAGCGACTGCTGGATCGGTGTCGGTGACCGACAATGTGGCCAGCCCCGAATCGCTCACCCCACTCACGCCGATCTCGGAGCGGACACTGCTCACCGTATCGCTCACCTTGGCTTGCCGGATCGCCATCGTGACGACATTGGTGCTGGTGGCAATGGCCCGGGCGCGGCTGACAACCGTTTGGGCCTCCTGCACAGAGTTCAGCTCGGGCCCGAGTAGCAGCCGGGTATCCGCGCGGTAGGTCGCCTGCGCGTCGTGACGCACGATCGCAAAGACTGCGGCGGCAATCAGTACCGCGATGACGATGAGGTATCGCCGTTGTCGGAACAGCCGGCTCAAGGTCTCGTCAGCATCCATGTGTTCTCATTACGTCGTCGCACCATCGGCTTCGTTGCCCGATGGTGCGGGGGCGGGTTCTCGGAGACGGACCGAATCCGTCGACCGACACGCTAGGTACCCGCGTGCGTTGCCGGATCGGGCCATCGCACGAGCACACCTACGCCGATCGCAGCGGGCCGCGTCGACGTCTTCCCTGTGCCCCGTTGCGAATAGCTGCGGCTAATCGCGACGTCGGGTGCCCTGGTGGTCTGCACGACGCCGAGCCGTCGTGCGAATGCCGGACCTGCGCCCGGCCGCATGCCGGCGCCCAGCGCCACCGAGACGGCTTCCAGTGCGCTGTGCACGTGCAGCTTGGTGAGGATGCTCTGCGCGTGGGTGCGGACGGTGTTGAGCGACAACCCAAGCAACTCCGCGGTGGCGCCTCTGTCGAGTCCCGCGAGCATGCAACGCAAGACCTGTCGCTCGCGCGGGGTCAACGCGCCGAGTCTGGTTCCGTCTGGCGGCTGTCCCGCGCTGGCGGTAACGATCGTCTGGAGCACCGCACCGAGGAGGTCGGGAGGAAACCACGCGTGGCCACGAGCAGCAGCACGAATGGCGTCGGCCAAAATCACCGAACCAGTTTCCTTGGGTACCCACGCGACGACGCCTGCCCAGATGGCTTGCAACACGCGGTCGACGTCGTCGACACAGGTGACCATGACGATCCGCGGCGGAGTGGGCGTCTCGCACAATTCCTGTGCGACGTCGACGCCGTCTTCGTCGCCCAGGTTCGCATCCAACGTGATCACATCGGGTCGAAGACTCCGCGTCATCGCGGTGGCGCTGCTCGCGTCGGTCGCGGTGCCGACCACTGTCATGTCTTCGATGTTGGACAGCGTCGCGGCAAGGGCTTCGGCGAACATGCGATGGTCGTCGACGACCAGGATGCGGATTGGCACCTGCCCATCGTCGGATCACGTCGACGATCACGCATCGTGCTCTTGCACGAGTGCGCGAAGGGCACTGGCGGGACGGTCACTACCGCAGTTGGAGGAGGCATAGGAACAATCGCCTGAGACGGATTTTCCCTATAATTACAGGGTTTTATGGACTTACGGGGGACCACACTGGCGATAGGTGACGAACGGGAGGGGTGCCCTAAATCCTCGCACCGTGGGCCTCCGGATGTCTGACCGGGATGCGTCTCGATGCCTGTTGCGTCAGATGGAATGCGGTGAGCAAGCACGCAGTCACGGTAAGGTACGCCGCAGCCGAAGCGATCGCGGCGCCGATGGCATGGTGGGAGGGAATCAGCACCACATCGAGCACGACCGTCACGGCGACACCCGCACCGACCGCTATCGAGTTGAGGCCGGGGCGACCAGTGCCGAGTAACCACGCGCTGATTACGGCTGCGACACCGTCGGTCACCAAGCCGCCAATGAGAACGTAGGCGGGTCCGATCGCTGGTCGAAACGCCGCGCCATACATCCATGGAATGAGTGGATCTACGCATGCGGCGACAAACACCGCAATAGCTGCGACGAGGAACAGCGCGCGTGGCGCCATCCGCCGGACGTTCTCGGCTGCGACGCGCGCTCCCTCGGCGGCGAATCTCGGATACAGCACGTAGTTGATAGCGAGTGAGGGAACGCGTAGCAGCTCGGCGAATTTGGACGCTACGGCGTAGGAGCCCACCACCCCAGGACCGGCGAGACTGCCGAGGAGGATGAAATCCAATCGCAGATTGAGCAGTGTCATCACTCCGCCGACCTGTCCGCGCGCCCCGTACGACAGCACGTCAAGCGCGACCTGGCGCGTTGGTCGTGTCGCTCCCGCGAAGAATCCACGCCGGGCAAGCTGTATCCATCCGTAAGCGGCGGTGCTGAGGTCCGACAGCAGCAGTGCCCAGATCACGCTGGTCAGGCGCCCGAAGGGCAAGACGGCGAGGACGACGAATGGCGGGAGGAAGGTCAGCTCCTCCAAGACGATCAAGCGATTGGCTTGGCGCATGTCGCCCAACCCCTGCGCGCACGATTTCGCCGTTGCCACCAGCAACTGGCTGAGAACTGTGGCGCCGGCCAATGCCACCAAGTTCGGCGACATCTTGCCAAAGAAGAGCGAACGCAGGAGCGGAACGGCGAGCAACCAGGCGACGGTTGCCATGCTTCCAGCGACTGCGGCGATCCCGAACAGTGCCCACGGAACGGCGGACCGCGACGGCGTCCGACCGGCGAGGAAGTAGGCGCAGGCGGTTGGCAGGCCGGCCGAGGCGACAACACCGACGAGCCCTGGTATCACACGTAGGAGGGCGTACTCACCGACGGTTGTCGGGCCACCGACCCGCGCGACCAGCACGGTTGCCAATCCCAGCGACACCAGTGCGGCTGATCGTGCTGCGACGTTCCCGCCGACCAACCGTCGAACGCCCTGTGCACGCGCGATCCGGTGCCGGCTCACGACCGCTTCGCCATCGGAACGGTCGCGATCAGCGCGAGAAACACCCACAGTTGTCGAAAGTGCAGGATTTCGTAGAACAGGCCGGACGTCGCGAGTGCGACGGCACAACCGACGACGGGTGCCGGCGCCATGAGGCGCTGGCCCGAGGAGCGCGGCACCCGGGCTACGGCGCCGACCCGCCGGGCGGCGGCGCCGATCAACAGTGCGAGCCCGAATACGCCGAGTACGCCTCTTTCCGTGAGTGCTGCCATGTAGTCGTCGTGCGCTTCCTTCTGATAGGGGAGTTGGTCGGCAGCGAGCACGTGCTTAGTGGACGCCGGTCCGGTACCGAGGAGGCCGTCCGAATGAAACAGCTGGAGCGATTCGTCGAGCAGGGTGTGGCGGGTCGAGGAGCTTTGGTCCTCACGGCCGAACGAGTCGCGCACGATCGGTATCGAACTCGCCTGCGCGTTGGTCACGATGTCCTGCTGCCAACGGGCCACCGGAGCAATCGCTATCAAGAGCAAGCCGACGGCACCGAGCGCAACCAGTCCGGGAAGCAGCGGCCAACCGTTTCGGATGCAGATCGCGGCGACCATGCTGACGAGTGCGCCGATGAGCGCCGCGATTGTGGCACCGTTGGAGCCGGTGAGGAGCACGGCGGCGAGCAGGACGAGGCTCGCGCCCACTCGGCGAACCGGCCGGGCAGGCCAACGCGCCGCGTACAGCATGAACATCGACACGACGAGGTAGTTGGCTGCCAGGTTCGGATCGCCCATCGTCAACGAAGCACGGGCGCCGTAGCGAATACCGCCGCCCGACAGCGCGGTGACGTGCGTGACCACGCCCACGACGAGCATCCCTGCCCAGCACAAGCCTGCTACGGCCCACGTGCGCATCAGGAGGCGGTTCACACGCGCGGCGCGAGCGGTCGTCGCAATCGCGGCGCAGACGGACAACAAGATGATGTCCTGCACGACAGCGGTCAGCCCGAGGGCAGGCACCGGGCCGGCCAGCGCTCCGAGCGTTCCCGCGAGAGCGAAAATCGCGATCGGTACGGCGTAGGGCAACTGGACTCGGAGTCGTTTCGTTCTGGAGCCAACGGCTACCGCGACCACCAGGACGAGGCCGGCAACGTCGACGGGGCTGGTATTGAAGGGGCCCGTCGGCTTCAGCAGCGGCAACGCCGCGACATACACGACCGCCGCCGCGGAGGCGATCCGTGCGCCACGAGGCGCGCGAAGTCCGGGCGGGTCCTGCAATGCGCGCTTGGATTTGGCGGACTCGAGCCGGGCTCGAGCGTCGTCGTCCAGCAGAAGTTGTCCATCGGCTTCCGCTGCCGGCGTGGCGGGCGGCTGCGCCATCGCACGCGGCAATGCCTCTGGTGACACCACAACGGCTGCGTCCGTGTGCGTCACCGGACGCTCTCCCTGAGCTGATCTAGTAGGAGGAGATGGCGGCGCGCGAAGCTGTCGTCGTCCGCGCTGCCGGCGACATCGGCGAGACCCATGAGAAGCAGGCCACGCCAGCAGGCCGGGTCGGCGCCCAGCCGGGACATCGCCGAGCGCAGGTAATCGCGGACGAGATCGGGGAACCAGCCGTCGCCCGTCAGGACGTAGGTGACACCGATACCCCACGGGCCTGCTCGGACGTGGTGGCCTCGGATGCGGCGTCCGGCCCGAGTTCGACGGTCCAGGTAGAGCGCGTACGTCAGGCCGAACCGCGCGACATCGCGCAAGGGCTCGCCCGTGAGTTCGGCGCACTCCCAGTCGACGACGCCGGTGACCTCAGTGTCGTCGACCAGCACGTTGCCGAGCCACAGGTCGCCGTGTACGACAGTCTTGGGCCCGTCACGGTGTGCGAATTCCCGGGCCACCGGTTCAAGAGCGCGCAACACCCTATCTGTCATTGGGTCCGATCCGAACCTTGCGCGCACGCGAGCCAGAATCGGCTCGGAGAGCTCGATCGGGCCATGCGCCTGGGTCGTCGTGGATTGCATTTCCTGCAGCCACGCTGCCAGGATCTCGAGGTCGTGCTTCACGTGCTCTGGCCGTCGCAGATGGTTCCACCGGCCATACGCCACGCTCAGCGGCGTGCCGCCGAGCGCACGCACGACCATGGCGCCGTCGGGCAGATCTGTCTCGAATGCACTGAGCCGGCGCGGAATTGTGTGCATGACGCTTCCCGAGAAGGTGCGGTGTACCTCGAGTAGAAAGGCGCTTTCGCGTGCCACCGCGCGTCTGGCGCCATCGGTACACGGAAGCTTGGCTGCACCCCACGGCGTCGAGGCACCGGGCCAGAAGAGCAGCATGGTGGTCTTCGGGTTGGGATCCTTCGACAATCCGAGTGCGATGGTGTTCACATTGGACGCCATGAGCGGATCCCAGCGCTGCTCACGACCGACCCGCGCAGTCGCGGCCGCGGCGGCCGTGTTCGTCCGTTCGCCGAGCGTCATGTGCGGGTTCCGATGACGACCCGGCCGGCGAACACCGCTGACCTCATGCGGTGGGAGACGGTGCGACCTACAACAGGGATCAGCATCTCCTGGATTCGCGCCCGCATCGTCGGCGTTGGCGGCGCCGACAGCAAGTTGTCGGCGAGATAGCGCGCAGTTCCAGCCTCATCCTGGAGCAAGACCAGGGCGCCCGAAAGCGTAGGCAACGCCACGTATTCACGCGCCACCACGATCGAGCACTGCGACGCGAGTTTGCGGCAACGGCCGCGAGAGAGCAACCAGCTGTCGCAAAGGACGACGCATGTGCCGACGGGCAGTTCCTCGAGGTCGGCGACCAGCTGCGATCGGGCTCGCGGCATGTGCGGTACCGCAAACCACCGTGCCTCGGTGGGGCTGACCACCTTCCAACGCCGGGCCACGGCATCGATGTGGCCTGGCCCGACTGTTCGGACCGAGGGAGTCCGGTGGGAAACCGGCGACGGTCGGTTCACGTCAGCCCGGCGAGCGGCCGGAGGCGTGCGACCGGGCGAACGAGCCCGTGCCGGAGCAGGATGGCGAGCGCTTCGTCGACGCCGCGATCGTCGAGGTGCGCGATCTCTTCCGGCGCGGAGTCGTCATAGCGGAACCGAAGGGTCGAACGTCCTTTCGGGTCGGCAACAGAAATGCCGCGGTCGGCGAAGCTCTCCACGAGTGTTCCCGCACCGTGGCACGCCGAGTACATGCTGGCAGCCGCCTGGTCGCCCGGCAGGCACACATAGGACGACGTGCGGTTCGTGCCCGGGAGGAGCAGCGGCTGGCCGGTCGTGGAGAAGAGGGGATGTGCTGCCATCTGCGCCGGAGTCCAGGCCCTGCACGCATTGTGGCGGTGAACGACGGCGGAACTGCCAGCAACGTCTTCCTCGTAGATCGAGTTGTGCGGCGAATCGGTGACGAGGTGGTTGGCTGTTGCCCCGAGAGTTCGCCTAGCGATGTCGCACAGTGCGGTGTAGGTCGTCAACCGGAAGGCCCATCCGTAGTTCATCGCGGCGACGTTTCCGAGCATGACGCGGCGACCCTCGTCGGAATCGCGAGCGACCGGCGGGCAGCTACCGGCGAAGTAGAGCTGCCGACGTAGCGCGAGCACGTCACGGGAACGCGCGGTCGCGAGGTGAGTAAGTGGTTTCTGCACCGCCATGACGGCCTTGACCGGCCGCGGGAAACTCTTGCGCTGGCCGTACATGCGGCCAAGGAGGCTCGTGAGCATTCCGCCGCCCGCGTGGTACTGCAAGGTGAGTTGGCCGACGCGCAACCCGAGTGTGTGTGCGGCGGCGGGATCGAGCAGTTCCTCGACTTCTTGGAGCTCGACGAAATGGTTGCTCGGCCCGACTGAGCCGAATCGCACGCGTGACAACTCCAGAATCAGCCGCGGAAGCTGACGCCGCATCCGGTCCACGCCGCCGTACGGTTCGGGGTCGAGAAACCCGCAGCATTCCATGGCCAGCGCGTCCTCGGGGTCGGCCCCGAACCGGTCGATGGCGAAGCCGGCACCTTCCATGGCACACCTGCCGACCTCGCGCGCAGTGAGCTCCCGGCGCGACGATCGAGGAAACGGGTAGCGCTCGCGAACCATGCGGAAGAACGCCCCAATGGCTTCACGACTCGGGTGGTCGGTCTCCAAGGCGATGAGGGCCATCCCGCAGTTGACCGATGCACTCGTGAAGGTCGGCCGAATCGTCTCCCTCGTCGCGACCGCGATGCTCGACNNGCATCTCCATGGACGACTTGTGGTGGAAGTCCGGCAGGACGACGGCCGGCGCCGCCAAGTCGAGACCCGCGACGCCCTCGGCGATGAAGTCGACGAGGGCGGGGTCTGCGGGCGCATCCGCACTGTCGAAGATGCGCACCCTGGCGTCGTGCAGTCGTGATCCGTTCGTGACCAGCTCCTCGAGCACGTCTCCTCCGTCTGCATCGGCGTCGTCCGATGCGCATCCCGAGCAGCCTCACGCCCGGTCGACTTCGGCGCATCCGTCATCCGCGCGGTCGTAACTCATCCCGGCGCAGGAGGCACACCGGGCCGGCATGCGTGTCTCATGCAGCTGGCGTAGGCGCTACCCGCGGACGCTCGATGCGCCATGCGGATTCGGCCGCCAGGCTCAATCGGGTCGGAAGGGGCCCGATCGTGCGCAATACCCATCCGGGGGCTGGGGGGTGGTCGAAGCTCGCGGCCGTAATCGTGGTTGTGGCCGCGGTCGGGCTGCCGGTGTCGTCAGTCGCTGCTGCGGTTGCCACTCTCTATGTGGGCGGTGCGGGGTGCACAGACACCGGGCAGGGAACACAAGGCCAGCCCTTCTGCTCGATTTCCAAGGCTGCGTCGATTGTGGTGGCGGGTCAGACGGTGATTGTCGCCAATGGCTCGTACCCGGAGACCGTGACTGTGACGAAGTCGGGAACCGCGAGTGCTCCGATCGACTTCACCGCCGCGCAAGGTGCCACACCGACTTTGACCGGCGGCTCGCACGGGTTTTCGCTCAGCAACGTTTCCTACGTGACGATCAACGGCTTCACCGTGAACCACACCAGCTCGAGCGGGATCTATGTGAGCAAATCGACTTTCGTCACCATCTCGCAAGACCACGTCAGCTACTCCGGCTTACAGACTCCGGGTGCCACTGCGGCAGGGATCCAGGTCAACGGTGGCAGCGATTCTCTGATCGCCGGCAACACCGTCGACCACAACACGGTCGCCGGAATCTATCTGACGAACGGCAGCACGCGCATCACGGTCGATGAAAATGTGGCCAGCTGGAACGCGTTCGGGTACGTCCGAAACGCACCAGGCATCGACGTCCGCACCGCCAGCAATACGGTCCTGCGAAACATCAGCCATGACAACGAAGACTCCGGCCTTCAGTTCTATCCCGGAGCCAACAACAACCTAGTCGCAGGCAATGTCTCCTATCACAACAAGGGGTTCACCGAGGTTCAGCTGACGAACTGCAATCACCCGAAGACCGGCGACACCGGCGGTTGCATTACGGGCGATCACGGCATCGACGATCTCAACGTCACAGGGAACACGCTCATCGGCAACAGCATCTACGACAACGTCTCCGCGGGCATCAACGTCGAAGGTACTTCCGGCAACTTCCTCATCGCGAACAACGTCAGCGTGGACAATGCGATCAATTGCCCGAACGGGGTGGGTGGTACCGAGAAGTGCCCGCGCACCGCCGGCAATATCCGGGTTGACCAGGACTCGACGGTCGGTACCACGCTGCACCAAGACCTCGTCTACCTGCACTTGGCAGCAGGGCAGACCGGGACCATGATGACCTGGAAGACGAGTGGATACGCGACGTTGGCTGCGTTCGATGCGGCGTCCGGTCAGGAGCAAGGTGGCCTGGAAGCTGATCCGAGGTGGCTCGCGCCGGGTGCCGGCAACATGCAGCTGGCCGCCGGGTCGCCGGCGATCGACTCCGCCGACTCCTCGGTCGGCGGTGAGTTGACGTCGGACATTAGCGGCACACCAAGGACCGACGACCCAGCGACGCCGAATACCGGTACCGGCTCCCGTACCTACGACGACCGCGGTGCGTACGAGTTCGGTGCAGCCGCGGCGGCCGTGCCGGGTGCGCCGGTGGCGGTGGCGTCGGCTGGTACGTCGTCGGTGCAGGTGTCGTGGACGGCGCCGGCTGATGGTGGTTCGCCGATCACCGGCTACAACGTGTATCGGGCGACGACGCCTGGTGGTGAGGGCACGACGCCGGTGGCCCAGCTCGGTGCGGTGACGTCGTATCAGGACAGTGCGGTCACCAGCGGGACGACGTACTACTACCAGGTCACTGCGGTGAACAGTGTCGGCGAGGGAGCACGCTCAGCAGAGGTGAACGCGAGCCTGACCTCGGCCGCCAACCTTGTCGGCAACCCGGGCTTCGAGGTGAACGTCTCAGGCTGGGGCGCGGGCTCGGGCAATTCGTTGGTTCGCGCAACCACCGCGCACACCGGTAGCGGTGCGGCCGCGGTGACGCTCGCGACAGCCGGTAATGACACCCTGCTCAACGACAGTCCCGACTGGAATAGGCAGACGCTCGCCGGCACGACCTGCGTGGCGACCGCGTGGGTGCAGGGACCGAGCGGACTCAAGGCCTTCGTCCGGCTACGCGAGTATCACGGCAGCACCTTGGTGGCGTATGTGACCGGAACCGTCACGCTGCAGGGTGCGACCTGGGTGCAGGTGACCGTGCCAATGCCGGTCGTGAACGCCGGTGACACCGTCGACCTCAACGTCTACGGGAAGTCATTCGCCGTCGGCCAGACGCTGCTCGTCGACGACGTCAGTGAGGTGTGTCAGTGATGAGCCGCCACCTGGGGGCCGACATTCTCGAGGCCGGCCGCCGAAACCCGATCAGGCGTTCCATCGCGGTTGTGCTGGGGGTGCTGCTGGTGGCGACCGGATGCGCGCGCAGTCAGGCCGCGCTGCCGAACGCTGCGCCGGCCAAGCAAGATGCGAGCCAGACCTGCACGGCGGCGGGTGCCGCCGTCCGGCAGGTGCTCGCGATGCGTACCGATCACCTCGCCTCGGGCGATTACAACCGGGCGGTGACGCTCGCTTCGTCGTTGCGCGTGCTGTCCGACGCCGCGGAAGACGATGTCTTGCAGGAGAGGTTGACGTACACGGCGGATGCCGTACAAGCGTTCGCTGCAGCGATCCAGGCCGGCGACACCTCTGCAATAGAGGGTGCTCGAGATGTCGTCAAGGGCTTCGGTCGCACCTGCCCCGTGACAAACTCTTTGCTCACCCAGGGCACGACCGAATGGGCCGGCGACTCCGCGAACGCCGTGCTGCGCAGTCAGCCCAGCGGTCCGGTGGGTGGATCGGCTCTCGAGGTCTCCGATCTGCAACCTGGTGCGTGCGGGTTCCATGACTCTCCGCGAGCCGTGCCGTCGACCTTGCCGGGTGTGTATCGGCTGCGGCTGTGGGTGCGTGCGGCGACCGGCAAACAGAAGATCACGGTGCACATCGACGAGCTGGTAGGGAGCACCCGGGCCGGGCAGACGACGGCGACGGTTATTGCCGGCACGAGCTGGCAACGCGTTGTGGTGTCATTGCGACCCAAGGCGCCCAAGCGCAGTGAGCTCTCACTCGACGTCTCGACGCAGACAGGTAGGGCTGGTGTGTGCTTCCTCGCAGGCAACATCTCCGTCACCTGGGGCTGAGCATTCTGGGCGGCCGCGGCATCAGACCCCCCGCCCACGGACCACCGTGATCTCAATCGGACGTCGTGCAATGAGCACTGTCGTCGCTCTTGTGATGCTTGCCGGACTGACCGCGGCTGCAGGCGACGAGGCCCGCGCACGCGCGACCGCCGCTGCCGGGCGTCCTGCGTACCCGACCTACCCGACAGTTCCCATGGTCGCCGCGGCGTCGAAGTTCCAGAGCGCGGTCGATTCCGCACACGCGCACGGCCTACGCGTGTGGCTGGAAAGTGATCTCGTCTCTCGCTGGAAGGCGGGCGCCGACCAGTTCAACACCGCGATCGGGCAGCTCGCGGCGCTGGCCGTGCGCCCAGGCGTGGTCGGTATCAAGATCGCCGATGAACTCGGCGGCAAGGACGGTCTCAGTCGCGAGGAGCTCCTAGCATTTCTGCGCGACTCGCGGGCCGCCTTGCATGCCAACGCTCCTGGCAAGCTGATCCTGATCGACATCATCGGTTACCAGCTCGGCTGCGCCCCAGGCTTGGCGAAGGTGCGCCGACAGAGCGCCGCCTGCGAAGCCAAGGAGCGCATAGTTCACCCGGCGGTCACGCTCGGAACCATCGACGCGATCGTCGCCTCCGGGTACGTCGACGTTCTCGACCTGACCACCAACATGTCGGAGCCCGCTGTCTACCAGAGCTGGGGAATTTCGCGCGCACAGGCGGAGGGTGCTGCCTTTGCGGAGGCGCATCGGCGCGGCTGGGACACCAGGGTTCGGTTGCAGACCCGCAAGGCATTGGCGTTTCCGACTCAGCAAATTCCCGACCCGACAACCGCTGCGGCGCTGGTTCCCGATTTCGTCGACGTCCCCGTTTCGATGGGTGTTCGAGCAGTCGATATCTGGACCTTCAGCCAGAACTACGCGGGCAATCAGGTGCACCTCATCGACCCAGGGCTGAGAGCAAATGCGTTGTGGAATGCGCTGTTGGTACGGCATCAAGACGGCGATGAGCTGTTCACGCACTACTCGCCGAGCGTCGTGTACGGCCCGAGCGTGGACGCCGACATGCAGGCGATCAGCAGCGTTTTCACCGATGTCTTCTGCGCGGCCGGTACCGGCTGATGGTCAGGTGAGCGGCGCGGGCGACGGTCTAGGCGATCAGGTCGGGCTCGTCCTTGATTCCGGTGTGCAGGCGGACCTGATGAAGTAGTTCGCCGACGTCGAGGTCGCGCGTCGACCCGTCGGCGTCCCAGCCGTTCTCCCGCAGGAACATTCGCATCGGATCGTCGGCGGCGAACACCCAGCTCACGAGCCGGCTGACGCCATCGTCGCGCGCGTGGTCGACGGCTGCCGCCATGAGCCGACTCCCGTGCCCGCGGCGGACCTGCGCCGGAGCTACGTGCAGCGCCAGCAACTCGGCGTCCGACTCAGGATCGAGGTCGTCGTCAGTCGGGGGCGCGATCGCGGCGAATCCGACAACGCCTGCGGGGTCGAGCGCTACCAGCACATGGTGCCGATGCGACGGCGGCGTGGTGATCGCGGCGCTCCAGTTGGCGGTGGCATCGGCGACGTCGAACGCGTCAGCTGCGTCGGCCGGCAGCAGAGCCGAGTAGTTCAACGACCATGCTTCGCCCTGGATCCGCGCAATCGCGTCGGCATCGGCGGGGNNGCCCGCGGGCCCTGCGGGATCGACATCCCGTCATCCTCGCAGCAACTGGACGCCGGCCCGTACCCCCCGATTCGAGGTCAGGCGGGCTGGTGTCTGGCGCGATACACCCGCGTCTTTGTCCGGTTGCCGCATACGCGCATCGAGCACCAGGTGCGCGAGTGATTGCGCGACTCGTCGTAGAACGCCCAGCGACAGTCGTCGGCCGCGCAGAGCTTGATGCGGTCCCAGCTGCCGTCGAGCGCGGCGGTCGCCGCAGCTGCAGCAATTCGTGCAATCGCGCCACCTGCGCCATCGGCTACCGGGGCGAGGGCCGGCACGCCCTCGACGACCGCCACCTTGATCGGCAAGGCTCGAGCCGCGGCGTCGAACCCGGTCTCGTCGCCGTCCGCGATGAGGGCGCGGAGTCGGTCGCGCAGCAACCGTGCGGCCTCGAATTCCTGCGTCGAGACCCGACCGGACGCCGGTCCGTCGGCGTGCTCGCGCAGCCAGCCCGCCAGACCAGCAGCGGTAGCCCACAGGTCTGTGCCCGCCTCGACGTCGATCGAGTTCGCCGCGCTCAGCACGAGTGCGACGGGCGGGCGCAAAGTCGGATCGACAGCCATGTAACCACCATAACGTGTTTACGGGTTGCAAGCGAGGGAACACCGGCATAGGCTGTTAGACGGTTGCGCAACCACTGGCCGGTGCTCTGGTTCGCTCGGCAGGAAATGTCAGTAGGGGCGACTAGAAAGAGCTGAAGCGGGTGTCTAGTGCCCGTGAGCGAAACGCGAAGCGACAAGGCGAAGGAGACGGCGATGATCTCGACTTTGAACGAACTGGTGGCCAAGGAGCACGCCGCAGACCTGATCGCGCAGGCCGCCCGCTGGCGGTTCCGCCACACGGCGCGGGCGCTGTTCCGGGACCGGGCGCGTCACACCGCGCAATCCCTTGTCGACGCGGTGCGGGTTGTCGACGTGCGCGACATGCAAGGCGTGCACGACGCCGCGATCGTCGATGCCACCGCTGCGGCTGGCGCTTACTGCCTGCGTGCGGCGTCGCCGGCGCGACGCGTAGCCGCATGACCGACGGTCCGCGGCTCCGGGTGGCGCACCTGGTCGTCGATGTCACCGATCTCGACCGGGCCGCGGTCTTCTGGTCGTCGCTGCTAGGGCTCGAGGTGACCGGTCGCGAAGCCGGTTACCTCGACCTCGGGTCGCTGGGCGCCGGCGGCCCGGTGCTGTCGTTCCAGCTCGTGCCCGAACCGAAGGCCGTCAAGAACCGGGTCCATCTCGACCTCGCCGTCGACGCCGGCACGGGCGGTGTGGTCGCCGCGGGCTACCGGGCGCATGCGCTGGGTGCGACTCCGGTGAGCGAACTCCGCAGCGCCGAGTCGGCACCGTGGCAGGTATGGCGCGANNGTTCTGCCTGGTCACTGAGGCCGCTGCCGACACCAACGATCCGAGCCCGGGCAGCAGAGGTGTCGGTGATGCGGGATCGGCAGGCACGCGCTGACTAGGGTGTCGGTCATGTCCGAGACACCAGAGCTGGCCGAGGTGGCCGGGATCGCCGAAGCCGCCGAAGCGGTTCGTCCGCGATTCCGCAGCGACGTCACCGTCGAGCTCGTCAAACATGTCGCGAGTGACGCCGACGTCTTGTTTGCCGCGCGCGTATCGACGAAAGGCGAGTCGTCACTCGATGACGTCGGAGCCGACGCCGGCCGGTCGACCGGCCTGATCAACTACCTCATGCGCGACCGGCACGGGACGCCGTTCGAGCACAACTCGATGACCTTCTTCGTGTCCGCGCCGATCTTTGTGTTCCGCGAGTTCATGCGGCACCGGATCGGGTTCAGCTACAACGAGGAAAGTGGCCGCTACCGCCAGCTCGAGCCGGTGTTCTATGTGCCAGGCTCCGATCGGCTGCTCGTCCAAGAGGGCAAGCCGGGTCGCTACGTGTTCGCGCCTGGCAGCGCGGAGCAACACAAGATCGCCGAGGAAGCTACGAAGGCTGCCTGCGAACACGCGTATGCCGCCTACCTCGAGATGCTCGCAGCCGGCATCGCCCGTGAGGTGGCCCGCGGCGTCCTGCCGGTAGCGACCTACTCCTCGATGTACGTGACCTGTAACGCGAGGTCGCTGATGGCGCTGCTCTCGCTTCGCACGAAGCGCGAAGACAGCCGCTTTCCGAGCTTCCCGCAGCGTGAAATCGAGATGGTGGCCGAGAAGATGGAGGCCGAATGGGCCGCCCTGATGCCCCTCACGCACGCCGCGTTCGAAGCGCACGGCCGGGTCAGTCCCTAGCCTCCCCAAACGGTTCGCCGAACTCCTAAAGCCGCGGGTCGATCGTGCGATAGTGAAGTTGGCCCTGCCGGTCGTGGACCCCCGACTACCGTCCGGCAGGGTCCTTCACGCTCTACCGGTACCGTTGCGCCATGGCCATACACACTTCTGCGGATACGCCCTTCGGGCGCGTGCTCACGGCGATGGTGACGCCCTTCACGGCCGACGGCGGCCTCGACCTCGACGGTGCAGCGCGGCTGGCCACCTACCTGGTCGACCACGGCAACGACGGCCTCGTCATCAACGGGACCACTGGCGAGTCACCGACGACTACCGACGACGAAAAGGAGCGACTGCTGCGCGCCGTCGTCGAGGCGGTGGGTGAGCGGGCCACGATCGTCGCGGGCGTCGGGACGAGTGACACCAGGCACAGCATCGAACTCGCGCACAGTGCCGAGAAGGCTGGCGCGCACGGCCTGCTGGTCGTGACCCCGTACTACTCCAAGCCACCCCAGGCGGGCCTGCTCGCCCACTTCGGGCAGATCGCCGACGCAACCGGGCTGCCCAACATGCTCTACGACATCCCCGGTCGTACCGGGACGCCGATCGAGACCGAGACCCTCGTGCGGCTGGCCGCCCACGACAAGATCGTCGCGGTCAAGGACGCCAAGGGCGACCTCGACGCCAGCGCATGGGTCATGCACCGCAGCGACCTTGCGTTCTATTCCGGCGACGACAAACTGACACTCCCGCTGCTCGCCGTCGGCGGGGTCGGTGTGGTCGGCGTCCCGACGCATCTGTTCGGGCTCGAGACCGCGTCCATGCTCGCCGCATATGTGCGCGGCGACGTGGCGGCCGCGCTCGCCATGCATCGGCAACTGTTGCCGGTCTTCACGGGCTTCTTCCGGACCCAAGGAGTGATCATGACCAAGGCTGCACTCAAACTGGCCGGGCTGCCCGCGGGTCCGGTGCGGCCGCCCCTGGTCGATGCCACCCCCGAGCAGATCGAGCAACTACGCCGCGACGCCGCGGACGCGGGAGCGGCCTGGTGAGTCGTCCGCACCTCGCCCTCTCAGCGCCTCCACCGCTGGCGGAGAACGGCCTGCGGATCGTCGCTCTCGGCGGACTCGGCGAGGTCGGCCGGAACATGACCGTCTTCGAGTACGGCGGCCGCCTGCTGGTCGTTGACTGCGGCGTGCTGTTCCCCGAGGACAACCAGCCGGGCGTCGACCTCGTGCTGCCCGACTTCGAGTACCTGCGCGACCGCCTCGACGACATCGACGCGATCGTTCTGACCCACGCCCACGAGGACCACATCGGCGGGGTCCCGTACCTGCTGCGGGAGCGTCGGGACATCCCGCTGGTCGGGTCCCGGCTGACCCTGGCGATGGTCGAGGCCAAGCTCCGCGAGCACCGCATCCAGCCCTTGCAGCTCGAGGTCGTCGAGGGCCAGGTGGAGCGGCTCGGGCCGTTCGAGGCCGAGTTCATCGCAGTCAACCACTCGATCCCGGACGCGCTGGCCGTCGCGCTGCGCAGCGCCTCGGGGCAGCTCGTGCTGCACACCGGCGACTTCAAGATGGACCAGCTGCCCCTGGACGGGCGGATCACCGACCTGCGCGCATTCGCCCGGCTCGGCGAGGAGGGCGT
>PLCK01000168.1:2760-3718 GCA_003134755.1 Actinomycetota bacterium | reverse complement strand
GATGACGAGAGTGGCCGCCATCGACTGCGGCACAAACTCGATCCGCTTGCTCATTGCCGACATCGACGTCGCGGCCGGGACCTTGGTCGACGTCGAGCGTCGCAACACCATCGTCCGCCTCGGCCAGGGTGTTGATCGCACCCGCCGGTTCGCCGATGACGCGCTCGAGCGGACGTTCGCCGCGTGCCGTGACTACGCCCGACTCGTGGCGGAGCACGGCGTGGGCTACCTGCGATTCGTCGCAACGAGTGCGTCGCGCGATGTCGAGAATCGGGGCGCCTTCGTTGCGGGGGTACGCGCTGCGCTCGGTGTCGAACCCGACGTGATCAGCGGCGACGAAGAGGCGGCGTTGTCGTTCGCGGGCGGGACCCGCGAGCTGGTCGGCGTCCCTGGATTCGATCCGCCCTACCTCGTCGTCGACATTGGCGGCGGGTCGACCGAGTTTGTCATCGGCGACCGCGACGTCGAGGCCGCGCGCTCCGTGGACGTCGGATGTGTGCGGCTGACCGAACGACACCTGCATGGCGATCCCGCGACGTCGGCGCAGGTCCACGCCGCCCGCGCCGATATCGAGGCAGCTATCGACGTAGCGGCGCTGACGGTACCGACGTCGAAGGCATCGACGCTCGTAGGTCTGGCTGGATCGGTCACGACGGTCGCTGCGATCGCGCTCGAACTTCCCGAGTACGACGCCGAGCGCATCCATCACTCGCGGGTGTCGGCGGCGCAGGTGCACGACATCACCGAGATGTTGCTGTCGATGACCCGAGCGCAGCGCGCGGCATTACCCGTCATGCACCCTGGTCGCGTCGACGTCATCGGTGCCGGTGCCCTGATACTGGACACCATCGTCACCCAGCTCAGCGCGAGCGATGTAGTCGTCAGCGAACACGATATCCTCGACGGCATTGCCTTTTCGATTGCCCACTAGCCCAGGAAAGCGGCTACCCGGGCTTTC
>PLCK01000168.1:0-2698 GCA_003134755.1 Actinomycetota bacterium | reverse complement strand
TCGTTCGCTACGCCGGGAAAGCGATAACCTGCGCGAGCTTGCCGTTCTGATCGGCATAGCGGGCCAGCAGCAGGTCGATACCCGTCGCCGGCACCGGCCGCGCGAAGTGGTAGCCCTGTCCGAGCTGGCAGCCGAGCCGGTCGAGTTCGCGGGCCTGCTGAGCGGTCTCGATTCCTTCGGCGAGGGTGACGAGCCCGAGCGCTTCACCGAGTTCGATCATCGCGCGGACGAACGGCGACTTCTCTTCGTTGCCGCTGATGTCGTCAGTGAACGTCTTCGCAATCTTTATCATGTCCATGGGCAGTTCGCGCAGCGAGCTCAGTGACGCGTAGCCGGTGCCGAAGTCGTCCATTGCCATCCGGACGCCGAACGCGCTCAGCCGGTTGAGTGTGCGCACCACCCGCTCGGAACCCGCCAGCATCAGCCCTTCGGTGATCTCGAGGATCACGGTCGCGGGATCGATGCCTGCTGTGTCGACGGCCTCTTCGACCTGTGCGACGAGGTCTGGCTGAGCGAACTGGGCCGGCGAGAGGTTGATGCTGACGGCGAACGGGGTTGGGTTGAACGAGGCGATCTCCTGCCAGCCGGCGCCCCGCGCGCACGCATCCTGCAAGACGAAACGGCCGATCTCGTTGATCAGCCCTGACCGTTCGGCAGCGGGAATGAACGACGCCGGGAAGATCAGCCCGCGCTCGGGGTGCACCCACCGCACGAGCGCCTCAGCGCCGACCGGTGCTCCGGTGTGCAGATCGACGATCGGCTGGTAATACACCTGGAACTCGCCGCGGTCGGCGGCCCGCTCGAGGTCGGACTTCAACTGGTGGCGCTTGACGACCTCTGCTCGCATGCTCGGCCGGAACCATCGGTACCGGCCCTTGCCGTCGGCCTTGGCCATGTACATCGCAAGGTCGGCGTTGCGCAGCATCTCGTCGGCGGAATGAACATCCTGGCTGGTTGCGATTCCGATGCTGGCCCGGGTGTAGAGGTCGCCGCCGTTGACGTTGATCGGGAGCCGCAGTGCATCGGTGATCCGCGCGGCCACTCGCTCGGCAGCCTGGCCGGACAGCGCGTCTTCGATGATGACGGCGAACTCGTCGCCGCCGAGCCGCGCGGGCTGGTCGGTCGGCCGCAAGCAGCTCGTGATGCGTTCGGCGACCGCGGCCAGCAACTGGTCACCCGCCTCGTGGCCGAGCGTGTCGTTGACTGTCTTGAAGTCGTCGAGGTCGATGAACAGAACCGCGCAGGTGCGGTCTTCGCTGCGGGCCGTGGCCAGCGCCTCGACGACCCGATCCGAGAACAGTGAACGGTTCGCCAGGCCGGTCAGAGGGTCGTGAAACGCCAGCTGCGTCAACTTCCGTTCGAGTTCGCGAAGGTGCGACAGCGACTGCTCGAGCCGGCCGTTCTCCAGCGCGACGCTGACGTTGTTGGCGAGGGCCTCGAAGAGTCGCAGGTCCTGCTTGCCGAACGGCGTCCCTTCGCCCATCCGGTCACCGATCATGAGCATTCCGATGGCCCGCGTCTCGCCGCGCAACGGAGAAATCATCGCGTTGCGAAGGCCCTGGGCCTCCAGATAGCCATCGGCATGGCCGGACGCCGTCCCGCCGGCGTCGGTGCGCCGGCGCCGGCGTTTCGGCGTCCCCGACTCCGACGCGATGATGGGTCCAGGTGACACTGCGATGCGCTCCCACATTGCGAGTGTCGAAGGATCGGTGACCTGTTCCATGACGCGCGGCACCTGCTCGCCGTCGAGACGGATCCGCAGCAGCGGCGCGTCGTCGGGCGGAGCGATGACGGCCTCGGCCTTGTCGGTGCGGAACATCCTCTTGGCCTGTTCGAGCAAGGCGACGATCGCCTGCTCGAGGTCGGGGTTCTGAGTCAGGATTGTCGTGGCCGTATAAAGGAATTCGAGAATCTCATGCTTCTCGCGTTCACGGATGTAAGCCCGGTACGCAAGGAAGACGGTGGCGGCCGGAACCGTCAACAACCACGCCGCGGCGGGCCGGTAGTCGATGACTGTTGCGGCCACGAGGCCGAGGCTGAGGTTTGTCAGCGACGAGCTCAGCAGCATCAGGAACGCATATCCGAGACGGCCAGCTTCGGCGCGATGTTCGGAGAACCAGATCGCGACGCCGACTGACACGCTGCCGAGTGCCGCGTAGACCATGGTTGCGACGATCGCGCCGACCCAGGCTCGAATATCGAAGTGGCTGCCGACCGGTACGATGGCCCGCAGCAGGAAGACGGCGACTGCGGTCGTTACCGCGAAGTTCGCCAGGTTGAACGCCGCCTTGAGCCGGCTCTGCCGGCGTTGCACGGCCAATGCGAGTGCGCAGCCGACAAATTGCGCGAGGAGCAACTCGCGCGGCGTCGCAAAGAACAACCCGAGAACGAGCGGCACCTCGCTCATCGAGAACGAATGCGCACCGCGTCGGAAGTGCAGGTGCACGAGGCAGGTTTCGGCGAGGTAGAACATCGCCGCGAGCAGGAACCACGGAATGTGGAACGAGGCAATCGTGCCGGTCTGCGTCCACAGGACGCCGAGGCTGCCGAGCGCGAGCGCGACGAGTACCGCGACGAACGAGCGGAGCCGTCTGCCGGCCCCACTCGCCCGCTCGCCTGTGACTGGCGCGCTCGTCACTGTCATGTCAGGTCATTTCCATGATGCAGTGGTCCACGTCGCACCGGTCCAGGTCGCACC
>PLCK01000109.1:7271-31037 GCA_003134755.1 Actinomycetota bacterium | reverse complement strand
GGGTTGCCGATCGCCTTCACGGCGAGAAGGTGAAGCCGCGGCTGCTGCCGCCACAACCCCCTGATCCGGCGCCTGCGGGCACCCACGCCGTCCAGATCCTGCGCACGTACCCGAAACGCTGGCACGGGTACTCCTTCGCGCCGCAGGGTGAGCGCAGTGTCGCCCGCGGGTACGCGAAGGCGCTCGCGCGCAGCCGGTCGCTCATCTACCTCGAGGACCAGTATCTGTGGTCGGCCGAGGTCGTCGAAGCCTTCGCGGTCGCGCTCCGGCGCGAGCCGCAGCTGCGGATGATCGCCGTCCTGCCGTTGCATCCCGACCAGGACGGCCGGATCTCGCAGCCTCCGAACGTGCTGGGGCGCGTCGAATCGGTTGCCCTCCTGCGGGCCGCGGGAGGCGACCGGATCGCTATCTACGGCCTCGAAAACCGAGCCAGCGTGCCCATCTATGTGCACGCGAAGATCTGCGTTCTCGACGACGTGTGGGCGAGCCTGGGCAGTGACAACGTGAACCGGCGGTCCTGGACGCACGACTCCGAGCTGAGTTGCGCGGTCATCGATGAGACGCTCGACGATCGCGTGCCGCTTGATCCCGGCGGGCTTGGCGACGGCGCTCGGCGGTTCGCCCGCGACCTTCGGCTCACCCTGGCCCGAGAGCACCTGGGCCGGATGGGCGATGGTGACGACTCCGACCTCGTCGACCCGATCAGCTTCTTCGACGCTTTCGCTCGCAGCGCCGACGCGCTCGACGGCTGGCACGCCGGTGGCGGCCGCGGNNAGGCGAGCGCCCGCCCGGACAATTGCGGCGACACACGGACATCCCGATCGGTCCGCGGACCAAGCGATGGGCTCAGCCGCTGTACCACCGGGTGTACGACCCCGAAGGCAGGCCTCGTCGACTCCGTCGCAGCCACTCCTTTTGAGCCGGGACGGCGAAATCTGGGCAATCTGTTGAGCCTTGACGGCGAAACCGAGAGGGCCGTCGAGCGCTCTGACTGGCATGCTTGACCCGTGGGCAACGGGGCAACGTCGTCGATGGCACCGGCCGACTCGTCGGCTGCGCTGCGGGTCATCGCCGTCGATGAACCCGCGACACCCAGGCGCGAACGCCCCGAGAGGTTACGTCACGTCGTTTGGGGCCTCGCGACGCACGCGCCCCTCCTTACTGCGTTGCTGTGCGCGATCGTGGCCTTACTCGGATTTCGCGGTGGCGACTATCCGGCCCAGGAGTACCGCGCGTTCATGTTCGGCGCGCACGGCTTCCTGATCTGGGACCTCAACTGGTATGGCGGCCACGCGCTTATCGGGTACAGCGTGCTGTTCCCGGCGGTCGGCTGGATGTTGGGTACGGTGCCCGCCACCGCGCTCGCCTGCACGACGTCGACGGTCCTGTTCGGTCGGCTGCTCGGTCCGGCGAACAACTGGGCCGCGGCCGTCGCCCGGATCTGGTTCGCCATCTTCGTCGTCGGTGACCTGATCGTCGGCCGCGCACCATTCGCCTGCGCCGTGACGGCCGCGCTCGCATCGATTCTTGCGGTGCGGGCCGGCCGGCCAAGGCTCGGACTGTTGGCCGCGGTCTGCGCATCGCTCTTCAGCCCACTTGGGGCGGCGTTCTTGCTGCTGATCGCAGTTGCCTGGGCGCCTAGTCTGGGGTGGCGGCGAGCGGCGCCGTTCGCCGGCGCACTTGTTGGTCTTGCGGTCACGGCGGTTGCGGGCGACGGCGGCACGTTCCCGTTCCCGTTCCCCACCTTCATCGGGCAGATTGCCATCGCGGTCATCGGCCTGATCGTCGCGCCGCGTCACCAGGTGACGGTGCGGCGGGCGCTGTGGCTATATGGCATCAGTTGTATGGTCCTGTTTTTCGTGCCGACGCCGGTCGGCGGCAATATTGCTCGACTCGCCGGCATCATGATCGGGCCGGCCGCCGCGTTCGTGCTCGTTCGCGCGCGGCGTTTTCGCGCGCTCCTTCTCGTCGCGTTGCCGTTGATCATCTTTCAACTGCTGCCGATCGTTTCGGCGGTCGCGTCGGCCGCGGGTGATCCGTCGACGAAGAAGCAGTACTACCGCGGCATGTTGCAGTTCCTTGGTACCCACCAACAGCCGCTCGGGCGGGTCGAGATTCCGTTCACGCGCGATCACTGGGAAGCGACCTATGTGGCCGAGCAGCAGCCGCTCGCCCGCGGATGGGATCGTCAGATCGACGTCTCGCGCAACGCGGTGTTGTACGCGCCCCTCACTCCCGACGCGTATCGGACCTGGTTGTACGACAACGCGGTGCGGTACGTGGCGTTACCCGATGTTTCGCTCGATGAGGGCGGCCAGGCTGAGAAGGCTCTGCTGCGCCACCCGCCCGCGTGGTTGAAGCCCGTCTATGTCGATACCCAATGGCGAATCTGGGAAGTCATCGGGGCGGCTCCGCTCGCGAGCGGGGCGGCGCACATGACGACGTTGACAGCGAGCGCGTTCACGCTGACGTCATCGGTCAGCGGCACGACATTCGTGCGCCTACGGTGGTCTCGGTACTGGCATGTCGACACAGGAAGTGCCTGCGTCGCTCCGGCCGGCGGCGGCTGGACCACGGTCATCACGTTCGCCCCCGGCGACACCAAAGTGAGTACCCGTGCGTTGCCCAACGAGCACAGTTGCACGACCGCGCAGTTGGCGAGTGCGGGGCTCGGCGACGACGGCGCGCCCGAACCTGCGCCATAGGCGAGTTCAGAACGCTGCCGCCACCGCAGCCCAGGTTTGCGGTCGGGCGCCTAGCCCGCGGCCCGTCTCAGGGTTCCAGTACTCAGCGAAGCCGGCCCGTACACACGCCCGCTTGGTCGACTCGGCCAGGTCGGCGACGAGTTCGTCGTCTCCGCGTCGCTTCGCCGCCAGCACGGCGAGGTAGTTCAGTTGTGGCCACGCCGGCCCGCGCCAATATTGCGACGGGTTGTACGTCGGATGTCGGCGAGCCACGAAACGCGGCCCGTACGGTGCGGCGAACCGCTCGACGTCGCTCAACTGGTTCAATGCAGCAGATGCCTTGGTGGCGTTAGGCGTGCACAGGGCGGGCAGCAACCCGTCGAGCGTCGGCACCCGCACGCTGTCACCGCCACCCGTGAAAGCCACGTCCGACCACGCCTCCAACTCGGCATTCCACGCTGCTTCGTCGAGGGTTCGGGCCAGGACGCTCCCGCGTGCGAGCCAGCCGGCGTCGCCGGTGAGCTCGCCAAAAGTGCTCGCGGCATCCGCGGCGATCGCGTTGAACGCGGCCGGCGCGACGACGAACGTAGGGCTGTCGATCGCCTGCCCCTGCGGGCTGAACACGGTATGGGCGAGCAGCGCACGATCGAACGAGGTCCAGACCCGGCGGTTCCAGGTGCTCGAGCCGACCCAGCTGTCCCAGCGCGGCGAGTCGTCGGTGCCGGCCTCCCATGGGTGCACGATCACGAGCAGACCGTCCCGCAAACGGTCGCGCCACAGCGACTCGAGCGCCCGCCCTGCGGCTTCGAGCAATCGGGGGGACGGCGCGAAGCCGGCGTCCGACGCGGCCTTGAGAGCACGGGCGTAAACCGGCGGCTGGGTGAACGACGAGACCGACTCCAGTGGCCCGCGGGCGTAGGTTCGGCGACCGTATCGCATGTGCGGCACGAACCCGTCGGGCAGTTGACCGGCAAAGACCGCCTCGAGCTCACGCAGTCCGCGTTCGTCGCCGAATGCAAACCAGGCAATGGCGTGGAAGCACGAGTCCCACAGCCACAGGTGCGGGTAGGAGCGCCGGTTGGGCACGCAGTAGCCGCGGTCGCCATTCCACGCCTGCTCGAGCACTCGTTTCGAGCACGAGCGAACGAGCTCGTCGAGGCCATCGCCGCGCCTGCTGCCGCGCAACGCCCGGTTAGCCAGCCAGTCGACGGCAGCCTCCTGAAGAGCTAGGTGGTGTGGTGATGTGGTCCTGGTCGACGCAATCTAAACCTCGGCCCGATTGAATGGCGCGCATGGAGGAGCCGAACGCCGCGGTCGAGCGCGCCGAGACCGCTCTCGCGCTTCGGCGCGAGCGAGTGCCGGCGATCAGTTATCCGCCACTGCTACCCATTGTCGAGGCGAAGGACGAGATCGCAGCCGCGATCCGCGACCACCAGGTCGTGATCGTGGCGGGGGAGACCGGCTCCGGTAAGACCACCCAGCTGCCGAAGATCTGCCTCGAACTCGGTCGGGGAGTGCACGGCATGATCGGGCACACCCAGCCACGTCGCATCGCGGCGCGAACCGTTGCCGAGCGGATCGCGGAGGAGCTGGGCTCGCCGCTCGGCGAAGCCGTCGGCTACAAGGTCAGGTTCACCGACCAGGTATCCCCGGGTTCGTACATCAAGCTCATGACCGACGGCATCCTGCTCGCGGAGCTGCAACAGGATCGCGAGCTCAGCCGTTACGACACTCTCATCATCGACGAAGCCCATGAACGCAGCCTGAACGTCGACTTCATTCTCGGCTACCTCAAACAGCTGCTGCCACGGCGTCCCGATCTCAAGGTTGTCGTGACGTCGGCGACCATCGATCCGCTGCGATTCTCGCGCCATTTCGACGACGCACCCGTGATCGAGGTGTCCGGTCGGGTGTATCCGGTCGAGGTCCGCTACCGGCCGCTGGTCGATGAGGACAGTACGACGGCGGACGACGCGGAACCGCGCGACCAGATCCAGGCCATCTGCGAGGCCGTCCAGGAGCTCACGGCAAAGGGCTCCGGCGACGTCCTCGTCTTTCTCAGCGGTGAAAGGGAAATTCGCGACACCGCCGAGGCCGTACGCAAGCTTGCGCTACCGCAGACCGAAGTGCTGCCGCTGTACGCACGGTTGTCGGCGGCCGAACAGCACCGGGTGTTCGAAGCGCACTCCGAACGCCGCATCGTGCTGGCTACGAACGTCGCCGAGACGTCGCTCACCGTGCCGGGCATCCGCTATGTGGTCGACCCGGGCACCGCACGGATCTCGCGCTACAGCCATCGCACCAAAGTGCAGCGGCTGCCCATCGAGCCGGTGTCGCAGGCGTCGGCGAACCAGCGCAAGGGCCGCTGCGGGCGGACCTCGGACGGGATCTGCATCAGGCTCTTCTCCGAGTCGGACTTCATGTCGCGGCCGGCGTTCACCGATCCGGAGATCCTGCGGACGAACCTGGCGTCGGTCATCCTCCAGATGGCTGCGTTGGGTCTCGGCGATCTCGCCGCCTTCCCGTTCGTCGAGCCGCCCGACCGGCGACAGGTCAACGACGGCATCCAGTTGCTCGAAGAACTCGGCGCGTTCGAGCAGGCGACAACCGATGCGCGAACGCGGCTGACCCCGCTTGGCCGACGGCTCGCGCAGTTGCCCGTCGACCCCCGGATCGGGCGCATGATCCTGCAGGCGGCAGACCAGGGCTGCGTGCGCGAGGTCATCGTCATTGCGGCCGCGCTGTCGATCCAGGACCCACGTGAGCGACCGCTCGAACACCAGCAGGCGGCTGACGACAGCCACGCTCGCTTCGCCGACAAGGAGTCGGACTTCTTCGCCTACCTCAACCTCTGGCACTACCTGCGCGAGCAGCAGCACGAACGCTCGTCGAGCCGATTTCGCCGGCTGTGCAAGGCCGAGTTCCTCAATTTCCTGCGGGTGCGCGAATGGCAGGACGTCGAGAGCCAACTGCGACAGGTCGCGCGCACCCTCGGCGTCCGGCTCAATAGCTCTGACGGTGACCGGGGCGCGATCCATCAGTCGTTGCTCGCGGGCCTGCTCTCACACATCGGCATGCGGGACGTCGACGCGCGCGGGTATCTCGGTGCGCGCGGCGCCAAGTTCGCCATCTTCCCCGGCTCCGCGTTGTTCAAGGTGCAGCCACGCTGGGTGATGGCGGCCGAACTCGTCGAGACCACCAGGTTGTGGGGGCGGGTGGTCGCCAAGATCGAGCCCGAGTGGGCCGAACCGCTCGCGGCGCATCTCGTGCTGCGCATCTACAGCGAGCCGCACTGGGAGGCCCATCGTGGATCGGTGGTCGCCTTCGAGAAGGTGACTCTGTACGGCGTCCCGATCGTGGCATCGCGCAAAGTTGCATACGGGCGTATCGATGCTGAGCTGTCGAGAGAACTCTTCATCAGGCACGCACTCGTCGAAGGCGACTGGCGCACCCCGCATCGGTTCTTCCACGAGAACCGCGCGCTGCTCGAAGAGGTCGAAGAGCTCGAACGCCGGGCCCGCCGGCGCGACATCGTCGTCGACGACGAGACGCTGTTCGCTTTCTACGACGACCGGTTGCCTGCAGATATCGTTTCGGCGCGTCATTTCGACAGTTGGTGGAAGCACGCACGCAAGCGGCAACCCGAGCTGCTGTCTTTCGCGGCCGCGATGCTGGTCACCGAACACGCGGCCGCCGTGGCTGGCCACGACTATCCGGACAGCTGGCCGATCGACGATCTCAGGCTGCCGGTCACCTACCAGTTCGAACCGGGCACCGAATCCGACGGCGTGACAGTCCGTGTTCCGGTCGGGGTGCTGAACCGCGTGCATGCCGACGAGTTCAGCTGGCAGGTGCCAGGCCTGCGCCTTGATCTGGTTGCGGCGTTGATCAGGGCGCTGCCCAAGCCGCTGCGCCGCCATTTCGTGCCCGCCCCCGACGTCGCCCGGGCCGCTCTCGACCACCTCGACCCGGCCGCCGGAGGCTCTCTGCCTGAGGCGCTGTCCGACGAGCTGCACCGCTCGACCGGGGTCGACGTCCGACTCGAGGACTTCGAGCTCGAGCGGGTGCCTGCGTTCCTGCGGATCACGTTCGTCGTGGTCGACGCTGCCGGGGTCGCCCTGGGGAGCGGCAAGGACCTCGACGTACTCAGGGCTGAGCTGGCGCCCGCGGTCCGCGAGGAGATCGCGCAGGCCGCCGTGAGCATCGAGCGCACCGGCCTGCGCCGCTGGGACTTCGACCCCTTGCCGGCGAGCTACGAGCAACGGCGTGACGGCCTCGTCGTCCGGGGGTTTCCGGCCTTGGTCGACGAGGGTCCGACCGTGGGCGTGCGGGTCCTCGAAACACCGGCGCTGGCGCGGCAGGCGACCTGGGCGGCGACCCGCAGGCTGTTGCTGCTCAACGTGGCGTCGCCGGCCAAACTGCTGCAGCGGCAGCTCGGCAACGACGCCAAGCTGGCGCTGAGCCGAAATGCTCCGGGCGGGGTGACGCCGTTGCTCGACGACTGCCTTGCGGCGGCCTTCGATGAGATCATCGCAGCCGCCGGGGGTCCGCCGCGCGATGCCGACGCGTTCGAGCAACTGCTCGCGGCCGCGCGGGTCGGACTCGGCCCGACATTGACGAGGATCGTGACCGAGGTCGTATCGGTCTTGGCCGACGCCCACGACGTCGAGAGGCGGCTCAAGGGCAGCGCGCCGCCCGCTTTGCTGCCGGCCCTTGTCGACATGAGGACCCAGCTGGCCGCACTCGTCTATCCGGGCTTCGTGAGCGGCGCGGGCAGTGGGCGGCTCGCCGATCTGCGCCGCTACCTGCGGGCGATCGATCGGCGGCTCGAGAAGGTCGGCGACGACGTCAACCGTGACCGCGCCCGGATGTGGGAGGTCGAACAGGCAACGCAGGCGTTTTCCGAGCTGCGGTCGGCCCTGCCGCCGGGCCGGGCCGATGACGACGACGTGCGGGCGGTGCGGTGGACGATCGAGGAATTCCGGGTCAGCCTGTTCGCCCAGGCGCTCGGGACGCCGCGACCGGTATCGCTGCCGCGGATCCTGCGCGAGATCGACGCGCTGCGCTGACGGCGTCCGCCGGCTTCGCCTTAGGCGCCTAACGCCCTGCCTTAGACGCGCGACGGCGCGCGCGGCCGCTCAGGACTAGGCATCTGCCTCATGTGCCGCCCTACCTCAGAACGGCAATGTGGACTTGCCGGTCCAGGACGACGCACCAGACGACGTCCGGCGGTCGATGTTCGGAGGTACCCGATGACTCAGGAAGCATTCTTCGCCGCTTCGGTGCNNCTTCCAGCGTGAGGCGAGGTCGGCCCGGTTGGTGCGGCGCTCGCTCAAGTCCGCGCGCCGGACGGCCCGCGGCGCAGGCCGCTCCACGTTCACGAACCACCGCTCAGAACTCACGGTCGCCTGCGGTCGGTGAGCGATAGCGTGGCGGGCGTGACTGTGGTCCGCGCGGGGCTCAGCTTGGTCATGGTTGGCCGGGCTGCCGAACTCCGCCGCCTCAAGAGCCGCGCCGACGGGCTGACCGAGCCGCGGGTGGTCATGCTCAGCGGCGAGGCTGGCGTTGGCAAGAGCCGGCTCGTACAGGAGTTCGTCGAGACCCTGGGCGACCGCCCCATCCTCATCGGCCACGCCGAACCCGGCCCGCTAGGGCGGCCCTTCCACGTGCTGCACGGGGCGATCGAGGGCCTCGTCGGGTCGTGGACCGAGGTGCCCGAGGAGCTCGCTGCGCGAGCCCAACCGCTGCGATCACTGCTCGCACCGATAGCCCCCGGGCTCGCCGGCGACGCGAGCGCGACGGTCGACGCGACCATCGTGGGGGAGCAGAGTCTGCGGGCCGCTGTCGACCTCGTCCGTTACCTGCTCGACGGCCGTCCCGGCGTGCTGGTCGCCGAAGACCTGCACTGGGCGGACGCCGACAGCCTGCTGCTCATCGGGCGGCTCGCAACGACACCCGACCTACCCCTCCTGATAGTCGGAACATTCCGGACCGGCGTCGCCGACAACAGGCAACTGGCCGACATGCTCGACCGGGTCGGCCGTCAGCGGCTCGTCGAATACCTCGAACTCCGGCCACTCAACGACGCGCAGGTCGCCGAGTGGTTGCGCGCCGTGTACGGGGGTTCGGTGTCGTGGCGCGCCGCTACCGATCTGGCCCGGCGAACGTCCGGCAACCCGTTCTTCCTCGAGGAGCTGGTCAGCTCGGCGCCGGGTGTCGACGTCGACAGCCTGTGTGACAGGCCGCTGCCGTCGAGCGTGAGCGAGGCGGTCCTTCGCCACCTTGACGGCCTCGAAGACGCCGAGCGACGCATTGTCGACTCCGCCGCCGTGCTCGGTCGCCGAATCCCGTTCGATCTGCTTGCCATCGTGTCGGGCGTCGGCGAGGACGACCTGATCGAGACCATGCGCATGCTGGTGGCGCGCGGGTTGATCAGGGAGATCGAGCCCGACGTGTTCGGGTTCCGCCATGCGCTGACCCGAGAGGCGGTCGCCAGCCGGTTGCTCGGCCGCCAGCGCAGGCGGTTGCACGAGAAGGCGCACGCCGCGCTGCTCGAGATGGGCAGTGACGACTGGGGTGCGCTGGCCTACCACGCGGCGGGTGCGCACCTGTGGGACGACGTGGTCGAGGCGGCCCGTCGCGGCGCCAACGTCCACCTGCGCAACGGGTCGACGTACGAGGCGCTGCGGCTCGCCGAACTCGGGCTCCAGGAGGTCGAGGCCGACGCGCTGTTGCTCGAACTCGCGGCCCGCGCAGCCTGGGCGTGCGGCCTCACCGACAGCGCGCTCGGCTACGCCACCCAGTGGGCCGCTCTGGTCGAGGCGCAGGCCGATGATGCCGAACTCAGCAAAGCGCTACGCACGGTCGCCCGGCTCAAATGGGAGCTCGGCGACAGCGCCGGCCGCGATGGCGTCGTCCAGACGTTGCTCGTCGTCGCCCAGCGACTGCCCGACGGCCCCGAGCTTGCGCATGTGTACAGCTACGTCGCAGAGGTCAGCATGCTCGGCGGTCAGTCTGCCGATGCGGTCGAGTGGGCCGACCGAGCCCTCGAGCTGATGACCCCCGACGACAACATGCGGGCCGCGGCGCTGGTCAACAAAGGCTCGGCACTGCTCGACATGCCTGCGCATTTCGACGAGGGCTCGGCGCTGCTCGAGGAAGCCATCGAGCTGTCGATCGCTTGTCACGACGTGTTCAGTGCGTTGCGCGGGTTGAACAATCTGCTGCAGGGCGTGCTCGTGCGGTGGGAGCCCGAGCGGGTCTGGAGCCACATCGCGTGCATGACCGATCTCGTGCAGCGGTTCGGCCGTCATGATTGGGTCTGGGGGATCGCCGAGATCACGGCGGCCTATTACTCGGACGCGATTGGCGACGCTCGCGCGGCCTGCGAGGCTCTCGATGCGGCTATCTCCGATTCGACCACGGACCCCGGCCGCAAGCGGGTCTGGCTGCTTTCCGAGCGGGCCTGGTTGGCAGCTGAGCTGAACGACGATCGCGCAACCGAACTGCTGGTGCAGGTGCATGCGATGAATGATGCTGCGCGCCACTCGGCACTCGAGCAACCGCACTGGCTCGAGAGTCTCGAGATAGAGATCGCGCTGCGTACCGGTGACATCGACGCCGTTTCACAGGGTTTGGCGACCATCGTCGAGCGCGCGGGGCGTGAGGAGGCGCCGTGCACTCTCTACGCCTGGACATGGGGCTGCGGTCTGGTTGCGGCCGCGCGGGCCGGGGTGTCACCGCAGCGCATCGGAGAGGTCCTCGACATCGTGCTCGCCAGCCCGTACCGAGCAATCCGCGACGAGGACACCGGCTGGACGTCGCACGTCCGGGCCGCAATTGCGGCTGCCTCGGGCGCCCACGCGGCCGCCGTCGAGTATTACCGGGCGGCGCTTGCCGGGCCGCGGCGCCGGCCGGGTGCCGTCGTCGACGCCGAGGTCAGAGTCGGACTCGCGAAGAGCCTGCTCGCACTCGGTGACATCGACGAGGCANNGCACGGGTGCAGATCGACGATGCCGGTCGGTTCTTGTCGAAATGGGGCGGCTGGCGCGTCGACGAACTGGAGTCCTTGCGTCATCGGGTGAACGGCGGTGGCGCTCGAGTGCCATCGGGTCAACTCACCGCACGCGAACTCGAGGTTGCCGCACTTGTCGCGCGCGGACTCAGCAACTCAGAGATCGGCCGCGCGCTCTTCATCTCGACGAAGACAGCGTCGGTTCACGTGTCGAACATCCTCGCCAAACTCGAGATGTCATCGCGTGCGCAGATCGCAACCTGGGTGACGTCCGAAGGGCTACCAGCCGCCACGTCTGCATAAGCGTGAACGCGCCTATCCGCCGGCCCACGCTTCGGTTGTGGTCACGACCGGCGACTGCGTCGCGATCGACTCGGCAACCGCAAGCGCTATCAAATGGTCCTGGCACGCGGAGGCGAGCGGGTACGGCGGTTCGCCTGCCTGGTCACACCACCTGCCCATGCGGTCGAGCAGCGTGGCGATCGCGATGTCCTCGTCCGACAAGCGCGCGCCGTTGAAGACGTTCCGGTAGACGATCGCGCCGTCGAACGTGATGTGGTCGAGGTCAGCTCCCTCGAGGTTGAGGTCGCGTCCGGTCTGCCGCCGCACCAAGGGCGACGTGATCGGCGTGCGTGGGTCGATCAGCCGGACGACGCTGTCGTCGGCGATTTCGCCGCGCTCGCCACGAATAACAATTCGCCTACTGCGCAACGGATTCCACCACTGGTTTTCGGTGAAATCGTACAACCCCATACGGTCGCCGAAGTCGATGGTGGCCAGGGTCGTCGTCCGAGCGATTGGCGAGTCGTCGCCGCTCCACCCCTGCGGCGAGAGCGGGTCGCTCAGTGGCGCGGTGAAGTGCTCCGCACGCACGGTCGCGGGTTCGAAGCCGACGCCGAGAAAGCCGCGGATCATCGACACGGCGTGGTAGTCGTGCGTCGACGACACCTGGACTGAGGTGGGCCGTCCGATGGTGCCGCCGGCGATAACGGCCGAGCGGGCGGCGTGGTCCGGCAACAATAGGTACTGTTCCGCGACCTGGACCAGCTGGCGACTACCGACCCGCGACCATAGCGCCTGTAGCCCGCCGACGTCAGCTGCCGGCGGCGTTTCGCTGAGAACGGGCAGGTTCTCGTCGACGGCGGCTTCGATGACACCGGGGTTGATGTCGCGCGGTATCGACGTCACGAGAAAGTCGGGCCTCGCCGACTTCATGAGATCGCCCAGGTTAGTGAACGCCGGGCAGCCGAAGCGGGCGTGGACGTCGTGCCCGCGCTCGATAGACCGGCTCAGGACGCCGGTGACGCCGAAGCGGTCGGGCATCAAAGCGGCGAGCCGAAAGAAGAACGCGGAACGCCATCCCGTGCCGACGACTGCGTACCGAATCATGGCGACGAGGGTACGGCCTGCGCTGCCTTGTGATCGGGTGCGGCCTGCCGCAGGCTCGCGAGTGCGGCCTGGTGCATGGCATCGAAAGACTGGGTAGGGACGCCGTCGAAGGCGTCGCCCGACGCGATGCCTTGGAGATACGCCGTCCAACTGTCGAGGTAGTTGAGTTCGGCGCGTTTCGCTGCACGCATGGAGCTGTGCCACGGCAGCACCGTGGTGGCGGCGACTGCGGCGCGTTCGTTCCGAAGCTCGCCCACGCCCTGCGCTGCTGACTCCGCTATCACCTTCGCAAGTCCGCTGCGAACCTCAGGTGTGGAGTACGTCAGCAACGGCATCGTGTAGGCGTGGGTCGACATGACAACACCCTCGGCATGTGCCGCAGTTGCCTCGGAGTCGGCGTCCCTGCTGACAAGTGTCGTGAACTCGTGGTGCCGCAGCGCGCGGTCAGCGGCCGTACCGCTCAGCCCCAGCACCACCAGAACTCCGACGACGATGCCGACCCATCTGAAACTTCTCGGCTGGTGATCGGACGAGCCGGCGCTGATGACGTCAGCGCTGGCCCTCCGATCGCCGGATGTCACGTCAGCTGGCAGCCAAGAGGCCGGCCGCGGTGGTGAACACATCGTTGCCGACTGAGCTCGGGCCGCCGAACAGCCAAGCGTCGGTCGCGCTGGCCTTCGCCGCCGTCAGATAGGCACTGACGGTGCTCGGCAGGGCGCCACCGTTCGGCACCAGCAGGATCGGTCCGTTGTTCATCGCTACCAAGCTGCCACCAGATAGCGCGTCAGGGAAGGACACCCCGCTCGCGAGCCCGACCGAATCGGGTGTGCCGAAGAAGGCCTGCGCTACCAACACGGCGGTGGCGTAGCGGTCGGTGCCGACGAACGCGATCGCGCTCGGGTCGGCCGCCGCGGCCGGCCCGCCGACCGCGTACCGGGTCGGGCCGGGATTGTCGGCCAGGAAGGCGGCGGTCGCTGTCGACTGATGTCCGCCGGCCGTCAATACGATCACGCCACCCGTCGACGCGGCTGCCGACCCGGCTGACAAACCATCAGGAAAGTTGGTGCCGTCGGCCTCGAACACGCTGTCCGTGGACCCGATGTCCTGCGCCACTGCAACGGCGGTCGCGTAGCGGTCCTTTCCCGCAAATCGCTTGACGACGTAGCCGGCAGCCGTCAAGGACGATTCGATGGACGCCGACAGTGCGGCCGGTCCGCCGAGCAGATAGACAGTCTGGCCGCCAGGGAGAACACGTTCGATTTCGGCTTTCGCCGTCGGGTCGAGCACTGCGCTACCTGTCAGCAAGAGCGGTCCGTTCCTGGCTGCGGCGAGCGGCGTCCCGGAGAGTGCGTCGGCGAAATTGTCGGACCGGGCCAGCACGACGGCGTCAGCTGAACCGGCGCCCGGGAACGAAACCTTCGACGCCTCCACGCTGGTCCCCACCCGGTCTGGCCCTGACACCCGTAGCAACGTAAGCGACGGCGGCGGCGGTGGCGCGCCGCCTCCGCCGCCTCCGCCTCCGCCGCCGCCTGCGATGACGCTGACCTGTGGCGACCCGGACAACGCGACGAGGGTGCCGCTCGCTGTCGAGGTTTCCATGGCCGCGAACACGGAGGTTTGGGTGGTTGCAGGTGCCGAGGCACCAGGTCCGCCGCTCGAGGTGTCGCCGTAGACGATCTTGAGCGTGCTGCCCGCAGCTGTTGTAGCTCCCGCGACCTGGATCGTGGAGCCGACGACAGTGACTGTTCCTGCGGACGCAGTGGTGTAACCAGCGTTGCCGATTGTCGTCGACGGCGCGACCCAGCCAGCTGGTACCGAAAGGGCGAGCTTGCCGTTCGTGAGCTGCTTTCCGGCGGGCGCCGTGTAGGTGAAGGTCAGCGTGTCGTTCGTCGATGCACCGACGGACGGGCTGTCGACGGTCATAGTGCCCACTCCATTGCTGGACGGCACGGGGCAAAGACCGGCGCCCAGTGCGGCGCCGGCGGGACTGCCGAGGCCACTCGCCATGTCGTAACCGGTGCGTGCTCCGTATTTGCCACCGTTGGCCGCAACACCGTCGTTGTTGCCGGTGGTCACATCATGGAACGCGGCCGGGTTAGCCGTACGGAGTTGGTACAGAGCGCTGCTGACCAGGCCCAGTCGATGCCCGCCGCACGACGAGTCGATGAGGGCGATGAGCGCAGCCCAGGTCGGAGCTGCCGCGCTGGTGCCGCCGATGATGAACCAGCCGCCCTGGACGAAGACGGCGTAGCCGTTGGACGGGTCCGACGATGCGCTGACGTCGGGTACCTCGCGACAGACTGCTCCGCCGGTTGCGGCACACGGCGTGGCACTGCTGCTACCAGCGATGGTGCCGAGCGCAGTCTGATATGCGGGCATCGGCCATTGCGTCGATATGCCGCCGCCACCGGCGTTTATTGAGAAGGTGCCGTCGCCGTGGTCGACCACGCCCCCGTTCCACACCGTCTCAGGGCCTGCGGTCGACGCCAAGTTGGTGCCGCCGACCCCGGTGACCTCCGGCTGGCTGGCCGGATCGTCGACGGCGAGCGTCGACGGCGTGTTTGGTCCGGGCACGCTCGGTGCCGGATTTCGATCGCAGTCTGCCGAACCTGCGTCGCCCGCTGCCGCGACGACGGACTGACCCTGCGCGGCCATCTGCTGGAACGCGAGACGCTCGGCTGCGAAGACTGCGTGACTCGCACCAGCCTCACACAGTCCCCAGCTCGTACTCACGACTTGTGCGGTGTTGTCGGTGGCGATCGCGTTGTAGACGTCGAGCACGTTCGAGTTCGTGGCGACCGTTGCGTCAGGGCCCTGGTACACCCTGATCGCTGCCTGCGGCGCCAGCCCGATGACGTCTTCGATGTCGAGCGCCGACTCACCAGCACCCGGGCCCACCCCAGGTCCGCCGTCGACGTTTGTGGTCGAGACAGTGCTCGACGTTCCGTAGCAGGTCTGGTAGGCCGCGATATCGCTGGCCGCGAAGGGCTCCAGCTCGAAGATCGCGACGGTAATGCCGGTGCCGAGCGTGCCAGCTGTGTAGAACGAGGTCAGGCCGTAATACGACGCGAGCTGGTCCGCGGTGTAGTAGCCGTTGCCCGCGTTCGTTCCGATGAAGGCGCATGGCGTAGGGCCGACGAGGTTCGGGCTGAAGAGGCCGCGCGCAACTGGCCCGCCCGATGCAGCCGATCGGAGCTTGGGCGTCGGACGCTGGAACGTTGCGAGATCGTCAAGCCCCACCACCGCTTGCACGGCGCCGGCGACGTCGCTCGGCAGTGCCGGCGCAGCCGCGTTCGCGTGCGCGATCCGGCCGGACGCGAGCTGGTACTGCCGGAAGGAGGTATGGAAGGCAGAGCTCACGCGGGTCAGCGAGCCGCTCACGGGCAGGATCGAGCCACTGAGCGTGCCGACCGTCAGCCCGAGTGACCGCAAGCTCGCGCTAACGCTCGCAACGGTCGAGGCAGTCGCTCCGAACCGGGCGCTGAACTCGCCGGTCGCTAGGAACTGCCGGTAGCTCGGCGAGCCGGGCGTGGAAACGGCGGAGACGAAGTTGTCGAGGCCTACCTGGTCACGCGGGCGCAACACGACGTCGAACGCCAACTGCCTGTCGGCTGGTGCCGCCGATTGGAGATGTGCGCCGATTGGCACCACCGGTGCCGCTCCGACGGTCACCGGCCCCGGTGCGGTTGCACGAACGGCCGCGGTTGCGTTCGCGCCGACTGTCGAGGCGATCATGGTGCCGGTGACGAAGGCCGCGACAAGACTGGCCCGGCGGATCTGGCGCACGGAGGTTCCCCTGTTTCGAAGTCGGTGACGCCAGACAGCGGAGCCGGTCGTACGCAAAACAATAGAGGCCGGACGGCGACGATCACCGGGAAAACAACCATTTGCGGCCAAAATCAGCCGTTCGCCGCCGAACCATCTGACTTCCTCGACCGAAGCGGCGTGAGCGGGGGAAGCCGGACGCAACCGATCACGGGCATCAGGCGTCGTCCTGCCATGGCTTGCACGATCGGGTCCACCGTGACCGCTGCACCTCTCGATTTCCGTTGTCCTGCGTCGGTCGTGTCAACCGCGCCGCAGCTGCAACCGATGCCAGACTCTGGCACTGCTGAGGAAGCGATGACAGGGCGGCGACGGTGGGTTTGAAGGCTGCGCGAACCCGGCTGCCCGGGCTCGATGGGCTGCGCGCGATTGCTGTCGTCGGAGTGCTGCTCTATCACGCGGGCGTGCGCGCGGTGCCCGGCGGATTTCTCGGCGTAGACATCTTCTTCGTCATCTCCGGCTTCCTCATCACGTCGATCCTGCTCGGGGAGGCCCAGCGCGACGGACGGCTGTCGCTCCGGCGGTTCTACGCGCGCCGAGCGAGACGGCTGCTGCCGGCGCTGGCCGCGATGCTCGTCGTGGCCACCGCATTCATGGCCCGGTTCCATCCGGGCGACCTTGCGCAGGCCCGCGGCGACATCGCAGCGGCGACGGGATACGTGTCCAACTTGTGGTACGTGTTGCACCACCGCTCGTATTTCGCGGCCGCCGGGCGACCTGAACCGCTCCAGCACCTGTGGTCGCTCGCGGTCGAAGAGCAGTTTTATCTCATCTGGCCGTTGCTGCTTGCGATTCTGCTGACCGTGCGCGCTCGATTGCGCGTCATCACCGTCGTCGCGCTGTCCGGCGCGCTCGCGTCGGCACTCTGGATGCGGTCGCTGGCTATCAAGGGCAACGTGCCATTCGACACCGACTCGTCGCGCGTCTACTTCGGCACCGATACCCACGCGAGCGCGCTGTTGCTCGGTGCGGCCGCCGCGGCGGTGATGGCCGGAGTCGCAAACAGAAGAGCACGGTCCGGACGCCGCATGCCTGGCGCACTGCGCGCCGCGATCGACCTCGTCGGGCTAGCCGGCGTCGGCGTCCTCGTGTTGGCGATGCACGAAGTCGGCTACTACACGACTCCGGGTTTGTACCGGGGCGGCTTCCTGCTGATTGCCGCGATCGGCGTCATCGTCGTCGCGATTGCGTCCGCACCTGGGGGTTGGCTCGGGCGGGTTCTCGACGTCGCGCCGATGCGCGTCATCGGAGCGAGGTCGTACGGGTTGTACCTGTGGCACTGGCCGGTGTTCGTCTACACCAGGCCGGGTCTCGACTGGCCGTTGCACGGGACAGCTGCGCTGGCCGCGCGGCTTGCCGTCACCGCAGCGCTGTCGGAGTTGTCCTTCAGGCTCGTCGAGAGTCCGTTGCGGCGCCGAGCCGTTCGCACCGGCCCGGCGTTCATTGCCCCCAAGGTGTTGCGTTCGTGGCGGACCTTCGCTCCTGTGTTCGGTTCGGTTGTCGGCGTCGTCGGCGTGATCGCGGCCACCACGTTCGTCGTTGCGCGCGTCGGGCACAGCCCGGTTGCGGCGACTACGGCTGCTGCGGCCGGCGCGCTTCGTCCCGTGAGCACCTCGGCCGCGCCCGTCGTGTCGAGTGCGGTGTCGGCGCCGGTCGACTCGACCGCGCCGGCTGCGACGTCGTCCGGGCCATCGGCTGGGACATCGGGACGCGCGAACACCCCGCCTTCGCCGCCCACGATCTCGACGCCGGCAGGGACGCCGACCGGCGCACCGCGTACACCCGTTGCGACCCGGTCCACCGCGCCGCCCGCGGCACCGCAGAAGTCACCGCCGGTCCGGCAGCCCACGCAGGAGCCCACTGCGCCGCCGCCGATCCCGAACACCCCGCCGCCTTTGCTCTCCGCCGTCGGCGACTCCGTGATGGTCGACGCCGAACATGCGCTGGCGCGCGACTGCAGCGGCACCGAGGTGTACGCCGTCGTGGGCTGGCAGGCGAAGTCGGTGTTCGCCGAGCTGGCTGCTTTGCGCGCGGCGGGGCATCTCGGTCAGGTGGTCGTGATCGAGACCGGTACCAACGGCGTCGTCAGTCCGCAGGAACTCAACGCGGCGTTGGCCGCCCTCGCCGATCGCACGAAGGTGATCGTCGTCAACAACCACATGGACCGGCCGTGGGAGCCGGCGAACAACGCCATGCTTCCGGCAGTCGTGCAGGCGCATCCGAACGCCGTCCTTGTCGACTGGGACGCAGCGGCGAACTCTCATCCCGATTGGCTGACTACCGATGGCGTTCACCTGCAGCCGGCCGGCGTGGCCCCCTACGCTGCGCTCATCAAGGCGGCGGCCGGCTGCTGAGATCGGCAATCGCAGCGTAAGCGTAGTAGTTGAACTCTCAACTAGATTGGGATAGGGTGCTTGCCATGGGAATCTTCAGGCTCAATCACGCCGTCCTCTACGTCCGCAACCTCGACGAGTCCGTGCGCTTCTATACCGAGGTGCTGGGCTTTCGGGTGGTGAACATGACGCCCGAGGGCTTCAAGGGCGCTGCGTTCCTCCAAGCGAACGGCTCGACCAACGATCACGACCTCGGGCTGTTCGAGATCGGAGCGGCCGCGCCTTCCGGCGCTGGCAAGACCACCGTCGGCATGTACCACCTCGCGTGGGAGGTCGACACCCTCTCGGAGCTCGAACGGATCGCCGGAGCCCTGGCGCAGGCCGACGCACTTGTGGGCAGCTCCGATCACGGCACGACGAAGAGCCTTTACGGCCACGACCCCAACGGCCTCGAGTTCGAGATCGTCTGGCTGATCCCCGCTGACCTTCTCGACGACCAGGCGTTGGAAGCGCGCCGCCGGATCGGTCACCTCGACATCGCGAAGGAAAAGTCCCGTTACGGCGCCGACACCGAGGGCGGCGTCGGCATATCCCGGGTGATGTCCACGCGTTGACCGCCGAGGCATCGGGCCCGATGTCTCCATGAGCGCCGAGGCATCGGGCACGATGTCTCCATGAGCGATCAAGATCTGCGCGTCGCGATCGTCGGCTACGGCCTGGCCGGCTCGGTCTTCCACGCGCCGCTTGTCGCCGCGACTCCTGGGCTAACCGTCGCCGCAGTGGTGACGAGCAACGCCGAGCGGGCCAAGCAGGCCGAAGAGGCGTACGAGGGCGTCGCAGTGCTCGCTGGTGTCGACGACGTGTGGCGGCGCGCTGACGAGATCGATCTCGTCGTCGTCGCATCGCCGAACCGGGCGCATGCCTCCATCGCGCATGCCGCGATCGGTGCCGGCATTGCCGTCGTGGTCGACAAGCCGTTCGCTGTCAGCGTGGTCGAGGCCGAGTCCGTGGTCGAGGCGGCAGCAGCTCGCGGCGTCCCGCTGACTGTCTTTCAGAACAGGCGCTGGGACGGCGATTTCCTCACGTTGCGTCGGCTGCTCGACGAAGGCGTGCTCGGCACTGTCACGCGCTACGAGTCGCGGTTCGAGCGATGGCGGCCGGTCCCGAAAGGCGGCTGGCGCGAGAGCGGCTCACCTGCGGAGGCCGGCGGGTTGCTGTTCGATCTCGGCCCGCACTTGATCGACCAGGCACTCGTACTCTTCGGTCCGGTGACGCACGTGTACGCAGAGGTCGACCGCATCCGCCAGACCGTCGAGACCGATGACGACGTCTTCATAGCGCTGACACACGCGTCCGGCGTGCGCAGCCATCTGTGGTGCAGTGCGGTCGCGTCCGATCTCGGCCCGCGGCTGCGGGTCCTCGGAGATCGCGCCGCCTACGTGAAGTACGGCCTCGACGTGCAGGAGGACGCGCTTCGGGCCGGCGGGCGACCCGATCGTGACGAGCCCTGGGGTGTCGAGCCGGAGGTCCAATGGGGCCGGCTCGGTGTCGGCGGCGAGGGCGACCAGGTTGCGACCGAGCCCGGCGCCTACCAGCGTTTCTACGCAGCGGTCGCTGCGGCAGTGCGTGGAGAGGGCGCGTTGCCGGTAGACCCGCGTGACTCCGTAGAAGGTTTGCGCATCATCGAGGCGGCCCGGCGTTCACACGATCATGGGCAGGTTGTCGCCCTCGTCTGAGTCGCCGAACTCACAGCGTTCGTCCAGATTCCGGTCAGCCTCGATGCAGTTGCCGTACCCACACTGGGCACACGTCGACTCGAGAGCGCGTCGACGCCGCCACCAGGGAGGTGTTGCCGGTGCCGACCGAGACGTCCCGAGCCCCGGTGCGGGTGCTGGTCGTCGATGACGAGCCGAGCATCTGCGAGCTGGTCGCGACCGCGTTGCGATTCGAGGGATTCGAGGTCAGCACCGCCGGAACAGGCAACGAGGCGCTCGAGGGAGTGGAATCCGCGCGGCCCGATCTGGTGATTCTCGACGTGATGTTGCCCGACTTCGACGGCTTCGAGGTCGCCCGTCGCCTCGCGGACAAAGGGAACACCGTGCCGGTGCTCTTCCTGACGGCCCGCGACGCTACCGAGGACAAGGTTCTCGGGCTCAACGTCGGTGGCGACGACTACGTCACGAAGCCGTTTTCGCTTGCAGAGTTGGTCGCGCGCGTGCACGCCGTCTTGCGCCGCAGCGACGGCGTGGGGCGCACGCCGTCGCGCATCAGCTATGGCGATCTGGAGATGGACGACGACACCCGCGAGGTGTTCCGTGCCGGCCGGCTCGTCGAGCTCACCGCCACCGAGTACCGGTTGCTGCACTACCTGCTGGTGAACGCGCGCAAGGTTCTGACTCGTGCGCAGCTGCTCGACCACGTGTGGGACTACGATTTCGGGGGCGACTCGGGAGTTCTCGAGACCTACATCAGCTACCTGCGCAAGAAGATCGACGTGGACGGCGAGCCGCTGATCCACACCGTGCGCGGCGTCGGCTACACGTTGCGGGTCGCCGGTCGCGCGCCCGTTCGATGAGCGGCGCCGATACGCACACCCTCTCGGCCCCGGTACGCACGCCATAGCGCGTTCTGGCAGGCTGACGGTATGCCCGTTGCCTTGGACCAGCAGCTTCGTCCGGTCACCATCGCGGGCCGGCCGTTACCCCTCATGGGCAAGGCCAGGGTCTACGTCTGCGGGGTGACCCCCTATGACGTCACGCATCTCGGGCACGCTGCGACGTACGTCTGGGTCGATGTGGTGGGCCGGCTGTTGCGCCACCTCGGCACCGACGTCGAGGTCTGCCGCAATGTCACCGACGTCGACGACGTGCTGCTCGCTGCCGCTCGTCGGGCCGGCGCACCATACGACGCGTTTGCCGCCGTGCAGCAGTACCAGTTCGAGCAGGACATGGCCGCCCTCGGCGTCCGGCGTCCGGCGCATGAGCCGCGCGCCCATAACTTCGTCCGCCAGGTGGTGGCGCTTGCGGTGGCGCTGGTCGACAGCGGAGCTGCCTACGTGCGCGACGGCACCGTGTACTTCAAGGGCGCCGACCTGCCCGCCGCCGCGGGCCTGACCCGCGACGCAGCGCACGCGTTGTTGGCGGAGTTCCTCGACGAACCCGACGACCCGGCCAAGGACGATCCCTTCGACGTCGCGGTGTGGCGGGCGACTCAGCCGGGGGCTCCGGCGTGGCCGAGCCCGTGGGGACAGGGGCGGCCGGGATGGCACGCGGAGTGCACCGCGATGGCCCTATCGGCCTACGGATCGTCTGTCGATCTGCACGCAGGCGGCGCCGATCTGCGGTTTCCGCACCACGCCTACGAAGCGGCCCAGGCAGAGGCATTCACCGGCGTCCGGCCGTTCTCAAGGGCCTGGATGCACGTCGGCATGGTGCGCGTCGAGGGTGCCAAGATGGCGAAGTCGGCGCACAACCTCGTGCTCGTCTCCGACCTGCTGTCGGCGCACACTCCCGCGGCTCTGCGGCTGTTGCTGGTCCGTCGTCCATGGTCCGACAGCTGGAACTTCGAGGCAGCCGAACTCGGGGTCGTCGAGAACGAGCTCGAGTCGCTGTTCAGCGTCTCGGCCAAGCCGGCGAAGGGGAGCAGTGACGGCGCCGCAGCCCAGGACGCCGTTTTGTCGGCGCTGCGCGACGACATCGACGTCCGTGCCGCTCTCGAGATCGCACTCGTCGAAGGTGGCCCGGCGGCCCGTACGGTCATCGAAATCCTCGGCCTGCGCTGAATCACCGCGGCGCGGTCACCGCGGCACGGTCACCGCGGCGGCGCGAGGTAGCGCGCGAACCACGCGAGCGTCTTGTCCCACGCGTCTTTCGCTGACGGTTCGTGGTACCTGTCAGGTCGGGTGTCACTGTGGAACGCGTGGCCCGCGTCGGCGTAGCGGACGACCGACGTCGGCACCGACGCGGTCGCGGCCGCACTGCGTAGCCGCTCGACGTCATCAACCGGAATGCCCTGATCGAGGTCGCCGTATAGCCCGAGCCACGGCGACTTGATATCCGGCGCCATCTCGATGAGTGGAGGGAAGCCGAACCGGCCCGTGCCCACCCCGCCGCCGTAGAACGTCACGGCCGCGCCGAGTGGGTGGTCGCACGCGGCCACCAGCGCGACCGAACCTCCCATGCAGAAGCCGACGACACCGATCGACGGCAGTGCGAACCCGAGGCCTGCGAGGTGATCGAGCGATGCGGCTACGTCGGCCCGAACTCCGGCCGCCGTCAGGTTTCCTATGTGCGCCATCGCCAGGTCGATCTCGTACGGCAGTTCGTTCACGCCGTCCCGATGAAAGAGGTGCGGCGCTACGGTCCGGTAACCCGCCGTCGCGAATCGCCGGCACACGTCGATGATGTGCGCGTTGACCCCGAAACCTTCCTGGACGACGACGAGCGCGCCCCGCACGCCTGCCTTGGGTATCACCTCGTCGGCGGGAACCGGTCCGTCGGGTGCGGTGAGCGTCAACGGTTCGTGGGTCATAGCCGCACGTTAGCTCGTCACGTCCGGCACTCCCAGCGGTGGCGCCGCCAGCAGGCCGGGGTCGTGGATACGGAAGCTGCGCACCCGCCCGACGCCGGTCTCCCGGGTCTCGAATCGCACGGTGACCCAACCGGCGCCAGCCCCTTGCACCCAACCGCGGCCCCACGAGGCGTGCACGACGTCTTGCCCAGCCACCCAGGACGGCGTACTCCGGCGTTCGGGAAACTCCGCCGCTGGCATATCGGACGGCGGGTCGGGGTCGTCGTCCGGATGCGTCGCGATGAGCTCGCCGAACAGGTCGTCCTGGGTCCAGTCGGCGAGCCCGCTGACACCGACACCTACCAGCCGCAGGCCGCCGCTTGCGTCGACTTCGGTCAGCAGCTGGCGGGCCAACCGGATCACCACCCGCGGGTCGTCGGTCGGCGCCGGCAGCGTCGCCGAACGGGTCAGCGTGGTGAAGTCGTGCAGCCTGACCTTGACCGAGATCGTCCGCCCTGACAGCCGCGCGCCGCGCAGCCGGTCGACGACGCGGCGCGCCATGCTGTCGACGATCGCGCCGAGCTGGGCCAGGTCGGCGATGTCGTGCTCGAAGGTGTCTTCGACGCTCACGGATTTCGACTCGCGTTCGGGCGTCACCTCGCGGTCGTCGAGGCCGTGCGCCAACAGCCAGAGACCGCGGCCCTGGCTCTTGCCGAGCGCACGCACAGCGTCGGCTTCGTCGAGGTCGGCCAGCTCCGCGACCGTCGAGACGCCGATAGCGCGCAACTTTCCGGCGGTGGCCGGGCCGACACCGGGCAGCCGGGTGATCGGGAGCGGCCGCAGGACGTCGTTCTCCGTGCCTGCGCCGACAACGAGCAAGCCGTCGGGCTTGTCGAGGTCGGATGCGATCTTGGCGACCAGCTTCGAACTGCCGGCGCCGACGGACAGGGTGAGGCCGGTGTCGCCGTGTACGACTTCCTTGAGCCGCCGCGCGATCTCGCGGATGCCGTCG
>PLCK01000109.1:3086-7196 GCA_003134755.1 Actinomycetota bacterium | reverse complement strand
CCGCGCGCTTCCATCGTCGACATCGCCGAGTGCACGCCGTGTGCTCGTGCCTCGTAGCTCGCGGTCGCGACCACGCCGCGCAACCCGAGGCCGCTGACGACGACCGGCTTCCCGCGCAGGGACGGCTTGTCGATCTGCTCGACCGAGGCGTAGAAGGCGTCGAGGTCGGCATGCAGGATCGTTGCCCGTTGGCGCGACCGAGGCAGCGGGGCCGACGTCACGCGTGGCTATCTGTTGCCGAAGGGCCGCGTCGCGAACGACATCCGGTCCTCCTGGGTTGGTCAGCAGTTCGCGGCAAGGCGCGGGCGGACATCGCGGAAACCGGGACGGCACCGCCGATGTTAACTACCGGCGGCGGTTGGTTGCCCGCCCGCCTCTGCCCGCCTAGGCTGGAGCGCAGCTATCGACCGAACATTCGGTCGGCTGTCTCGCAGGAGGCGTAAGAGGCTCGCAGGAGGCGACGGTGGCGGAACGGGATCACCTCGAACCAGGCGAGCAGTCGCCTGCATTGGCGCGCAGGTTCGACGAAATGCTGGCCGAAGACGACCGGATCGAGCCACGCGATTGGATGCCCGACGCCTACCGGGCCACGCTGATTCGGCAGATCGCCCAGCACGCCCACTCCGAGATCATCGGCATGCAGCCCGAGGCGAACTGGATCACGAGGGCGCCGTCGCTGCGGCGTAAGGCGATCTTGATGGCGAAGGTGCAGGACGAAGCCGGGCACGGGCTCTATCTCTATGGCGCAGCTGAGACGCTCGGCGTCGATCGCCGCGACCTGCTCGAGTTGCTCAACACTCGCAAGCAGCGCTACTCGAGCATCTTCAACTACCCCACGACGAGTTGGGCCGATGTCGGTGCGATCGGCTGGCTCGTCGACGGCGCTGCGATCACCAACCAAGTGCCACTGTGTCGTTGCTCTTACGGGCCGTACGCGAGGGCCATGGTGCGCATTTGCAAGGAGGAGTCCTTCCATCAGCGGCAGGGCTTCGACCTGCTGCTGACGTTGTCGAAGGGCACTGCCGAGCAGCACGCGATGGCACAGGACGCCGTCAACCGTTGGTGGTGGCCGTCGCTGATGATGTTCGGGCCACCCGACGACCAGTCGCCGAACAGCGCGCAGTCGATGGCGTGGGGCATCAAGCGGTTCTCCAACGACGAGCTGCGCCAGAAGTTCGTTGACATGACCGTGCCGCAAGCGGACGTGCTCGGACTCTCGCTACCCGACCCCGAACTCACGCTCGACGGGCAAACCGGTCATTACCGGTTCGGCCCCATCGACTGGGACGAGTTCGCCCGGGTACTCAAGGGCGGTGGTCCGTGCAACGAGCAGCGCATCGCGCATCGGGTGAAGGCGCACGACGAGGGGGAGTGGGTTCGCCAGGCGGCCGCCGCGCACGCGGCCAAACACGCGCCCGTACGCGCGCTCAAACCGGCAACCGAGGCCGTGGCATGAACGAGATCGTCGAACCGCCGCCGCCTCAGAAGCTGGCCGGGCCGCCGCCGCCTCAGAGGCTGGCCGGACCACCATTGTGGGAGGTCTTCATCCGCGGTCGCCGGGGGCTTTCACATGTGCACGCGGGGAGCCTGCATGCGCCCGATGCCGAGATGGCGCTGCGCAACGCACGCGACGTTTACACCCGGCGCGGCGAAGGAGTCAGCATCTGGGTGGTCCCATCGGTAGCAATTTGTGCCTCGAGTCCCGACGAAAAGGACCCGTTCTTCGCCCCAGCCGCCGATAAGGTTTATAGGCATCCGACGTTTTACACGTTGCCTGAGGAGGTGCGACAGATGTGAGCGAGGGTACCGTCGACCCTATGGCGCCTGCGCTGTTCAGCTACGCGCTGCGGCTCGGTGACGACGCGCTGATCTTGTCGCAGCGACTTTCGGAGTGGGCGTCGCGCGCGCCCGAGATCGAAGAAGACATCGCGCTCACGAACATTGCCCTTGATCTTCTGGGCCAAGCGCGCGCTCTTCTCGATTACGCGGCGGTGATCGAAGGCCACCAGCGCGACGAAGACGATCTCGCCTACCTGCGCACAGAGCGCGACTTCTGCAACGTTCATCTTGTCGAACAGGAGAACGGCGATTTCGCACACACGATCGCCCGCCAACTGTTCTTCAGCACCTACCAGCTCTTCCTCTACGAAGAACTCATCAGCTCGACCGACGAACTGCTTGCCGGAGTTGCGGCCAAGGGCGTGAAGGAAGCCGCCTACCACCACGATCACGCGTTGCAATGGACCGTGCGGCTCGGTGATGGCACCGAGGACAGTCGCCGGCGCATGCAGGCGGCCGTCGACAGGCTGTGGCCCTTCACCGCCGAACTGTTCGACGCTGACGAGGTCGAAAAAGAGCTTGCTGTGCACGGAATCGCCGTCGACCCGTCCAACTTGCGAGCGCGCTGGGAGCGCGCGATCCATGACGCGCTGGCCTCCGCGACCCTGACCGTGCCCTCCACGCTCTGGACGTCGCACGGTGGGCGTCGCGGCGTCCACACCGAGTGCTTCGGCTACCTGCTCGCGGAGATGCAGTATCTGCACCGGCTGCACCCTGGCGCGTCGTGGTGACCGGCGCATCGTGATGAGTGCCGCGACGCTGGCTCGCGACGTCTGCTCCGCAGTACCTGATCCGGAGTTGCCCGTCATGACGATCGGCGACCTCGGCATCGTGCGCGGTGTCGTGATCGACGCCGATGGCCGGGTCGAGGTGACGCTGACGCCGACCTATTCAGGGTGCCCGGCGACCGAGGTGATTCGCGCGGACGTGCTCGCCGCCCTGTCTGCCGCGGGCTTCGACGACGTCCACGTGCTGACAGTTCTCGCCCCGGCGTGGACCACCGATTGGATCACCGACGCCGGACGCCGCAAGCTGGCCGATAACGGCATCGTGCCGCCGTCCCCGGCGCCACCGGCTCGTCGGGTCGACGTCGCGCTGTCGCTCACGCTCCCCAGCCGCGACGACGAGGTGCGCTGCCCGCGCTGTGCGACGGCCGACACCGTTCTGGTGAGCCAATTCGGCGCCACCGCGTGTCAGGCCATGTACCGCTGCCGACGCTGCTTCGAGCCATTCGACCGCATCAAGCCCTACTGAGGCTCGTTGTCCAGGCGGCCCGAGTTCCACACGCTTCAGGTGTCGGCGATCGATCACTTGACCGACGACGCCGTTGCGCTCACCTTCAGCGTCCCCGACGACCTGCGCGCCGATTACGCGTTCTCGCCGGGTCAGCACGTGACGGTCCGGTGCATCGCGGCCGGTGACGACGGACGCCGCACCTACTCCTTGTGTTCAGCCCCGGACGTCTTGCGGATAGGCGTCAAGCAGATCGCGGGCGGCGTGTTCTCGGCACACGCAGTCGGCGGCCTGAAGGTCGGCGACGACGTCGAGGTCATGACACCGATGGGCCACTTCACTACTGACATCGATCCCGTGCGGCCGCGTCATCGGGCTGCGATCGTGGCGGGTAGTGGCNNGCATCACGCCGGTGCTGTCGATCATCGAGGCGACGCTTGTTGCCGAGCCGCACAGCCAGTTCAGCTTGATCTTCGGCAACCGCAGCACCGACGCGGTGATGTTCCTCGACGAACTCGCCGACCTGAAGGACCGTTTTCCCGACCGGCTCGCGGTTTTCCACGTGCTGTCGCGTGAACCGCGTGACTCGCAGTTGCTCACCGGGCGCCTCGACCGAGCGAAGCTCGACGAACTGCTCGCCGTCGCCCTCGACGTCCAGGCCGTCGACGACTGGTTTCTTTGTGGTCCCATCGACGTGATCGAGGCCGGGCGTGCGGCGCTGCGCGATCGCGGCGTCAGCGACGCCAACGTGCATTTCGAATTGTTCTACGTGGCAGCTACGAACGGTGCAGACAGTCAGCTCACGAAGTCGCGGCCCGAGCCGGCGGCTTCGACGGTGGGTCCGACCGCCGCCGACGTCACGATCGTGCTCGCCGGCCGGTCGACCAGCCTGTCGGTCCCGACCGGCAAGGACGTTCTGAATTGCGCGATGGCCGTGCGTCCCGACGTCCCGTACGGGTGCACGAACGGGATGTGCGGAACCTGCCGGGCGAAGGTGCTCGAGGGTGACGTCTATATGGACCACTGCTACGCACTCGA
>PLCK01000109.1:0-3060 GCA_003134755.1 Actinomycetota bacterium | reverse complement strand
GAACGCGATCATCTGCCGATGTGCGGACGTCGCCGAACTGGCAGCGGCCGTGGTAGCTGGCGACTGCTTGCTCGATGGTTCAGCGCACAGGGCGGTCTGCCGGCTGGTCGGGACGAGGCGCTGTGGTAGAGCTTTATAGGTGCTGCCGGCTCCTCGCTGCTACAGCAGTAGTCCGAGGACGGCTGTCATGGCCAACAACTTGATCAGCCAGTCGCCGGCGTGCAGAGCAGAGAGCTTCCATGACTGACCACCCCAGATCACCGGGGCGATGAGCAGGACGAGGGGGAAGCCGAGCCACAGCAGCAGCCCGAGTTGCATGGAGCTGGCGACGCCCGACGATCCGGTTTGCTGCACCAGCGCGACCAGAACGGCGGCGACGAGGAACCCGCGGGCGACATCGATGACCTTCGAGGCGGTCGGTGCTGAGCGGAAGTCCACGATCTCTGGACCGCCAGCGGGCACGAGGCGAGCGTGCACGTCCTTCAACGCGATGTACCACAGCGGGGTGACGATGCCGCCGACCACGCCGCTGATGACGATCGCGAGGATCGTTGTTGTGTCCATGACCGTTCTCCCCTGTCCGTTTCTGTGCGGCACCGCCCACAATGATTAGACTGTAGGTCTAATGACTCAAGAGGGCAAGGCCGGACGGGTCTGGCCACGGCGCCAGGAACGCGCAGCCCGGACCCGAGTAGCGGTCGTAGGAGCGGCGACGCGCCTGCTCGTGGATCGCGGATACGCCGCCACGACGATGGCCGACATCGCGCTGGCGGCCGGGGTCAGCCGCGCCACCGTCTTCAACGCCGTCGGGGGCAAGGCAGCGGTCCTGCGCACCTGTTATGACGTTGCGGTCGTTGGTGACGACGAGCCCATTCCTCTGCCCGAGCGGCCTGAGCTGATGGCGGTGCGCGACGAACCGGACCAGCGGCGCTCGATCACTTTGTACGCCGCGGTCATCGCCGGGATCGGCGAACGACTCAGCGCGATCTATGAGGTGTTCCGGGCCGCCAGCCTCAGCGATCCCGAGATCAGCAACCTGTGGGCCGACATCCAGCAACAACGCCTGCACGGCGCCCGAGGCTTCGTCACCATCCTCAACTCCAAGGGACCCCTCCGCGCCGGCCTCGACCCCGACCGCGCCGGCGACATCGTTTGGACCCTGATCGACGCCAGCCTGTACCACCGGTTCTGTCACGACCGCGGTTGGCAGCGCACCGACTTCGAGCTCTGGCTCGCCGACACGCTGGAAGCCCAGCTGTTGGACTAGTGGCCGCGGGTTGCCCCATGGCCTGTCGTGCTGCCTGTGGTGACGACTACCTGCTGGTCGAGCGCGGGGACGGTCACCGACGTGATGCTCAGGCCGTGCACGAGGGCGGTGAGGGAGCTACGCCACTGCTGTTCGGCCATGGGTGCGGGGAGCACGCCCCGGATCTCGAGGGCCGCAAGGCCTTCGCAGAGGGCATGAAAGGCGGTAGCGGTGTCGTGGTGGCTCTGCTCAGAAACCTCTGGTCCGTCCTGAAGTCGCCTCACGCGGGTGAGCAGCACCGTCCAGGCGCGCTCGACCGCCGGTCGCATCGCGCGCATTTGGGCCTCGGTGGTGGCGTTCTGCTGGATGCCGAGCCGGAACAAGGCGGGGTGCTCGACGACCAGCCGGCGAAAACCTGACACACCGGCCTCGATGAGATCAGCAGCCGGGTCGGCGGTGACGGGTAGGGCCTGGACGGTGCTGGCGAGCAGGTCGAAGGTCCGTGCCCCGAGCGCCACGATCAACGCGTCCTTAGAGCCGAAGACGCTGTAGATGGCTCGGGTGGTGGTCCCGACCTCCTCAGCCAGGGCACGCACCGACAGCGAGCTCAGTCCGTGCGCGGCGATGATCCGCTCGGCGGCATCCAGCAGCGCAATGCCGGTCCGTTCGTCGTGCTCGCGAGGGCGGCCCATCTTGACACCATAACGTAACAAGATTACGTTACAAAGAAACGAAACGGGGAGGACATGATGAACAGCACGGCGAGCGGTTCCACGACACACCCGTCCGGACCGGCGCCCGCAGCGCTGGACTGGGGCCGAGGCCACTACGAGCACGCAGCCCTGGCCCTTGTGCCCGCGGCTCAGGCCGTGGTGACCGCCGCAGGGGTGCACGCTGGTGAGCGCGTGCTGGATCTGGGCTGCGGATCAGGCAACGTGGCCCTGATCGCGGCCCGGGCCGGCGCCCACGTCACCGCAGTCGACCCGGCCGCCCGCCTGCTGGAAGTCACTGGCGCTGCGGCACAGCAGGACGGGTTGGACGTTCAGCTCAGGGTCGCCGAAGCCTCGTCCCTACCGTTCGCGGACGCCAGCTTCGACGCCGTGCTGTCGAACTTCGCGGTGATTTTCGCACCCGACCCGAGCGCCGCGATCGCCGAGATGGCTCGAGTCGTGACCGTGAATGGACGCATCGTGTTCAGCGCCTGGCTTCCGGGCGGGACGCTCGGACAACTCAACGCGACCGCCATGGACATGGTCCGCAGGGCACTCGGCGCGCCACCACCCCCCACAGCCTGCCCCTGGCACGATCCGATCTTCCTTCACACCGCATTCGCGGCCCACGGCATGACCGTCACGCTCAACCACCACGAGCTGACCTTCACCGGCACCTCACCCGCCGCCTACCTCGAGGCCGACCGCACCACACACCCCATGGCGATCGCCGGTTACGAAGTCCTCGAGCGGGCCGGCCAAGCCGAACAGGCCCGCGAGATCCTGCTGCAGATCCTCCAGGACGGAAACGAAGACCCACAAAGCTTCCGCAGCACCAGCCGATACGCCGTGGTCACTGCGACCACCACTTGACCCGTGGGCGGCGCACCAGGGGCTAGCAATACGGGCGACATCGACTCGACGCACGTGCTGAAGCGCGGGCTCCCCCTGAGAGAGCACGGAGGAGCAGGTAAGCGCTACTCACCCAGGCCGCACGCACTCATTTGGCTCCCTTCTATGTCAATGACGCGTCGTTCCCGCCTGTCGATGATGCGCCGGTCCTCGCCCTCGTCAAGCAGAATGCGCTTGACGACGGCTGCGGGC
>PLCK01000072.1 GCA_003134755.1 Actinomycetota bacterium | reverse complement strand
GACGGCGGCGCTCGCCGGCGTGACCCCGCTCATGACGGTGGCATCGTCGATCAACGCGGGGTCGATGAAGTAGGTGATCGGAACTCGCGCGGTGGTGGCCAGCGCGACGAGTCGTCCGAGGCGCCCGCTGGTGGCGAGATCGCTCGCGAGCTGGTCGTCGAGGAAGACGTTGCCGTTGCCGCGGTGGACGCCGCCGACCAACGGCATCAACCAGCTGATCTGCGTGGGCACGAACTGTGCACCTTCGGGCATCCACATCAGCGAAGTGGGGAGCCGACTGGTGAGAACAGTGTCGTTAAGGGTCGATCGTGCGTCGATAGCGATCGGGTAGGCGCCGAAATCCTCGGTGGACGACGGCAACTCGAGGCGCTCGACCGGCACGGAGATCCGCCACGTCGCGCTCTCGCCCGGAGCCAGCGCTCCGATGGTCTGCCTGGTGTTCAGGATCGTGGATCCGAGGATGAGCGCCGGGTCTGCGTTGCGGGCCAGGTCGTAGCGGGTGTTGATGCGCCGCGATGATCCGCGCAACGCGACGGAGACACTCGTCAGCGGCGCACCGGAGGTGTTAACGATGGTGCCGCTCATCGTGACGACGTCGTGTGGCCGGGCTACTTTCGGCTCCAGACTGCCCAGCGTGATGGCGATCCGGTGTTGAGCGACCGCTACCGAGGTTGCGCTCGGGGTCGGGGTCGGGGTCNNTTCCGGGCGGCTTCGGCCACCGGAGCGAACAGACTGGCGGTACTTGCGGCAATTGCCGACACGAGCGCGATCGTCATGGCTCCCCGGACAACGCGGGCCGACCGAGTCACGCGATGTCCGCGAGCAGCCCCGGAACCTGATCGACAAGCCGTCGCTCGTCGTCGTAGGCCAGCCGTTCGGCCAGCTCGTCCAACGGAACCCACGCGACCTCGACAACCTCGATGTCTGCGTCGGACAGTTCGCCACCTTCGGCGATGAGGAGGTAGTGGTGCACGGTTTTGTGAATGCGGCGGCCCTCGGCGACGAACCAGAAGTCGATAGTGCCGAGTGGTGCGATCACCCGCCCGGCGATCCCGGTCTCCTCGGCTATCTCGCGGACCGCGGCGACCTCGGGCGTCTCACCCTCCTCGACGTGCCCTTTGGGTAACGACCACACCAGCCTGCCGCGGCGATCATGTCTCGCGATGAGCGCGGCGCTGCGGCCGCGCACACCCGGCACGCCTGCGTCGACAACGAGACCGCCGGCAGAGGTCTCCTCGACGCGGCGCAGGCGGGGCACAGGGCGACGTCCGGCAGGCACGCCTCGATCGTAATGGCCGCTGCGCCGCGGAAGGGGTCGCCTCGGGTCAGCTGGCGGTGGCGACAGGCGCCTTGATCGACCCCGGCGAGGCGAGCGGCGCGGACGTCTGCGCAAGCGCGGGCTGGGGCGCCACCGCAGCCGTCGGAAGGGCGGCGCGCATGATCGGCGGGCGCCGCAACGGCGACCCGTGCCGGGGGCGGGATGGCCGCCCGGCGTCGCGCCTGTCGCTCCGGTCCGCGGCAGCCTCTGTCGCTGTTGAGTCAGAGTCGGCAGGGTTGTCGGCCGCGTTGTCGGCGTTCGGCTTGGTCCGGCGAAATGGTCGCGGCCGTCCCATCGCGGCTACCGCCCGAACGGTGTGCACGTCGGTCTGCGGCTCATGGCTGCTGCCGGGGCTGCTGCCGAGGTGGGTGTCGAGGTGGATCGGCGTCGGCGCGAGATCTATCTGTCGGTTCACCGCGGCCGGCACGGATATCACGGTTCCGACGGACGATGTCTTCTCGACGTGGGGCAGCAGCACCGCGCGGCACAAGTTGAGCAGGTCGATCGCCCGGATACCGAGCGCCGTCCCGCCGTCGCCGGTGGCCGTGTAAACGATGGACGTCGCGAGATCGACGATTGCCTGCACTGCGACGACGATCACGTCGGGGGGCAGCAACAGCGGCGCAAGATGACCGGCCAGGTAGTCGGTTTGGCTACTGACCAGATCCGCGCCAGCCGGTGTGAGGGCCGCCGCGGGGCCCAAGCTGTCGCGCAGCAGTTCGGCGAGTGCGGCTGCGTATCCCGCCCCAGGGCCTGGACTGGCGGTCTCGTCGGCCGGCACCAGAAGAAGCACCAGCACCTCACCGACCGGCGTGCAGGCGTGGAAGGGCTGTACCGCGACGCACCTACGAGGTGAGATGTCGAGCACCTCTGCGAGGGTTTCCGCGTTCGCGGCGGGCCGCGGCAGCCGGACGATCTCGTGGTGTACGTCGTGCGCAAGCAAGTACTGGTGGATGTCGAGCGGACCCAGCATGTCGACCTCGCTCACGGATACCCAGCGGACTCCGTCGCTCCGAACAGTAGGCGTGCTGTCGGCGGAAAGGAACCCCTTAACTTACGAAAGTCTTATCGATCGGTCGAGAACGGCAAAAATGACCGAGGATCGGACGAACCGCCCTTCCCGCCGTCCAACGTTTGAGACATTTCCCGCGTTCCGCCGCGGTAACCACCGGATCCGGGCTGAATTAAGTGATTCTGGCCACGGATAAGTGACTGTGAACACGGTGGTCTGAACCAGTCGACACGTAACGCCGTGGTGCAGGTGCAGGTGCAGGTGCAGGTGCCTGGCCGGGCTGGCAGGCGGGCCGCCTCCGCGCCGGCCAGGGCCTAGGCTTGCCGGTCGTGTCCGCATCCAGTTCGAGCCCGTTGCCGTTGAGCGCTGCACAGCAACAAGCGATCGACGAACTCATGCGGGCCTCCCCCGTGGTCGACGAGCTCGGCGAGCTGTTCGCCCATGCCGGACATGAACTGGCGCTCGTCGGCGGCTCGGTTCGCGACGCACTCCTCGGTCGACTTGGTAACGACCTCGATTTCGCGACGAGTGCCCGACCCGACGAGGTTCTGCGGATCACCAAGGGCTGGCGCGACACTCAATGGGAAACCGGGATCGCGTTCGGCACCGTCGGGTTGCTCAAGAACGGGCTCCATCTCGAGATCACGACCTACCGCTTCGAGACGTACGAGGCAGGCTCGCGCAAGCCTGAGGTCACGTACGGCGATTCGCTCGACGAAGACCTCCGACGCCGCGACTTCGCGGTCAACGCGATGGCGGTCAGCGTGCCGGACAACGCGTTTCACGATCCGTTCGGTGGCGCCGCCGATCTGCGCGCCAGGACGTTGCGGACGCCGGGCCGGCCAGAGGACTCCTTCTCCGATGACCCGTTGCGGATGATGCGGGCGGCTCGGTTCGCCGCGCAGTTGGGCTTCGATGTCGACCACGGTGTGTCGGCCGCGATGAGCACGATGGCCGACCGAATCTTGAAGATTTCGGCTGAGCGGGTGCGCGACGAACTGTCGAAACTCATGCTCTCGCCCGACCCGCGTCGCGGCCTGGCACTGCTCGTCGATACCGGCCTCGCAGACCGGGTCCTGCCCGAGCTGCCGAAGCTCCGACTCGAGACCGACGAGCACTTCCGGCACAAGGATGTCTACGAGCACACGCTGACCGTGGTCGAAAAGGCGATGGCGCTCGAGGAGGGCGGGCCCGATCTGGTGCTCAGGCTCGCGGCGTTGCTGCACGACATCGGCAAACCGGCGACCCGACGCAAGGAACCGGGCGGTCGTGTCTCGTTCCATCACCACGAAGTCGTGGGCGCAAAGATGGCGAAGGCCAGGCTCACCGCACTGAAGTACCCGAAGGATGTCGCGTCGGACGTGGCACGGCTGGTGGAGCTGCACCTGCGTTTCCACGGTTACGGCGCCGGAGAATGGACCGACTCGGCGGTTCGGCGTTACGTGCGTGACGCAGGCCCGCTGCTTGAGCGGCTGCACAGCTTGACCCGGTCCGACTGCACCACGCGCAACAAGCGCCGTGCGGCTGCGTTGTCCGGTGCGTACGACGAGCTCGAGCACCGCATCGAGATATTGCGGGAGCAGGAGGCCGTCGACGCGCTGCGGCCAGAACTCGACGGGTTCGAGATCGGCGAGGTACTCGGGATTCCGCCTAGTCCTGATCTCGGCCGCGCGTACCGCTTCCTGCTCGAGTTGCGCCTCGACGAGGGTCCGATAGGCAAGGAAGCCGCTACCGCCGCCTTGCGCGAATGGGCTGCCGAACACGGCGTCGGGCTCGACGGAAACGCTGGCTGATCGGCGTCCCGGCGCCTGGTGGGTTTGTACGGGTTTCGGTGCGCCCTGGACAGGCGGAACCCCCCGAGGAGGGGCACGCACGCCTGTCCTCGGGGGGTGCGATCACGTAAACGTGATCGACCTGCGTCCCCCGATCGGCCTCCACCCCCTCGCGTGGAGGCCGTTCTCAGCGGTCGATCGTGCCAGCGATGAAGTCGGCCACTGCCTGACGCGCCTCGTCGTCGCTGTACTGCACGGGCGGGCTCTTCATGAAGTAGCTGGACGCCGAGTGGATGGCGCCACCGATGCCGCGGTCCTTGGCAATCTTGGCGGCCCGCACTGCGTCGATGATGACGCCGGCGCTGTTCGGCGAGTCCCACACTTCGAGCTTGTACTCAAGGTTCAGCGGAGTGTCGCCAAACGAACGTCCCTCAAGCCGGACGTAGGCCCACTTGCGGTCGTCGAGCCACGGCACGTAGTCGGACGGCCCGATGTGCACGTCGGCCTTGGCCATCTCGTGCGGAATCTGCGACGTGACTGACTGCGTCTTGGAGATCTTCTTCGATTGAAGGCGCTTGCGCTCGAGCATGTTCATGAAGTCCATGTTGCCGCCGANNATGTCGTCGCCGACGATCGGCAGCCCGGCGTCCTCGAACTTCTTGGCCCATACCGGATCGCTCGCGATGAAGACCGGTAGCGCGTTGACGAATGCGACGCCGGCGTCGATCGCGCACTGGGCGTAGAACTTGTCGGCCACTTCGGACCCGACGGGCAGATATGCCACCAGCACGTCGACCTTCGCGTCCTTCAGGGCCTGGACGACGTCGACCGGCTCTTCGTCGGACTCCTGGATGATCTCGCGGTAGTACTCGCCGAGACCGTCGTGGGTCACACCGCGCTGCACGATGATGCCGGTCGGTGGCACGTCGCAGATCTTGATCGTGTTGTTCTCGCTCGCGCCGATCGCGTCGGCGAGGTCTTGTCCGACCTTCTTGCCGTCGACGTCGAACGCCGCGACGAACTGGATATCGCGGACGTGGTAGGGCCCGAACTGCACATGCATCAACCCCGGCACCCGCTCGTCGGGATCGGCGTTCTTGTAGTACTCGACCCCCTGGACGAGTGACGAGGCACAGTTGCCGACGCCGACAATCGCTACTCGAACCGAACCCATGAGAGGTGCTCCTTCGTCGTTTCTCTGAAGCTGCTGGTGTTACCGAAAGTTCGTGCCGGACGCCGAGGAGTCGGCGTCCTTGTCTGTTGCCGTCGTGCGGTGGTCCGAGCGACGCTCGGTCTCGATCAGCTCGGTCAGCCAGCGCACTTCGCGCTCGACGGATTCGAGCCCGTGCCGCTGGAGTTCGAGGGTGTAGCTGTCGACGCGCTCGCGGGTGCGGGCCACCGACGTCTTCACGTGGTCGAGTCGCTCTTCGAGCCGGTTGCGCCGGCCCTCGAGGATGCGCATGCGCACCTCGGCGTCCGTCTGAGAGAAGAAGGCGAAATGCACGCCGAAGTTCTCGTCTTCCCACGAGGAAGGACCGGCCTCGGCAAGCAGGTTCTGGAGGTGCTCCTTGCCGTCGGCCGTGAGCCGGTAGACGATCCGGCTGCGACTGCCGGTCGGCTCGCCGTCAGCGCTCGCGTGACCCACGGCCAGCATCTGCTTGAGGCACGGATACAGCGAGCCGTAGGAGAATGCTCGGAAGGCACCGAGCATGGTGTTTAGCCGCTTGCTGAGCTCGTAGCCGTGCATCGGTGATTCGTGCAGCAGGCCCAGCACGGCGAGCTCCAGGACGCCTGAGCGTCCGGATCGCCTTGCCGGTTGGGGTGCCATGCTTGCTCCTGAAGTTGTGCTGGCCCGATGTATCGAGCCGATACATCCGCACGATACGGCCAGGTTGGGCGATATGCAAACGCCGGCGAAACGCCGGGCGAATTCGGCGTGTCGGAGGCCCGGGCCGGGCCCGAACGCCCAATGGCGAGGGTCTGGGGGAGGTCGCGATCCGGAGTTAGGCTGGTTTTCGTGCAGACCACCCGGTCGTTCATCGACTACTCATTGGCCCGCCGGGCCACGCTCGGCGCGCTGTTCGGCGGCCGGGCCACGATGACCGATGTCTGTGACGCGCACCCCTACCTGATGCGGGCGGCCAAGTTCCACGGTGAGCCGACCGACGTTGCATGCCCGGTCTGTCGCAAAGGGACCCTGACGCACGTCACGTACACGTACGGCGACGCGCTGGGGCAGTACAGCGGCCGGATCCGGGCCACCCGCGAACTCGAGCAACTCGAGTACGAGGTGAGCGAGTTCACGGTCTACGTGGTCGAGGTCTGCCAGAACTGCGGATGGAACCACTTGACGGCGTCGTTCGTCCTCGGACACGGCGGCGCTCAAGGCGGCCGCACGTCCGACGCGCGCGACCGGCTCGCGCCGCAGCGCCGGGCCACCCATTCGCGCGAGCGGGCTCTTTCGGAGTAGATCAGCTGTTCGATCGCCCGGCCCGCGTGATCACGAGGCTGCGGCGGGTTACAGGACGCGCATCGCCGCAAACCGCCGGTAGCAGGCCGGACGACGACCCGTGAGGCCAACCTCTTGAAGATCGACTATCCGCGTGCCGGGCATACCGGTGCACGGCGCTTCGTGCCGTCGCGGCGGCTGTTCCTCGGTGTCGTAGCGACCGGGTTCCTGCTCTTCGTCGGCTTGTTCATGCTGCTGTACGCGCTGGTGCGGGTGCCCTCGCCGTCCAGCCTGTCGCTCGCACAGTCGGGAGCCGTCTTCTATTCCGACGGCAAGACCCAGATCGGCCTCGTCGGTGCCCGCAACCGCGAGAACGTCAGCCTCGACCGGGTGCCGCTGTTCGTCAGAAACGCCGTACTGGCTGCCGAGGACCGCAGTTTCTACTCCGAGCCGGCAGTGTCGCCGGTCGGTATCGCGCGCGCCGCACTCGTCGACCTCAAGCACGGCGACTTCGTCGAAGGCGGCTCGACGATTACCCAGCAATACGTGAAGAACGCGTACCTGACGCAGAAGCGCACGCTGACCCGCAAGGTGAGCGAGTTCTTCATCTCTATCAAGATCGGGCGGAACCATTCGAAGAACCAGATCCTCGAGGACTACCTGAACACCATCTACTTCGGCCGCGGTGCGTATGGCATCCAGGCTGCGGCCAAGGCGTACTTCGGCAAGGACGTGTCACAGCTGCGTCCCGAGGAAGGCGCCGTGCTCGCGGCGTCCATTCAGGCTCCTACCTATCTCGACCCGGCGAAGCATCCGGCGGCGGCTCAGGCGCGCTGGAAGTACGTGCTCGACGGGATGGTGAAGAAGCGCTGGCTGTCGCCGTCCGACCGTGCGTCTGCGCGCTACCCGGTCGATCTCCAACCGCTCGCCAGCTCCAGCAATCTGGGCGGCCCGAACGGCTACCTGCTCTCGACCGTGCAGGCCGAACTTGAGACGCACGGCATCTCCGAGAACCAGCTCAACCGTGGCGGATTGCGCATCACCACGACGATCGATGCAGCCGCACAGCAGGCCGCGGTGGCAGCGGTCAGCCCGAAGATCGCGACGTTTCCCGCTGACGTTCATGTCGGTCTTGTCGCCGTCGAGCCGGGCACCGGGAAGATGCTGGCGATGTACGGCGGGCGCGACTACATCACGCAACCGTTCAATGACGTGACGCAAGCGACAGCGCAGATGGGCTCGACGTTCAAGGCGTACGTCCTTGCCGCCGCGTTGGACTCCGGGATTTCCTTGCACACCCGCTTCAACGGGCACACGCCGCTGAAGATCGGCAACGACACCATCGTCAACGACCAGAACGAGCAGTTCGGTTCGGTCGACCTCCTCACGGCCACCGCACAGTCGGTGAACACGGTGTTCGTGCAGTTGGGTATCAAGGTCGGGCTGCCGAAGGTGATCGACGCGGCGCACAATGCCGGGTTGTCGAAGACGCAGGTTCTGTCGAACAACGCGTCGATGCTGCTCGGCAGTGACGCCACTCGAGCCCTCGATCAAGCGTCCGGGTACGCGACGTTCGCGGCGGACGGCAAATATGCGCAGCCTTACATCGTGCAGCAGGTCGCCGATGCGTCGGGTCACGTGCTGTACGACGCGAGCCCGCAGACCCGCAACGCGTTCTCCGGCAAGGTCTCGGCCGACGTCACCTATGCGCTGCAGCAGGTCGTGAGGTCGGGCACCGGCAAGTCGGCCGCGATCGGACGTCCGGTCGCGGGCAAGACAGGGACGACGTCGGGCAACGTGTCTGCCTGGTTCGTCGGCTACGCGCCGCAGATGTCGACCGCGGTGGTGATGTTCCGCGACAAGAACGCCCCGCTCGTCGACGTCGCCGGGGTGCAGCAGGTCTACGGCGGCACGCTTCCCGCGCAACTGTGGGCGAGCTTCATGAAGGCCGCTCTTGCGCATACCAAGGTGGTCAACTTCCCGGCGCCCGGCAACGTGGGCGCGGCCCCATCGGCGGCGGCGTCGTCGCTGTCGTCGTCGAGCTCGCCATCGACCAATACACCGACCCCGAGCGAGACACCGACCCCGAGCCAGCTGCCGTCGAGTCAGCCTCCGGTATCGCCGACCGGTCAGCCGAGCACCTCGGCGTCCGCGTCGCCGTCGACCTCGGCGTCCGGCACCTCACCACCTCCGACGGCCGCGGCCGGCGCGGCATCGGGTCCGTAGCGACGGACCGTCGGGGTGTGGCCGCGCAACTGTGACCTCCGCCTACTAGGTTTCACCCATGGACGAGCCGTCATCCGTCACTTCGGGCACTGTCGCGCCGAGTCTCGAGGACCCGTTCGTACGCGGTGGGAGCCAGGCGATCGGCGGGCCGCTCGGGCGGCACGCCCGCTCAGGCTGGTCATGGTGGACCCCGCTTCGGGTGCTCATCGCCATGGTGCTGACGACCTCGGTGCTCGGGTACATGCAGAAGTACCCGTGCCGCAACCAACCGTGGCAGGGCGGATTTCAGTACAGCCATGCGTGCTACAACGACGTCTTCCCGCTGTACTTCGGCGAAGGTCTCGCGGACGGTAAGCGGCCCTACCTCGACGCGCACAACGACGGCAATGGGCAACCGACCGCTCAGGTCGAATATCCCGTGCTGATCGGCCTCGCCATGGAGGCCAGTGCCATCGTGACGCGCAACATCTACGGGACGAACGAGCGCGCCCAGGGATTCGTCGACGTCACCTGGGTCCTGCTCACCATCGCGGCCGTCATCGCCGTCATCGCGACAGCCTTGACCAATCGAAGACGAATATGGGACGCCGCGATGCTGGCGCTGGCGCCGTCGCTCGTGCTCGCCGGCCTCATCAACTGGGATCTGCTGGCGGTTGCTCTGACTGCGCTTGCATCGTTGGCGTGGTCACGAAAACACAACTTCGTCGCCGGCATGATGCTCGGTCTTGCCATCGCCACGAAGTTCTATCCCATCGTGTTCTTCCTGCCGTTGCTGCTGCTGTGCTGGCGGGCCCGCCAGTTGAAACCGTTCTTCGTCGCCCTCGGCGGAGCCGCGTTTGCCTGGGCCGTGGTCGACGTCCCGATCTGGATCGCGTCACCCGAAGGGTGGGCGCGCTTCTACTACTTCAGCAAGACGCGCGGCGCCGACTGGGGATCGATCTGGTACATCTTCTCGAAGTGGTTCCATTGGAACTACACGCCGAGCCAACTGAACATCTACGAAGGCGGCACGATCGCGATCGCGTTCNNCGATCGGCTGGTTGGCGTTGGCTGCTCCGCGCCGCCCGCGGCTGCCACAGCTGATGTTTCTGACGCTGGCCGTATTCCTCGTGCTGAACAAGGTCTACTCACCGCAATACGTGCTGTGGTTGCTGCCGCTTGCGGTGCTCGCGCGGCCGCGGTGGCGGGCGTTCATCATTTGGCAGGCTGCTGAGATCGTCTACTTCCTGGCGATCTGGATGTACCTGCTCGACGAGCCGAGTGGCCGCCCCGGAAAGGGACTGCAGTTCGAGCCGTATTCGATTGCGGTCTGTGTGCGCGACGTCGCGGTGCTGGCGTTCTGTGTCCTCATCATCGTCGACATCTTGCGGCCGCACCGCGACATCGTGCGCGCGGACGGCAGCGACGACCCGGCCGGCGGGGTGCTTGATGGCGCGCCCGACGTGTTCGATCGCGAGTACGACTCCTACGACAACGAGGTCGTCCCGGCCTGAGGTGCTTGCCTGGGTGCCCTACGCGCTGAGGTGCTTGCGCAGGTAGGCGATGTCTGCGCCCTGGCCGGCCACCCCGTTCGGCGTCTCGCACACGACCGGCACATTCGCCTGTCGAACGACCTCGACGATGAGGGCCGGGTCGATCTCGCCGTCCTCGAAGTTGGTGTGCCGGTCGGCGCCCGAACCGAAGGGATCACGCGAGCCGTTGGCGTGCACCAGGTCGATGCGGCCGGTGATTGCCTTCACCCGCTCGACGACGTTGCTCAGGGCTTCGCCTGCCGCGTGCGCGTGGCAGGTGTCGAGGCAGAAGCCGGGACCGAACTCGCCGACGGCGTCCCACAACATGGCGAGCCGGTCGAAGTGGCGGGCCATCGCGTTCTCGCCGCCCGCGGTGTTCTCGATGTAGATCGGCAGCGGCGGGCTCCAGCGCTCGAAGGTCTTGCGCCAGTTGTCGATGCCCACCTGCGGGTCGTCGTCCTTCAGGACGTGGCCGCCGTGAACGATCAATGCCTTGGCTCCGATGCTGGCCGCAGCGTCGGCGTGCTCGGTGAGCAGCTTGCGGCTCGGGATCCGGATCCGGTTGTTCGTGGTCGCCACATTCAGCACATAGGGCGAATGGATGTAGAGGTCGACGGTGGCCGACTTGAGGGTTTCGACACCGGCGCGAATCTCGGGTGCCTTCCAGCCTTGGGGATCGCCGAGAAAGAACTGGACCAGATCGGCCTCGCGGGCGCGCGCCTCGGCTAGTGGATCTTCCTGGTCGACATGGGCGCCGATCTTGGGCAACTGGGTAGTCACGGCGTCCAGTTTAGGCTCGGCGGCCGACAAGTCTGTGGGCACCGGCGAGCGGCCGAGCTGGGCGCGCGGCGGGCCGAGGACAGGCGCAACCCCCCGAGGACAGGCACGCACGCCCCTTTTCGGGGGGTGCGATCACGTTTACGTGATCGACCGACGGCCCGCTCCGCTCGGCCGCCGTCCACAGCTGATTTCGGGTCGGGGGCGTCGGCTTGGTACTGTGACGCGTTGCTCGACGCAACGAGCCCTCCTGCCACGGATCGACCGTGGCCGCCCAGACCGAAGGAGGTCGGTGCACGCATGCGTCGTTACGAACTGATGGTGCTTCTCGATCCCGAAGTGGAAGAGAAGACCGTCGCCCCCTCCCTTGAGCAGTTCCTCGGAGTCGTGCGCCAAGACGGCGGCACGGTCGAGAAGCTCGACGTGTGGGGCCGGCGCCGGCTGGCGTACGAGATCTCCAAGAAGGCCGAAGCCATCTACGCGGTCATCGACCTCGTGGCTGAGCCTGCAGCGGTCAAGGAGCTCGATCGGCAGCTCAACTTGAACGAGACGGTGCTGCGAACCAAGCTCATGCGGCCGGAGAAGCACTAGCCATGGCCGCCGGCGACACGGCAATCACGCTCATCGGCAATCTTGTCGACGACCCCGAGCTGCGCTTCACCCCGAGCGGTCAGGCCGTCGCGAAGTTCCGCATCGCTTCGACCCCACGGTACATGGACAAGGCGACGAACGAGTGGAAGGACGGCGAGAGCCTCTTCCTCACGTGCAACGTCTGGCGGCAGGCGGCTGAGAACGTCGCGGAGTCGCTCCAGCGGGGCATGCGGGTCATCGTTTCCGGCCGCCTCAAGCAGCGGTCGTACGAGACCAAGGAAGGCGAGAAGCGCACCGTCTTCGAGGTCGAGGTCGACGAGGTCGGCCCGTCTTTGCGCAACGCGACGGCCAAGGTCAACAAGGCTTCGCGCGGTCCTGGCGGTGGCTTCGGCGGCGGTGGCGGCGGTGGCGGAACACCTGCCGACGACCCGTGGTCGACTGCTCCCGCTGGCGGCGCCGGATTCTCCGACGAGCCGCCCTTCTAACTGCTGTGCCGGACGCCGTCCAGCTGGGCGCCGTCCGGCTCCCCCACACTGACTGCCCGGGCGCGAGCCACAACGGGCGCAACCATTCTTGGAGCATCGCGATGCCGAAGGTTCCCCTGCGCAAGCCGAAGAAGAAGGTTTGCGTGTTCTGCAAGGAAAAGGTCACCTACGTCGACTACAAGGACACCAACCTGCTGCGGAAGTACATCTCCGATCGCGGCAAGATCCGGGCCCGTCGGGTCACCGGCAACTGCACCCAGCACCAGCGCGATGTCGCCACCGCCGTGAAGAACAGCCGCGAGGTCGCCTTGCTGCCCTACACCAGCGCTGCGCGCTAAGAGGGGACGCCGACAATGAAGCTCATTCTGACTGCTGAGGTGACCGGGCTCGGCGCACCCGGCGACGTCGTCGAGGTCAAAGACGGTTACGGCCGCAACTACCTGGTGCCGCAAGGATTTGCCATGCGGGCCACCAAGGGCGCCGAGAAGCAGGTCGCCTCGATCAAGCGGGCGCGTGAGGTTCGCGAGGTTCGCGACACCGCCCACGCCCGTGAGATCAAGACCCAGCTCGAGGCGCTCTCGGTCAAGCTGCCGACCCGTGCGGGCTCAGCCGGCCGGCTGTTCGGGTCGGTCACCGTCGCCGACGTCGTGGCGGCTGTGAAGGCGGCCGGCGGCCCGATCCTCGACAAGCGCACGGTCGAACTCGGCGCGCCGATCAAGACCCTCGGCACCCACCAGGTCGTCGTCCGGATTCAGGGCGACGTCTCAGCGAAGGTCGCTCTCGAGGTCACCCCCGCCTAGCGTCTCGGTCGGCCAGTCGCGCCGGCCAGTCGCGTCGGCCAGTCTGTGTCGGCCCTTGCGTGATCGCGAAGGTCAGAGCCGTAGCGCTAGAAGGTCAGCCGCCAGACTTGGCCTGACGTGTCGAAGCCCGGGACGCCGAAGCCGGCGTCAGTGGCGATCGAGAACGTCGACACGAACACGTTGCCCGAGCGGTCGACGGCGAGACCCGCCGGGAACGGCACATCGACGTTGGTCTGCGTGCTGCCAGTCACCTTGGTCAGGACACCCTGCAACATCGGGTTGATCGGATTCGCCTGAGTCGCGAACAACTGGCTGACGAAGAGGTTGCCCCAGCGGTCGACGGCAACGCCGGTTACGGATGTGAAGCCGGTCCAGGTGTTGACGACTTCCTTGCCGTTCGGCGACAGCTCGACGACCCGACCCTCACCGGGAACGAGACCGCCGAGAGCTCCGACGAAGATGTGGCCGAACTTGTCCGTCGCCAGCGACGTCGGCACGAACTGGCACCCAGGCAGAGCGGGCGGCGGCTGCTGCAGCGACGGGTCGGAACACGTCGCGTCGACGATGTTCGGGAACACGTGGAACAGCGATATGTGGTGGAACCGGTCGACCTTCAGGACGTCGTTGCCTGCCGCGTCGGCCACCAACGTCGAGCCATTCGCAAGTACCAGGACGGCGTAGGGGTCGGAGTCGATCCCCTGCTTGTCAGGGTCGTGCTTGACCTCGTACCCGGTGATGTCGGCAACGTCGTCGATGGTCCCGTTCGATGCCCCGCGGAGCAGCTTGCCGTTGAAGTCCAGGTCGGCCGCCGGTAGCACATTGGGCGGGAACACTGTCTCCTGGACCGCGATGCTTCCAAGCGACCGGGCCGAGACGCCGTCGGAGCCGGTGGCTCCCGAGCCGGGCGGATTCTGCGGATCGCCGGCCGCCCCAGCCGACAGCAGGCCGGTGATGATGCGATGCGGCGACGTGCCGCTCGCCGTGGCGGCGTTGTCGACTTCGGAGATCGACCCGGTGTGACCGATCCCCTCGTCGCCGCCCTCGGGGCTGCTGATCGTGGCTACGGTCCCGCCCTTCCCCGCCTCGGCGATGAGCAGCGTGCCGTTCGCGAGCAGCGACAGTTGCCGCGGGTTGTTCAGTCCGTTGACGACGACCACCGGCGCGGACGGCGTCATCGACGGTGACGCCGCTGCCGTTTGGGCACTCACAGCAAGAAACGGGACGGCGAGCGGAACGGCGGCGGCGAAGGCAACTGTCCTTGCGAGCATCGTGCGCATGGCGGCTCCCCTTTGTTTGATGGGGCGCCCGAGAAACCATGGCGCCCGGCGAACAGCAGCATCTGAACCGATCCGGTGGCGCCCGACCGAACGCGGTTTCGAGGTGAACTATCTAGCACTCCGTCAGTGGTCGCGCGTAGCCATTTTGGCGGCAGGAATTCTTAACCAGGACAACCAAAGCGTCAAACCCGACGTTGAGGCTGACAACGGTTGCCGGTTACGACCAGGCGACCGGGGTTACGAGCAGCGACCGGGGTTAGGACCAGGCGAGGCCGGTCAGTCGTTCGTAGGCCTCGATGTATTTCTCGCGCGTCTTCGCGACGACGTCCTCGGGTAACCCCGGCGGCGGCTCGCCCGAACTCTTGTCCCACCCCGACGCGGACGACGTCAGCCAGTCGCGCACGTACTGCTTGTCGTACGACGGTTGGGGGCGTCCCGGCTCGTACTGGGCGGCCGGCCAGAACCGCGACGAGTCCGGAGTCAGTACTTCGTCTGCCAGGACGATCGTGCCGTCGCCGGATTCACCGGCCACTCGCCGTCCGAATTCGAACTTGGTGTCGGCGAGGATGATGCCCCGCTGGCGGGCGATCTCCTCGGCGGTGCCGTAGGCCGCGAGGGTGAGGCGCTTGATCTCGTCGGCCGCAGCGGCACCGATCGTTTGCTCGACGTCGGCGAGCGAGATGTTCTCGTCGTGCTCGCCGATGGGTGCCTTCGTTGACGGCGTGAACAGTGGGTGCGGCAGGCGTGAGCCGTCGACGAGGCCGGCTGGCAACGGAATTCCCGACACTGCGCCGGTGCGCTTGTAGTCGGCCAGGCCGGAGCCGGTCAGGTATCCGCGGGCGATGCACTCCACGGGCAGCATCTCGAGCCGTTCGCAGATCATCGCGCGACCGGCGAACTCGGCGGGGACGTCGGTGGAGAGCAGATGGTTGGGCACGACGTCGGCCAGCTGTTCGAACCACCAGATCGACATCGCAGTCAGCACCCGGCCCTTGTCGGGGATCGGCGTCGGAAGCACGAAGTCGTACGCCGAGATGCGGTCGCTGGCGACGAACAGCAGGCGTCCATCGCTGAGCTCGTAGAGGTCGCGGACCTTGCCGGAGGCGATGTGGGCATAGGTGGTCACGGACGGCAGTCTTCCAAACCCGCGCCGGTCGTCGGCAGCGGGCCGCTCGCCCGCTCGCCCGCCCGCTCGCCCGCTCGCCCGCTCGCCCGCCCGCTCGCCCGCTCGCCCGCCCGAACGATCATGCAGTTGGTGTCGCGACGCGCGAGCGTGCCACGACACCTACTGCATGATCACGGAAAAGAGCTAGCGGATCGGGGCCGGCACGTATGTGGCGGCGGCCGGAAAGCGTGCGGCGACCGTTTCTACCTCCGCGCAGAAAGCTGCGACCTGCGCGGTCGCGGCCCCGGTGAAGCTAATCGGTGCTGCGACCAGCGTCGCGAGGTCAGCTGCCGTCAGTTGCAGCCGCTCGTCACCTGCAAGCCGCTCGAACAGATCGTTGCGGTTCGCAGCCTTCTCGCGCATGGCGAGCGCGACGCTCACCGCATGTTCCTTGATGACCTCATGGGCCACCTCCCGGCCGACTCCGCGCCGCACGGCCGCGACCAGCACCTTCGTCGTCGCGAGGAACGGCAGGTAACGGTCGAGTTCGCGCTGGACCACCGCGGGGTAGGCGCCGAACTCGTCGAGCACGGTCAGGAAGGTCTGATAGAGCCCGTCTGCGGCGAAGAACGCGCCCGGTAGCGCGACGCGGCGCACCACGGAGCACGAGACGTCGCCTTCGTTCCACTGGTCGCCGGACAACTCGCCGGTCATCGCGGCGAACCCGCGCAGGACGACCGCGAGCCCATTAACTCGCTCGCACGAGCGGGTGTTCATCTTGTGCGGCATCGCACTGGAACCCACCTGACCGGCCTTGAATCCCTCGGTGACGAGCTCGTGCCCGGCCATCAACCGGATCGTGGTGGCCAGGCTCGACGGTGCAGCGGCCGCCTGCACCAGTGCCGTCAGAACCTCGTAGTCGAGGGAGCGCGGGTACACCTGACCGACACTGCCGAGCACTCGGTCGAAGCCGAGATGCCGGGCGACCTGCGCGTCAAGTTGCGCCAGCTTCGCGGCGTCCCCGTCGAAGAGGTCGAGCATGTCCTGACCGGTGCCCATCGGGCCCTTGATTCCGCGCAGCGGGTAGCGCGAGAGGAGGTCCTCGACGCGTTCGAGAGCGAGGAGCAGCTCGGTGCCTGCGGACGCGAATCGCTTGCCGAGCGTCGTCGCCTGCGCGGCGACGTTGTGACTGCGGCCGACCATGACCAGCTCGGCGTGTTCGGCGGCGAGCCGGGCGAGCCGCGACACGCCGGCAACCATGCGGTCTCGCACCAGCTCGAGAGACTGCCGGATCTGAAGTTGCTCGACGTTCTCGGTCAAGTCGCGGGAGGTCATGCCCTTGTGGATGTGCTGCTGCCCGGCGAGCGCAGAGAACTCGTCGATCCGGGCCTTTACGTCGTGTCGGGTGACCAGCTCGCGCCTATTGATCGACCCGAGGTCGACGTCGTCCGCGACGCGTTCGTAAGCGTCGATCACACCGCTCGGGACGTCGACCCCGAGCGTCGCTTGTGCCTTCAGGACTGCGATCCACAACCGGCGTTCGAGTACCACTTTGGTGCGCGGGGACCAGAGCTCGGCCAGCTCGGCCGATGCGTAACGGGTCGCGAGCACATCGGGAATCTCGGAGTTCGTCATGGCGGGCCCATTGTCGCATCGGTGGGCTGCGGGGCTGCCGGTCGATCACGTTTACGTGATCGCACCCCCCGAGGACAGGCGTGCTGGCCGTTCCTCGGGGGGTTGCGCCTATTGAAGTGCTGGTGCACGCGCCGCTTGAGGCTCGGGGCTGGTGGCGCCAGCTACCTCAGAAGTGCGCGACCAGCGCCTGCGCTATGGCGGTGACCTGGACGTCGTCGAGCGGCGCCGTCGTCCCGGGCGCGGGTGACGGAGCGTCGGTGCCAGAAGCCGCCACAACGTCGATCACGATTGGGTCCGCGCCCGTGCGGATCAGCTGAACGTCGGTGCCGACGAAGCCGCCCTTGGTAACTGCTGATGCGCACGCGGTGACATCCGCCGCGAGCTGGCGGCATGAGGGCGGGGTCTTGTCGATGGCGTTGGACTCAGCGGACGTGGCGTTCGCCGCAGCGCTGTACTGGGCGCTCGCCGCAGCGCTTTCCTTGGCGGCCCTCGCCGCAGCGTCGTCCTGGGCTGCCAGCGACTGCTTCTTGGCGTCGAGGCTGGCCAGGGTGCTCGGGTCGGCCATCGAGCGTTTCACGGCCTCTAGGCTGGCGAGCGCGCTCGGGTCAAGGGACGACGACGCCGACCCTGACTCGGGGGGTTTGACGGTCTGACCTAGCTTGTGGGCTAGAGCGCCGCCCTTCTCGACTTCGATCTGCAGGACGCTGCCGGGCACAGAGAGCGTGAATCCCGCCTCGATCGAACGCGATGAGTCGGGAAACTCGAGACAATTCACGGCATGATCCGGGACGGCGTGGATTCCGGCGGGAAGCGCGGCCGCGAGGATCCCAGCCCAGTCGATGGTCGGCGGCGTGGCACACGGGGAACCGGACGGCTTCGCGGCGTCCGGCGACTGCGACGACGACTTCAACGGCGACACCGACGAACCGCTGCCAGCTGCAGCTGTGCCCGTCGTCGACCCAGACCAGGCGCCGAGGTTCAGCACGCTCGGGCCGCTCGCGACACCAGCGGTCACGACACCGGCGAGCGCCGTCGTGCCAGCGGCGTAGATGCCCCGGCGATTGCGCGCTGCGCGGCGTCCGCGAAACGCCAGCGCCTCGGCGTCCGGCAGGGTCACTGGTTCTTTGCTCGATCCCGCAGCGAAGGCGGTTGCGAACGCCTGGCGGGCGAAGTCCTCGTCGTTCATCGGTGTTGTCCTTCCATCAGGTGTTCGTTTGCCAGCAGTTCGCGCAATTTCGCGAGCCCGCGGGCACTTTGGCTCTTGACGGTTCCTTCACTGCAGCGCAGGACGTGCGCCGTCTCGGCGACGTCGAGGTCTTCCCAGTAGCGCAGCACGACGACGGCGCGCTGCCGGGGCGGCATCTTGGCGAGTGCGTCGAACAGCAGCATCCGGTCCTCGACGTTGCTGCCCTCCCGGACCGGAACATCGGGCGGGGACGCCGAGCTGAGCTCGCGCCGCCAGCCGAACCGCCGGCGGCGGTCGAACGTTGCGCGCACGAGCATGGTGTGGACGTATGCGTCGAGCCGGTCCTGCTTTTGGATCTTGTCCCAGCTCACATAGAGCTTGGTGAAAACGGTCTGGACGACGTCGTCCGCGTGATGCCAGTCGCCGCAGAGCAGGAAGGCGGTTCGCCGCAGGTCACGCATACGCGGGTTGGCGTATGCCTTGAACTCCGGCTCGTCCTCTGCCCGCACGCCCGCTCCGTCCGTTGAACCATCTCCCCCGTTAAGAGGGGATGGCCGCGCCGCCGGGTTGCACGCACCGACCACGTTTCGACTACAGAAGAACCTCGATCTCACCCGCAACGGCTCGCAGCGCGATATCGCTCCGGTTGTGCGCACCGTCGAGCCTGATTTCCGTGACACCGGCGTAGGCCGCATCGCGCGCGGCCTCCAGGGTCTCGCCCGTCGCGGTAATCGAGAGCACCCGGCCGCCGGCCGAAACGAGATTGCCGCTGCCGTCGGTACGGGTTCCGCCATGCAGGACGTAGGCCGGTGGCGGCACGTCGGCGAGGCCGTCGATGACG
>PLCK01000113.1 GCA_003134755.1 Actinomycetota bacterium | reverse complement strand
ATTGATCCGGACAAGGACGTCGACGTCTCGATCTCCGGCGGGACGCTTCATGTCAGTGTGAGCCGAGAGGACAAGGTCGAGCCCAAGGCCCACGAGGGGTTCCGCACCGAGTTCCGCTATGGCTCCTTCTCGAGGAGCATTGCGCTGCCGACCGGTACGCACGAGGGCGAAGTTGAGGCCACGTACGTCGACGGCATCCTCGAGGTTCGCCTGCCAATCGCCAAGACGACGACGCGCAAGATCGAAGTCAAGCACTGAATGCACGGACCCGGCACGGCGAAATCTGTTCGAGCCGGGATGGCCTCGGATGGCGCCGTCGGTCAGGCGGCGCCATCCGAGCTGCCGGTGTCGCAGGTTCGTGCGCTCGCCGCCGGCGAGGTCTACACAGCGCTGGGCACCTCAGTGCGCGGTCTGACTGCGGCCGAGGTTGCCGAGCGGCGTAGCCGCTTCGGCTCGAACGAGCTCCGGCCGCTGCCGACACCCAAGATCCTGCGTCGGCTGCTCGCACAGTTCACGGATCTGTTCGCGCTGGTCTTGTTGGCAGCCTCCGTGCTCACGCTGTTGGCCTACGGTCTTCAGCGACCCCACGATGTTGGCAATCTCGAGCTCGCGTTGGCGATTCTGGCGGTCGTCGTGCTCAACGCCAGCATCGGCTTTGGCATGGAGTACTCGGCGGAAAAGACCGCCGAGGCGCTGCAGGCCATGCTTCCGCACACCTGCCGCGTCTTACGCGAGGGCGAGCGTCTCGAATGTCCCGCGACCGACCTGGTGCCGGGCGACCTGATCGTTCTCGACGCGGGTGACGCCGTACCCGCCGACTGCAGGGTCGTCGAAGCGCACGACCTCACGGTCAACAACGCAGCCCTGACCGGTGAAAGCGCGCCGGTTCGTCGCACCGCCGACGCCGTCCCTGCCTCGACGCCGCAGCTCGAGGCGCGCAACTGCCTCTTCATGGGCACGACGGCGATTTCCGGGTCGGGCAAGGCGATCGTGGTCAGCACCGGTGACGCCACGGAATTTGGCCGGATCTTCCGGCTGACCGCGGCCGCGCCGCAGTCGGCGAGCCCGTTGCAGCGCCAGGTCGCGATGATGGCAAGACGCGTCTCCGGCGGTGCGATTCTCATCGGGACAGCCATCTTCGTGATCAGGCTTCCTCAGCACCACGGCGGCGTCGTCGCCTCCTTCGTCTTTGCGCTTGGCGTGATGGTGGCGTTGGTTCCGGAGGGGTTGCCCGCCACCTTGTCCGTGTCGCTCGCTGTCGGGGTGCGCCGGATGGCTCGCAAGAACGCGCTGGTCAAACGACTGCTCGCGGTCGAGGCACTCGGGTCGACGACTGTCATTTGCACCGACAAGACCGGGACCCTGACCAAGGCCGAGATGACCGTCGTCCAGGTCTGGCGGGCCGGGCGAGTTCACACGGTGACGGGAGTGGGCTACGCGCCTCACGGTGAAGTCAGCGATGCTGCCTCGGCGCGCCGGCTGCTCGCCGCGGCCGCACTCTGCAGCAACGCCAGGCTCGTCCCACCCAGCGCGGACCAGACCTGGCGGGTCTTGGGCGACACCACCGAGGGCGCGCTGGTCGTAGCGGCGGCCAAGGCTGGCGTCGACCTCTCGATGGAGCAGGCCGCGTGCCCGCGAGTGACCGAGTTTCCCTTCGATTCCACCCGGAAGCTCATGACAACGGTGCACCGGACATCGGATCTGACCTACGCGGCTTACGCGAAGGGTGCACCCCTGGAATTGCTTGCTCGTTGCGTGGACGCCGACTGGGGCGACGTTCGGCGACCCATGACCGAGGATTTGCGTGCTGAGCTTGCCGGAATCAGCGACGTCATGGCCGGCCAGGGTCTGCGCATCCTCGGTGTCGCAGCCCGCGAACTCGATACCGCCCGTCCGACGCAGGAAGACGCGGAGTCTGGGCTGACGTTCCTCGGGTTGGCGGCCATGCTCGATCCGCCGCGGCCCGAAGTCTTCGAAGCCGTCGCACGCTGCCGACAGGCAGGCATCCGGGTCGTGATGGTCACCGGCGATCATCCGTTGACCGCAGAGAACATCGCGCGCCGCGTAGGGATCGTGCGCACGCCGCATCCACTGATCGTCACCGGCCGTCAGCTCGATGAGTCAGACGACGCCGCGCTCGACCGCACGATCACGGAAGAGGCCGAGCTGCTCTTCTGTCGCGTGAGCCCGGAACACAAGATGCGCGTCGTCGAGGGCTTCAAGAGGTGCGGCGCCGTGGTGGCGGTGACAGGCGACGGCGCAAACGATGCACCGGCGCTCAAACGCGCCGACGTGGGCGTGGCAATGGGCATCGCCGGTACCGACGTCGCGAGGGAAGCTTCGGTCATGGTCCTCCTCGACGACTCCTTCGCCTCGATCGCTTCCGCGGTCGAACTCGGCAGGTCGGTCTACCAGAACATTCGCAAGTTCTTGATCTACCTGTTCAGCCACAACATCGCCGAACTCACGCCGATCATGCTGGCAACTTTTGTCGGCTTTCCGCTCGTGCCGCTGCTCGCCGTCCAGGTTCTAGCCATCGACCTGGGGTCGGACGTTCTGCCAGCATTGGCGCTCGGAGCCGAGCCCCCAGAGCCCGATGTGATGGACCGCCCACCCCGTTCGGCGCGCGAGCCGCTGTTTTCCGCTGCCGTTGTGCGCCGCTTCCTCTTCCTGGGCGCGATCCAGTCCATCGGCGTCTGCGTGGCATTCTTCTGGCGGATCCACACGGGCGGCCTGCCGTTCGCCGACTACACCTCGTCGAGCCCCGTGTATCGGGAGGCGATCACGATGACGCAAGCCGGCATCGTCGTCAGCCAGTTCTTCAATGGCTTCGCCGTGCGCACCGAACGCCGGAGCTTGTTGCAGGCCGGCATCTTCTCCAACCCTCGACTGATCGGTGCGGAGTGTCTGGGCGTCGCGGCGATGGCGGCGATCAGCTACTGGTCGCCGTTGCAGGCCGTGTTTCACACCGCGCCACTGTCGTTGACTGACTGGGCGATGTTGGTCGCCTTCGGCGTCCTGCTCCTGATCGCCGAAGAGCTGCGCAAGCTTCGGCTGCGCGCTCGTGACCGCCACACGGCAGTCGGAGTCCACGCCGGCGCATCAGCTATACACGAAGAGGTGAGCGCATGAGGGTCGTTGTGGTCGGATGCGGGCGCGTGGGTGCGGCGCTGGCCAGTCAACTGGCGATTGAGGGACATGACGTACGTGTCGTCGATCGCGACCCGAAGACGCGCGCGCTGCTGGGGGAGGCCTTCTCCGGCAAGTTCTGTGTCGGCAATGGCTACAGCCGGCGGGTGCTCGAAGGCGCCGGCATCGCGGCCGCCGACGCTTTTGTTGCAGTGACCTCAGGAGACAACACCAACGTTGTGGCGGCCCGGGTGGCGCGAGAGGAGTATCGGGTGCCAGCAGTCATCGCGCGCATTTACGATCCGCGACGTGCCGACATCTATCGCGAGCTTGGCATCCCGACGGTGGCGAGCGTTCGCTGGACGGTCAACGAGATCCGCCAGATGTTGGTGCACCGCCACCTGTCGCCGGAGCTGAGCTTCGGCAACGGCGAGACCCTGCTCGTTCGCACCCAGCTTCCGTCCTATTTGGCGGGTCGACCGATTGCGGATCTCGAGGTCGACGGCGAGATCCGGGTGGTCGAGATTACCCGGGGCGGTCGCTCGATGATTCCGGCCAAGGGCGCCCTGCTCGAGCCAGGCGATCTCGTCACCTTGACCGTGGCGTCGTCGTCGCTCGACCGGCTGCGCAGCTTCGTGGGAAGGGAGCTAGGGACATGAGGGCCGTCATAGCCGGTGCCGGTCGTTTGGGCAGTCAGGCAGCGCGCACGCTCACCGAGGGCGGCTACCGGGTCACTGTCGTCGAGCAGGACGACGTCCGGCTGGCCGCAATCGCGGCACTCGCCGAAGCGGACGGCCGGCCGGTCGGCAGACTGCTGGTCGGTGACGCGTGTGAACCGAGCGTGCTCGAAGAAGCGGGCGTCCTCAGTGTCGACCTGCTCGTCGCGGCGACGGGCGAGGACGAGGACAACTTGGTGATCAGCCTTTTGGCCAAGCGCCAGTTTGCCGTGCCGCACGTCGTCGCCAGGGTCAACGACATGGACAACGAGTGGCTCTTCGACGAGCGCTGGGGTGTCGACGTGATGGTGCCGGCCGCGATGCCATTGATCTCGTTGATAGAAGAGGCTGCCGGGGTCACGGACACGGTGGCCCTCGCCCACCTGAGTCGGGCCGGTGTCAATGTCATCGAGGCTGCGCTGACCGAGAACTCGCGGACGGTCGGCCATGCTCTCAGTACTGTCGCCTTACCCGCGGGCGTCTTCGTCGCGGCGATCATTCGGTCCGGCCAGCCGATCAGCCCTGAACCGCACCTGCTCTTGCGGTCCGGCGACGAGGTGCTCATCGTGAGCACTACTGCGACGGCGGCAGAAATACACAACGCGTTTCAGTAGGCGTCAGGCCTTCTTCGGTGCACTTGGGGTAGCCGGCACGACTGTGCAATCGGCGCTGGGGAAGAACACTGCTTCCTTGCCGTCCTGCCATTTCACCTCGTAGGGCGGAGTCCCGCCTTCGCCGTGGATCTGGGTGATGACCCCGTGGCGTTCGTGCTCGCCGACGCGGCGGGTATGAACGACGAGTTCGTCACCAATGTTTGCTTGCATCTTCGCCCTCCTCCTTACTGTCAGCGCCCAGGAACGGTAAGGGCACCGAACCTCACTGTCTTCCACCTGAGCGTTCGTCGCAGCACGACGCAACGATCGGCCGACGTTGGCCCGGCGGCGAGGGTCGAAGGTCCCGCCGGGACGGACGAACGGCACCGGTCCGGCGGCGGTACGGCGGGTGCCATCGCGAGCGATTACTATCAGGCCCTGTGGCGCGTCCAAGGTGACGTTCGACCACATGGCGCGGCACCGCGATCGGACGAGACTCGCGACGTCCTGCCTGAAAGCAACACATGTTCGAAGACGCCAGGAGGCCGGTACATGAACGCCAACCCTGATCCACCTCGGTTCGTCGTCGGGATTGACGGCTCCGTCGGTAGCAGGTACGCCCTCGACTGGGCGATCGAGGCGGCCACGTTTCGGCACGCTCCGCTTGAGTTGGTGCACGCCTGGCGGCCGATGTTTCGCACCGATGCCGGGCATGGCCAGACTGATGCCTCCATTGTCTCGCTGGCTCACAGTGATTCCTTGCTGGCAGCGGCACTCGGACACGCACAGGTCACCGCCCCTTCACTAGCTATTTCCGGTCATTTGATGGAGGGAAGACCCAGCGCGGTGCTTCTCGAAGCCGCTGCCGGCGGGCGCGTTCTCGTCGTTGGAGCCCGAGGACTCGGGGGCTATCGAGATCTCCAGCTGGGCTCCGTCGGCCTGCACGCAGTCGTGCATTCGTCGGGCTCCGTGGTGATTGTCCGCGGTCAGCTTCGCCGGAAAGGACCAGTGGTTGTTGGCGTCGACGGCTCCGCCGGCTCGGCGCTCGCGTTGTCGGTCGCCTTCGAGGAAGCTTCCCTGCGAAAGTGCCCGCTCCTCATCGTTTGGGCGCTCTACGTGCACTCCACCGAGGAAGGGGTGCCCGATTATGCTCGCGCGCTCGCGGGCCTCAAAGCATTTGCTGACGACGCGTTGCACAAGTTCGTCGCAGAGGCATCCCAACGCCATCCCGATGTCGCCGTCGAGATGTCGTCTCCGGTCGGGTATCCGGCCGAGGTCTTGGCGAAGGCTTCGGTGACGGGTCGGCTACTGGTGGTCGGAGCGCGCGGCAGCGGCGGATTCTCCGGCATGCGACTGGGTTCGATCGCGCATGCGGTCGCCCATCAATCAAGCAGTCCGGTCATGGTTGTTCGTGGGGCCGCTCCCTAAGGCGCCGATTGGGACTATTGAGGTGCTCCGACGAGCCTCGGGTCGTCCGAAGTGTCACGCGGGTGTACCAGTTCGACCGCCTTCTCAGGCGCCGGGTAGTCCGCGAGGATGCCGCGGAGTGCCGTCACGAAGCGCATGGAGTCGTGGTGGTTGCGTTGCCAGACGTTGCGACCGAAGATCAGCCCGGTCGCGCCGGCGTCCATCGACAGTCGCGCCTTGCCGAGCATTGCCTCGTCGTCCAGCTTCTCCCCGCCAGACACCAAGAGCAGTGAGCGGTTTGCCGAGCGCACGACCGCACCGATCGCCTCCTCGTCGGTGAACGGCGCGTCGTACTCCGGCCGCACCGCGAGCCGCTTCTGTGCGCGCGGGAAGTTGACCTTCACCATGTCCGCCCCGAGTTCGCTCGCGACGCGGGCGGCGTAGTCGACGGCGTAGAACGAGTCCGTGCCACCCTTGGCCATGATCGCCGAGCCACGTGGGTAGGCCCAAACGATGAGCGGCATGCCGAAGCGGGCGGCATCGGCTCGCACGACCCGGTACTGCTCGAAGTCGGTGGCCTCTGCGGGACTTCCGACGTAGAGCGTGTAGCCCACGGCGTCCGCCCCGAGTGCCACAGCTTCCTCGACCGTCGCGTTGAGGGGCGACAATGCTTCGGCGTCAGAGGGGATGTCGGTCTTGCCGTTGAGCTTGAGGACCAACGGGACCTCGCCGGCGAACTCCCAGTAGAACTTCTGCGCCAAGCCGATCTGGATCGCGATGCCGTTGAATCCGCCGTCGATCGCGAGCCGCAAGATGTACCGAGGGTCGGTAGCTGCCTCGTTCGCGAAGAAGTCGCGAGGCCCATGTTCGAGCCCTTGGTCGTAAGGCAGGAAGAGCGCGGTACCGTTCGCGAGCCCGTTCTGGTAAAGAATGCGACGTAACCGGGCGCGCTTTCCGTTGATGAGCCCGAGCTGATCGAAGCTTCGTCGTGCCGTCATGCCACTCGCCTCCTGAGTCTTGCCCTGCTGAACACACCGCCTCACCGAACACATTGCCGCGATAGGCGCCAGACACTAGGTAAGAAAGACCTACCGGGCGATGTCTTTCCGCCCGAACTGGGTGTGCGGAACGATGCGTGCCACACGTCCGTGCCTACCGGGACGTTCGCCCGTGGTCATAGGGGGGCGGGACGACGTGGAATCGCCCAACTAGGGCGTGAATCCCAAGGAGGGCGAGATGTTGGCATGGGTGGTAGCCGAGCCTGGGCGATTCGGCGACGGCGCGGCGCCACTCGTCGCCGTCGACCGGGGCATTCCCGAGCCAGGGCCTGGCGAGGTGCGGCTGCGGGTGAGTGCGTGTGGCGTGTGCCGGACCGACCTGCATCTTGCCGAGGGTGACTTACGGCCGAGGCGAGCAAACACCGTGCCCGGGCACGAAATCGTGGGCTACGTCGATGCGATCGGCCCCGGAGCGCACCGGTTCCAGGGCGGCGAGCGCGCCGGAATTGCTTGGCTTCGGGCAACCTGCGGGCACTGCTGCTGGTGCACGACCGGCCACGAGAACATCTGCCCCGACGCACAGTTCACCGGATGGGATGCCGACGGCGGCTATGCCGAGTACGCAGTTGTCGATGAGCGCTACGCCTACCTGATTCCCGATGTCTTCGACGACGAGCAGGCCGCGCCCCTGTTGTGTGCGGGCATCATCGGCTACCGGGCGCTGAGCCTTGCGAATCTGCCCAAGAACGGCCGGCTCGGGATCTACGGCTTCGGTGGCTCGGCGCACATCGCCGCACAAATCGCGATCTGGCAGGGCGCCACGGTCCACGTCTTGACCCGCTCGGCCGAAGCGCGGCGGCTAGCCCTGGAGCTCGGCGCGGCTTCAGCGGGTGACGCCTACGCCCAACCTCCGGAAAAGCTCGATGCGGCGATTCTCTTTGCCCCCGTTGGTGAGCTGGTGCCGGTCGCGTTGCAAGCGCTTGGACGCGGTGGAACGCTCGCGATCGCCGGGATCCACCTGAGTGCGATCCCGGCCCTCGACTACCAGCGGCACTTGTTCGGCGAGCGGGCGTTGCGCTCGGTAACGGCCAACACGCGGGCGGACGGCGAGGAGTTTCTGAGTGCTGCCGCCTTGGCCGGCGTACACGTCACGACAGTGACGTATCCGCTCAAGGCCGCCGATGCTGCGCTTGCGGACCTTGCTGCAGATCGGGTCACTGGCGCCGCGGTCCTGACCGTCTAAGGAAGCACTGCTGCGGTCGGGTCCTAGGACCGTCTGCGCGTGACGTTTGACCCTGCCCTAAGAGGGTCGCCAGAGCGAGCGTGAAAGAGAACAGGACTCTCAGGAAGGGAGCGGTCGTCATGCACACCAAGACGTGGGCCGTGAAGATCTACCTGTCCGAAGAAGATGCCGTGACGAAGGCACACGCAGTGCTCGTCACCGAAGAACCCAGGGCTATGCTGCTGCACGGTGAGGGCACCGCATTCGTTCACCCGTCGGAGCAGATCGTTCCTGAGATCGGAGACGAAATCGCTGCTTCACGTGCGCTTGCCGAGTTGGCCGCCGTACTGCAGAATACTGCGCGCGTCGACTTAGAAGGTGTTCTGAGTGCCGACTCAAGGCAGTGAACGGCACCTCATAGACACGAAATCCGCCCCTACCGGTGCGCATCGGGTCGTCGTCGGACTTGACGACTCAACGGCCAGCCGAGCGGCACTGTCGTGGGCAGTCGACGAGGCCATTCGTCGGGGTGCGGCGTTGGATGTCGTGCACGCCTGGCGCCCGATGTATCGCAACCCGGCGGACCCACTCGAGAACACCGACGTCGGGGCCACGTCGCAGACTCACGGTGACGCCATGTTGACTGCGGCCCTAAGCAGCTTGCGGGCATCGCACCCCCAGCTGGCGGTGGCTCGTCATCTCGTCCGCGGTCGACCCAGTGCGGTACTCCTCGAGGCCGCTGCCGGTGCGGGACTGCTCGTCGTCGGGGCGCGCGGGGTTGGGGGATGCAGTGGGCTGTCCCTGGGCTCGGTCGCCCTGCACGTCGTCGCTAACGCATCCTGTCCAGTCGTCGTCGTGAGAGGTACGCAACGGTCGGTCGGTCCGGTCGTCGTCGGCATCGACGGCTCCAGTGAATCGCCAGCGGTGTTGGCCGCTGCGTTCAAGGAGGCCGAGCGGCGCGGTAGTCCGCTATGCGTGGTCTGGGCGCTGTACATCCACTCGAAGGCTGAAGGCGTACCCGACCCAGTGGCTGCGCAGGCGGTCGCCGAGGCGGATGCTAGGTCGGCGCTCAAGCCACTGCTCGCGTCGGCGTCGCGGCACTACCCCCAGCTCGAGGTACTCACCTCGTTTGATGTCGGGTACCCAGCCGAAGCGCTGGTGAATGCGTCGACGACGGCCCGCTTGCTCGTCATCGGAGCGCGGGGCGGCGGCGGCTTCGTCGGTATGGAGATCGGTTCGATAGCGCACGCGACCGTGCACCAGTCGCGATGCCCCGTGCTCGTTGTCCGCAGCACGGCAACGGAGTCCGGAAGCAGCGCCGAGGGCGAAGGTTCACGGAGCGCGACCGTCGCCGAACGGGTGTGACCATCGCGTGGCCGCCCTAAGTCACATCCTCGATCGCTTTCGGCCGGCTCCAGCGCCGGGGCGGGCCGGACCGGTAGGGGTGCCGTCGGACTCGCGGCTCACCCCGGACGACGAACTTGGTGCCGTCTTTGCCGCGCTGGCCGCCGTCCAAGCCGAGCGCCAAGCGATCCTCGCGCGCTCGACTCGACAAGCCGAGGAGATCATCGCGTCGGGCCGTGAACGGATTGAAGCGATCGAGGCGGAGGCTGCCGTGCGGGCCGAGGCTGCGCGTACGAGCGCCGCAGCGGCTGCACGTGCCGTCGTTGAGAACGAGCAGGCCGAGGTGTTGTCGGCGGCGCGCTCGCGGGCCGCCGAGATCGCTGCGACGGGGGCCGCCGGGATTCCATCGCAGGTTGTGGAGGCGGTCGAGCGGGTTCGCGCGCTCGCGGCCGAACCGAGATGAGCGCGGGGTGGGTCGCCGGCGACGTACGGGCCGTCGCGATGTCACGACGGGTGCTGGGCCTGCATGGTGCAAGGCGAATTGCCGCCAGCAAGGGTCTTGCCGACGCTCTTGGCGCGCTGATGACGACGCCGTATTCGCGCGATATCAAACCCGACCAAAGCCTCGATGCTGCCCAACGCGCAATTGCTGCGACGTTGTTGTGGAACATGCGGGTGCTCGCGGGGTGGGCTCCGTCGGCTGGCATCTCGATGCTGCGCGTGGCGACGGCCTGGTTCGAGATTGCGAACATCGAGGCAAGATTTCGCGCAGCGGACGCCGGGGACAAGGCACCGGCGTTTGACCTGGGCGGCCTCGCCATTAGCTGGCGCCGTCTCGCCGACATCTCGCAGGATCACGCGTTGCGCGAGGAGCTCGCGACAACGTGGTGGGGACGCGCTGACGACGATTCGGCCCGAGCGATCGGCCTGATGATGCGTAGCCGGTTGCTCGACCGGGCAACATCCGCCGTACCCGGTGGCCGAGCCTGGGCAACGGGCGCGGCGGCGCTTCTCGTCGCTCGCGAGCAGTTGCTCGCCGAACGCGAGCTCCCCCCCGGTGTCCGCCGGCTACTCGGCAAGATCCTCGGGATGCGGGCGGTCGATGCTCGCTCGTTGACCGCGCTGCAGGAGGCGTTGCCCCGCAACGCACGTTGGGCGCTTGCCGGAGTAAACCAACCCGAGGATCTCTGGCTCGCCGAGGCGCACTGGTGGACACGTGTCGAGCGGGATGGCCGGGTGTTGCTGCGGTCGTCGTCGCTCGGCCCGGAGCCGGTCGTCGGTGCGATCGCCGTGATGGCCACCGACGCGTGGCGCACGCGAGCGGCGCTGGAGATCGCCGCCCGTGGCGGTCGGCTGGAGGATTTCGATGCGCTGGCGTGAGCACTTTGGTCCGGTCTCGATGCAGCGGGTCGCCTTGCTGGCGCCGTCCGACTCGGCTCGCGAGCTGTTGGTTCACGTCGCCGACATCGGGGCGGTCCAGCTCGAACCGTCGTCCGATCCCGCTGATGGGCCCGCGACGGCGCTTCTTGGGCGGCTCCCACCGAGTGCGTCAGAGCCGCGGCTGTCGAGCGAGCCGCCTGACCTCGAGTGGTGCGAGCGGCAAGGACGTCGTGACCTGGTTGCTGGTGAGGCCGAGTTGGAAGCGAGGCTTCAGACGGGCGTACGACACGACAGCGTGATCGGCTTCGTCGGATGGGCCCGCGCCGATGAACTCACGCACTTGAGGGAGCAGGTCGCGCCGGTCGGCGGTGCGATCGTCGGTCTGCCGCGGCCGCGCGGGCTGCAACCGCCAACGTTGCTCTCCGATGCCGGACCCGGACGGTCGTTCACGCCGCTCGTCGAGACGTATGCCACGCCGGCCTACCGGGACATCGATCCGTCGTTCATCGCGGGGCTTGCCTATGTGGTGATGTTCGGCATGATGTTCGCCGACCTCGGTCATGGCGCGTTGCTCTTGCTGATCGGCCTCGCCGTGAGATCTGGGCACTGGCAGCGGCTCGAGCCGCTTCGGCGGGCCTGGATCCTGATCGCGGCTGCGGGCGTATTCAGCATGGTTTTCGGCGCACTCTACGGAGAGTTCTTCGGCCCGACGCACGCCTTCCCGGTGGTGTGGCTGGCGCCCCTTGACCAGCCGATCACCTTGCTGGCCGCCGCTGTTGGCATCGGTGCGGTTCTACTG
>PLCK01000295.1:163-3151 GCA_003134755.1 Actinomycetota bacterium | reverse complement strand
GGCAGCAGCAGCACGTCGTCGTAGGTGAGACCGACCATGGCGATCTTTCCGGCCATCGTGTCGTCGCCGTACACAGGCCCGCCGTGCGGGTGCTCGGTCACCGGGATCCTTCCGGGCAGACGGCTGAGGCACCATCGTACCGGGCGCGCTCAGTTAACCTCCGCAGCTGCACGAGGGTTAACCTCGGCAGATGCACGAGGCAACCAGCGAACCGCTCTCCCCGCAGGACCGCGAGGAGATCCTCGTCGATCTGGAGGATCTCGAGGTCTTCCAGACGCTGCTCGAGCCACGCGGCGTCCGGGGTCTCGTCGTCGAGTGCGGCGAATGCGAGGCAGCGCACTACTTCGCCTGGGAACTGCTGCGTGGGAACCTGCGACAACTGCTCGACGTCGGCAGCATCAGGGTGCACGAACCGGCTTACGACCCGAACCCGGCCGACTATGTCGCGTGGGACTACGCGACCGGATTCGTCGACGGTGTGATGTCGGCGTCCGACACGGACGACGGACCGGAGTCCGACGGCGAGACGATCGACCTGCGCTAGCTGTCTCTTGTCAGGACGGCTAGCGGACGATCCCGCTGCGGAATCCGAGCGCGACTGCCTGCGCCCGGTCGTTCACGCCGAGCTTGCGGAACAGCCTGCGNNGAACAGCTCGCGGCCGATCTCGTTGTTGGTCTTACCACGACTCATGCCGTCGAGCACCTGACGTTCACGCTCTGTCAGCGGCGGATCGATGATCTGGGCAGGTCCGTGGCCGTTGTTCGCGCGTGCGACACCGGCATCGACGACGACGTGTGCAAGTGCCGCACACAACTCCTCGACCGACACGTCCTTGGTGAGGTAGCCGCGCGCGCCACCAGCCATCGCCCTGGCCAGGTTGTCGCTGTCAGCGGATCCGGCGAGCATGACGACGTTCGCGCCGGGATGGGCCGCGACGAGGCGGCGCGCAGTCTCCGGGCCACCGAGTTCCGGCATCGCGACATCGAGCAGGACCAGTGCGGGCAGCTCTGCGGCATAGCGAACGAAGGTCTCCGCGCTGGTATCCGCTGTCATGACCCGGTCGACGCCAGGCACGGCAGCGACGAAGCGGCGCAGGTGCTCGCGGAAGCGCCGATGATCGTCACAGATGAGCACAGTCGTCACCAGCGGTCCGCCCGTTCCCTATCCGTACCGTCCCGCGGGGCATGTCGCCCACCCGGGCCTTCGATACGGTCATCGGCAGGGTTTGGGTGCACCCTGAGCCGCAGTTGCGCGTTTCCGTTACTCCTGACAGCGCAATCGGAACCGCCGAACGGGCCATACCGGCAGGTCGGTCGCGCCGTGACGGTCAGCGTCGCGCCTAAACGGACAGCAAAGCTTCGATATCGGGGCGATTGAGCCATTCACTGCGAATGTCGTCGGGAAGATCGCCGGCGATCGCCAGCACTGCCGACCTGGCCGCCTGCAAGCTGCGAGCACTGGTGGGCGGGTCGGAGTCCGCGAGCAGGGCACCGACAAGAGCCCGTGAGGGCCAGATCAGCGGCGTCGTCCCGAGTTGCTCGGCGAGCGTGGCAGCGCGGCGCAGGGTCGTGACCGTCTCGGGCAACCCCTGCTGCGCCTGCGCGACGCCGAGAAAGAGCAGGCCCTTCGCCACGTGCCGCGGTGCCCTGGCGAGCTCGGCCCGGTCGATCGCCTCCGACGCAGCCTCCTGCGCGGCCGCCGGATCGTCGCTCAACAGCGCAATCTCCGCGCGAACCCAGTCGAGCCGGACCCGCTGCCGCCACCAGTCCGGATGGATCTCCGCCAGACCCGCGGCCACGGCCAGTTCGGTCGTGGCGATCTCGACCTCGCCTAGGCCCACCGCGTCAGACGCCAGCCCGAGCCGGCAGTCGAACACCGCTTCGTCGAGCCCGGGAATCGCGTCGGCTGCGGTCAGGCCGAGCGCGTCGAATTCCCACGCCACCGTGTGCCGCCCCAGCTGGCGATGCACGCTGGCGACAGTCGCAGCACCAAGGGCGCCGAACAGCCGCAGCTCAGGCGCGGTGTCCTCGCCCGCGAGAGCGGCGCGCAGTGGTCCCATGACACCGCCGAGCAATGTCAGCGCCGTGCCGAATCGCCCGCGGGACGCCTGAGCGACGCCGAGCAGCCAGGTCGCCGCGGTCGCCTCGGCCGTCCGGCCGCTGGCGGTCGCGAGCTCGACTGCCTGCTCGAGAGCCGGGACGGCGGTGCCGGGCGGCCCATGGAACGCTGCCCGCTCGCCCTTGGCCAGCAGATTCGCGAGTTCGTCGACCGCCCGGCCCGCGGTCGCCTTCGCGGCCACGCCGGGTGCGGTCGCCGAGTCAGTGGCCTGGTCGGTGGCGTCGGTTGCGTCGGTGAGGTGACCGTCCAAGCCGACGCACCCCCATCACGGAGTCAGGGCAGGGCGAAAACGCCGAGGCCTCAAGGCGGAGGTTACTGGAGCAGAGCTCGCCGCGACCTGCGAATCGCGGTTACTCACCCGGTCACACCCGCAGCCTCGGAATTCAGTGGCTGTGGCCATGCGCCGATGCGCCGTGGGTGTGGCCGTCGTGCGCGCCATGGACGTCGATATCGTGCTCGGTCTTCTCGACGACCAGTGTCTCGGTGGTCAGCAGCATCGCTGCGATGGACGCCGCGTTGGCCAGCGCCGACCTGGTGACCTTGACCGGGTCGATGACGCCGTCGGCGATCAGGTCGCCGTATTCTCCGGTCGCCACGTTGAGTCCGTGGCCAACCGGCAGGCCGGCGACCTTCTCTGTCACGACGTAGCCCTCGAGGCCACCGTTCTCGGCGATCCAGCGCAGCGGCTCGACCAGCGACCGGCGCACGATGTTGACACCGGTTGCCTCGTCGCCGTCGAGCTCGAGCTTGTCGAGTGCGGACCCCGCGTGCACGAGCGCCGAACCGCCACCCGCGACGATGCCTTCCTCGACCGCGGCACGGGTCGCCGAGATCGCGTCTTCGAGCCGGTGCTTCTTCTCCTTGAGTTC
>PLCK01000295.1:0-141 GCA_003134755.1 Actinomycetota bacterium | reverse complement strand
CGTGGTGTCGTCCTTGGTGATCGTGACGCGGCGGGCGGTGCCGAGGACTTCGAGCCCTACGTCCTCGAGCTTCAAGCCGACCTCGGGTGCGACGACCTGCGAACCAGTGAGGATCGCGAGGTCTTCGAGCATGGCCTTGCG
>PLCK01000089.1 GCA_003134755.1 Actinomycetota bacterium | reverse complement strand
ACATGCCGAAGAACTATCAGATCTCCCAATACGACGAGCCGCTGTGTGTTGACGGGTATCTCGACGTCGAGGTAGACGGCGAGGTTGTTCGAGTCGGGATCGAGCGGGTCCATCTCGAAGAGGACACCGGCAAGTCGCTGCACGTCGGTGGCTCGACGGGTCGCATTCACGGCGCGACCCACTCACTCGTCGACTACAACCGGGCAGGTATCCCGCTGGTCGAGATCGTGACGAGGCCGGTGCCGGGCACCGGCGCGCTCGCCCCCGAGGTCGCGCGTGCCTACGTCACCGAGTTGCGCGAGACCTTGCGGACGCTCGATGTCTCCGACGTGCGGATGGAGGAGGGCTCGCTGCGCTGCGACGTCAACCTCTCGCTGAACCCGGTCGGCTCGGGCGACTGGGGCACCCGCAGCGAGACCAAGAACGTGAACTCGTTGCGATCCGTCGAACGTGCGGTGCGCTCGGAAATCGAGCGGCAGGCAGGGGTTTTGTCCGCCGGCGGCAGGGTGAAGCAGGAGACCCGGCACTTCCACGAGGACACCGGTATCACGACGTCCGGTCGAAGCAAGGAACAGGCCGAGGACTACCGGTACTTTCCTGAGCCCGACCTGGTGCCCATTGCCCCGGCGTCCGACTGGATCGAAGGACTTCGAGCGACCCTGCCCGAGTTGCCGCTCGATCGGCGTCGGCGGTTGCGGGTCGATTGGGGCATCTCGGCGCTCGAGATGCAGGCGGCTCTGAATGCAGGCGCGGTGGGCTCGATCGAGGCCACGGTTGCCCTCGGCGCGCCGCCCCGCGATGCGTACAAGTGGTGGATGGGTGAGCTCGCTCGGCTGTCGAACGAACGCGGCATCGAGGTTTCGGGGTTGCCCATCGGGCCCGAACAGGTCGGCCGCATCGTCGCGCTCGTGGCCGAGGGCAAGCTCAACGACAAGCTGGCCCGACAGGTGCTCGAGGGCGTCGTCGCCGGAGAGGGATCGCCCGACGAGGTGGTCGCGGCTCGCGGTCTTGCCGTCATGTCGGACGACGCTGCGCTCGGTGCCGCCGTCGACGCGGCGATCGCCGCAGACCCCGATGCTGCGCAGAAGGTGCGCGACGGCAAGGTCGCGGCGGCGGGTGCGCTCGTCGGCGCAGTCATGAAGCTGACCCGCGGCCAGGCCGATGCCGCGCGGGTTCGTGAGCTCGTCCTAGAACGGCTCGGCGCGCAGGTCTGAGGCTTGCACTTCTCTTGACATGCCGCGAGCCCCCACCTACCGTGCTGGCAACGGTAACAGCGTTCGGCATTGTCGAACGCGCTCCGGTCAGGAAAGCCCGGCTGGAAATCGACGCGACGCGACGCGGTGCCGTTGTCGATTACTGGCGTGCCCGGTTCGGGCCCAACTGGCAGAGGTTGACCGTGAACGGAACGACTGCTCGGGCATGGGTTCGGGAGATGCTTCGGCTCGTCGAACAGGACAAGGACCATCTGACGAGCTTGGATTCCGCGATTGGTGACGCTGATCACGGCGTGAACCTGCTGCGCGGTTTCACCGCGGTCGTCGCGGCGCTGGACAAGAAGGAGCCCGAGGGCCCAGGAGAGGTCCTGGTCACGACCGGGAGCGCCTTGATCTCGACGGTCGGGGGTGCCTCGGGGCCGCTGTACGGTTCGGCGTTTCGAAGCGCAGGCAAGGCCCTGGGCAAGGACGCCGACGTCACGCCGGCGCAGTTCGCCAACGCCTTGCACGAAGCTCTGGCAGCGATCCGCAAGCTCGGCGCGGCGTCCGTCGGNNGGTGACAAGACGATGGTCGACGCATTCACGCCCGCTGCCGACGCCTTTCAGGCGGCGGTTGACGAGGGCGCCACGATGCCGGTCGCGGCGAAGCTGGCATCGCAGGCCGCGGAGGAAGGCGCGGAGGCGACGATCCCGTTGCAGGCGTTGAAGGGACGCGCGAGCTACCTCGGGCCGCGCAGCGTCGGCCACCAGGATCCAGGGGCGACCTCGACGGCACTTCTGTTCAGCGCCCTCGTCACTGCCGTGGAGGGCACGTGAAGCTGGGTGAGCGACGCGTCAGTGGCATCGCCGCTTCGCCGGGCGTCGCCGTCGCCGCCGCCTGGCAGCCTCGGCGCGACCCGACCGCAGCCCTGGGCTCGCTTACCGCTGACGAGGACGCCGTCCGTGACGCGTTCGCGAGCGTGGCTAACGCGCTACTTCGCCTGGGCGCGGAAATGCGCACGAAGGGTCTGGACGAAGAGGCCGCCATTCTCACGGCGGAGTCTGCGATCGCTCGCGACGAGGAGCTGCTCAACACCGTCGTGTCGGCGATGGCAGCAGGCGTGCCGGCGGGTACGGCGATCCAGCGCGCGGGCGAGGAGTTCGCGGCGTTGCTGGAGTCTCTCGAGTCGGTGTATCTGCGCGAACGGGCGGCCGACATCCGCCAGGTCGTACGCCGGGCCCTGCTGGTACTTGCGGGGGAGCATGACAATGCCCCACCGCCCAAGCCCTTCGTCATGATGGACGCCGACGTCGGACCGGTCGATCTCCTCGAGGTAGCGGATCAGGGTCTGGTCGGTGCGGTGTCGCTGCGCGGCGGCGTCAACGCCCATGCGGCGATCGTGGCGCGCTCACTCGGCATCCCGCTGCTCGTGGGTATCGATCCCGCCGAGCTCGCGATCGCCGACGGCTGCGACGTGGTGCTCGATGCCGACCGCGCGGTGCTCGTCATCGATCCTTCACGCGTTGCCCGTGCCGACGCCGATAGGCGGGTCGCCGAGGCAAGCTCCCGCCGCGAACGCTTCGCACTCGAACGCGACTTGGCGCCCGAGACTGCAGATGGACGTCGAGTCGTGCTGTCCTGCAACGTCGCGTCAGCGCCCGAAGTGGCGATCGGCCTGGCTGCACGCGTGAGCGGCGTCGGTCTGCTGCGAACCGAGCTACCGTTCCTCAATGCACAGGTTTGGCCGACTGAGTCCTTGCATCGCCAGACCCTGACGCCGGTGTTCGCCCAGCTCGACGACGTCCCTGTCGCTGTTCGGCTGATGGACTTCAGCAACGACAAGGTCCCGCCGTTTCTGACCCGCGGACTCGAGGGTCTCGACGCGCTGCTTGACAACCCTGACGCGTTGCGGGCACAGCTGGCCGCGGTGCTCGACGTCGGTCGCCGAGCTCGGACGGCAATCATGCTCCCGATGGTGCGGCGGCCCGAGCAGGTGAGCGCCGTGCGTGCCGAGCTCCGCGTGATGGCGCATCGGATCGGCGTCCCTGAGCCGAGGCTCGGCATCATGGTCGAGCTCCCGGAGGCTGTCGAGAACGCAGAAAGCCTGGCCCAGGTGTCGGACTTCTTCTCGCTCGGGACGAACGACCTGACAGCTGCTGTGCTCGGCCTGAGCCGGGCCGATCAAGGCGCGCGGCCGGCGTTGGCGGCCCATCCCAAGGTCCTGGCGTGCGTCGTTGCCACCTGCGCGGCGGCCAGCGCGGGGGGTATCTCCGTTTCGGTGTGTGGTGACGCGGGCGGCGATCCGCTCGTGTTGCCGCTGCTGCTTGCTGCCGGCGTCCGAAACTTCAGTGTCTCGCCGGCCCGGGTCGACGAGGTTCGTTACCGGATCCGCCGCATCAGCCTCAGCGACTGGACCAGCAGGCTTGGCGAGATCCTGCGGCTCGCGGACGCCGAAGCGGTGTGGCGCTATGTCGAGACCGCTGGTGCGTCGTGAGCGAGCTATCGAACTCGGGCTCGCCGCTCTCGCTAGGGCTCGTCGAGGGCGACCGTGAGCCGCCGACCGCTCATGTCGCGCGAGATCGCGCGAGCGGTGTCAACCACGGCGCGGGCGAGCGAAGCAGCACCCGCGGGCGGCAGCAGCCGTTCGGTCGGGCCGACGATGCCAACGGAGCCGGCAGCGACACCACGCCGATCGACGATGGCTGCGGCGATACCGCCCTCGCCTACGTTGGACTCCTGGTTTTCGACGGCGTAGCCATTGGTCCGCACCTTGGCCAGCGCTTTCGACAGCGCGGCCTTCGTGGTGAGAGTACGACCGGTCAGCGGCCGCAACGGACCGGCCATCAACGTGTGCAACGTGTCTTCTTCGACGTGGGCGGCGATGGCATGCCCAAGCGCGCAGGCGTGCCAGGGGATCGTGGCGCCCACCTCGAGAATCTGCACGACGTCGTCGGGTCGGAACTCGTGGTGGACCACCATGACGTCGGTCTCGGTCAAGACAGCCACCCACACCGATTCGTTGACTTGCCGGGCCAACGCCGCGGCGCGCAGCATCGACCGGGTGCGAAGGTCGGAGCCGGCCAGATAGGCGTTGCCGAGTTGCAGAACCGCCGGGCCGAGCGAGTACTTGCCGCTGTCGGGGTCTTGGCGTACCAGGCCGTTGTGCTCGAGCGTGCGGAGCAAGCCGTACACAGTCGGCTTTGCGAGGCCGATCCGGTCGGCGACCTCGGTGACACCAAGTGTCGGCGTGCCGGTCGCGAGAGCCCGCATGATTCCGGCCGCACGGTCAACCGCCTGGATGCGGCCGTTCCGCTTGACCGACGGGTCGGGACTCGACATCGCTCTCTTTCCTTCAGAGTTCGTTCGACAATACCAAACACCATTCGCAAGGAGATGCTGACATGACAAGCGGTCCGGTAGGCATCGTCCTTGTCTCGCACAGCGCGTTGTTGGCCGAGGGTGCGGCAGAACTCGCGGCCCAAATGTGCGCCGGCCGTGCGCCGATCGCACATGCCGGAGGTACCGACGACGGCAGGCTCGGCACCAGCATCGCCTTGCTTGAGGCCGCCGTGCGCGCGGTCGCCAGCGACGCAGGAGTCGCCATCATTCCGGATCTCGGGAGTTCGGTGCTGACGACGATGGCCTTCCTCGAGGAACTTGCTGGTGAAGTGAAAGCCGTCATCGTCGACGCACCGTTCGTCGAGGGCGCCGTCGCCGCGGTCGTCGCCGCGGCGGCCGGCTTGCCATTGGCAGACGTCGTCGCCGCTGCCGAGGAGACCCGCGGCCTGAGCAAGCTGTAATAGCGCGTCGGCGCCGGAAGCCCGGCCCGCGGCGAGGGATGTGACCCTCGCCGCGCTCTGCCGTGTGGCCAAAATCCCCGTGCAATTGTGGCTGCTCCTGGCTGCTCGAAAACGACTTGGAAACGACGACGAAATGTCGTTGTGAACCCCTTGACACCGCTCTCAGTCCGGGCCTAATTTCCTCGCAACGTCGTTCGACAATGCCGAACGATGGTCAGCCAGTCGCCGCCAGGGTGGCGATCCTCGTCGAGGGAGGTGGTCCGGGACCTTCGGGATCCCGGCAGCGCACATGTCCAATTCAACCGCACAGAAGTTGGGCGCCGAGTTCATCGGGACCGGCCTCCTCGTATTCGTCGGCGCCGGCAGTTACGCCGCGACGCAGAAGATCGGCGCGCCGTTCTCGATGGCTGAGCTGACGGGCATCTCCTTCGCCTTCATGCTCATCGTGGTCGCCATGGTCTACGCGATCGGCCACATCTCCGGCTGCCACATCAACCCCGCGGTCACCGTCGCGTTGGCGACGACCGGCAAGATGCCGTGGCGTGAGGTGCCGGGGTACATCGCGGCGCAGTGCGTGGGTGCCTTCGCCGGCGCCTTGGCGATTGCCGGGGTTCTGGGGAAGGTGGCCGCGACGAAGTTCAACGTCGGCGCGGTCGACTACGGAAATACCATCTTTGCGCGCGCCACGTTCGCCGAGTTGTTCGGCACCGCGATCCTCGTGTTCACGGTCTTCGGTTGCATCGATGGCCGGTCGGTCCCTGGCTGGGCCGGGTTTGCCATCGGCGGCGTGGTCTTCGCCATCATCGTCGTCGTCGGTCCCGCGACGGGTTCCGCAATCAACCCGGCGCGCTACCTCGGCACCGTGTTCGGCGCCGGTGCACTCGGCGGCAANNCGGCGGCACGATGCATCTGACCCACATTTGGGCTTATCTGATCGGTGAATTCGCGGGCGGAATCATCGGCGCGCTCGCATACAACGCCATCGGAAAGACCCGCGAAATCACAGTCCCCGCCCAGTCCACCAAATACGAGCAGGTGTCAGCATGAAGAAAGTCATCAACGGCGTCGACGACGTCGTCAGGGACGCGTTGAACGGTATTGCTGCGGCGCACCCCAACTTGGCTGTCGATTTCGAGAACAAGGTCATCACCCGGGCCGGCGGGCCGACGGCCGGGAAGGTCGGGCTGATCTCCGGCGGCGGCTCGGGGCACGAACCGTTGCACGGCGGCTTCGTCGGGCTCGGCATGCTCGACGCGGCGTGCGCCGGAGAGATCTTCACCAGTCCGGTACCTGATCAGATGCTCGCGGCTACCAAGGCTGTCGACGCCGGCGCCGGCGTGCTGCACATCGTGAAGAACTACACCGGCGACGTGCTGAACTTCCAGATGGCAGCTGAACTGGCCGCCGACGACGGCGTCGAGGTCGCGACGGTGGTCATCAACGACGACGTCGCGGTGCAGGACAGCCTCTACACGGCCGGACGCCGCGGCACCGGCGCCACGGTCTTCGTCGAGAAGATCGCCGGGGCCCTCGCTGAGCAGCTGGTTCCGCTGAAGTCCGTCGTCGACGTGGCAACCGAGGTCAACGAGCGTTCGCGCTCGTTCGGCATCGCGTTGAGCGCCTGCACCACGCCGGCGTCAGGTAAGCCAGGGTTCGACTTGCCCGACGACGAGGTCGAGCTGGGTGTCGGTATTCACGGCGAACCGGGTCGACGCCGCGCCCCGCTCGGTACATCGAGCGAGCTCGTCAATGTCGCGGTCTCGGCCATCAACGACGATCTGCCACTCGCCGGCCATGACCTGCTCGTGATGCTGAACGGTCTCGGCGGCACTCCGTTGGTCGAGCTCTACGTTGCCTACGACGACGTCGCCACCCAGATCGCTGCGTTGGGCGGCCGCATCAAGCGCCAGTTGGTCGGCAACTACATCACGAGCCTCGATATGGCCGGCTTCACGGTGACGGTCTGCCGACTCACCGATGACCTCACGAGCTTGTGGGATGCGCCCGTCAATACGCCCGCATTGCGCTGGGGCGTCTGATCGCACCGCACGCGTGTGCGCGTCCCCGCGCGACATCCGGCGCGGGGACGCACACACCAGCCAACGTCCAAGGAGCGACGAAGTCATGGCAACGGCCACTGTTCGTCTGACAAACCCGCAGGGTTTGCACGCCCGGCCGGCGGCGATGTTCAGCATGACCGCGTCCGGCTTTGGCTGCGAGGTGCTGGTGTCGAAGAACGGCAAGACGGTCAACGGTAAGTCGGTTATCAGGCTCATCAGCCTCGACTGCCGTACCGGTGACGAGATCACCATCACCACTAGCGGCATCGACGAGGTCGTCGCCCTGGAAAAGCTCTCGGCCCTGGTCCAGCAAGGGCTTGCCGAGGAAGGGTGATGTTCCGCCCCAACCTGGTGGATTCCGGTCGTGCTCGCGACCATCAGGTTCCGAGATCTGCACCTGCTCATCCTCCTTCTTGAACCCTCCTTCTTTGAACCTGGCGGCCCCGGGCGGCGTCTTTCCTACGACGAACCGAACGGCCCGGTGACGCGAACCTGCCTCGCGAGGGACAATCGACCTGTACGTCCCGGTCGGTCCGTCGAAGATCACGAGAGCGGCCAGCTCAGTCGAAGGAGCAGAGTGCGCGTCTGGGTTCCGTACCCCGATTTTGCCGCGGACGTCGAGGCGCTCGGGCCGCAGATCGACGCCGACGTGTTCACCGGCCAGAACACGCCCCCGGGCTCGGTTGGCCAGGTCGAGTTCTACGTCGTGCCCTACTCCTTTCAACGCTCGGCGCTCGAGATCGCCCGCGACATGGAGTCATTACGGGTGCTGCAGTTGCTGACGGCCGGGTTCGAGCACGTCCTGCCGTTCCTGCCGGACGGCGTGACGTTGTGCAACGCCCGCGGCGTCCATGACAGCAGCACGGCCGAACTCGCGCTCACACTGATCCTGTCGTCGATGCGCGGAATCCCCGACTTCGTCCGCGGCCAGGAACGCGGTGAGTGGCTGCACGCCGACTACCCTGCGCTGGCCGACAAGACCGTACTGATCCTTGGATACGGCTCGATCGGCGCTGCGATCGAACGCCGACTGCTGCCGTTCGAGACGACTGTGCTGCGGGTGGCGAGCCGGGCCCGTGCCGACACCGACGTGCACGGCGCCGATGAACTTCCGGCGTTACTTCCGCAGGCCGACGTCGTTGTCGTGGTCACGCCACTCACGCCTGCCACTAGGCATCTCGTCGACGCGGCTTTCCTCGCGGCCATGCACGATGGCGCGCTGCTCGTAAACGTCGCCCGCGGTGGTGTCGTCGACACAGACGCCCTGGTCGCCGAGACTTCGAGGGGCCGGCTACGGGCCGCTCTCGACGTCACCGATCCCGAGCCACTGCCGACCGGACATCCGTTGTGGACTGCACCCGGTGTGCTCATCTCACCCCACGTCGGCGGTAACTCGAGCGCGTTCCTGCCTCGCGCCAGGGCACTTGTTCATGCGCAGGTCCGCAGGTTTGCCGCAGGCGAGCCCGTCGAGAACGTCGTAGCCGGGCCGGCTGGCCGACCATGAACACACCGGACGCCGAATCCCGCGACTTCGTCGTAGGTTTCGCCGATCCGCTCGCTCGGCTTGCGTACCTCCTGGTTGCTGGTGCTCCTGACGCCTCGAGTGACGATCTGACCATCGACGCGCTCGCGCGAGTTCGGCGTCGCTGGCACGAGGCCGAGGCCACCGGAACGCCGGAGCCGCTGGCCATCGAGGCATTGCTTGATGCCCTACCTCATCGACGGCACGTCCCCGTTCCGGGTCATCGCGAAGCGGCCCCACAGCGGTCGCCAGCTGCGGCGCCCGGCACACCGAGCGCGGACGACGCCGACTCGGCTTTCCGGCGTCCGTCCGCAGCCTCCTCCCACGACGGCGCCGACGGGCAGGTGGCGGTCGCGATCGACCTCGCGCTCGTGCACGACGCGGTGTGGGACGCCTGGAAGACGTTGGCTCCACGCCAGCGGGTGCCGCTGGTGTTCGCCGATCCTTCGATCGCGTCGCGGCGGCTCGCCGGTCTCGAGCTCCCCGAATCGACAGGGTCGGTGCGGCATCAGCACGCGATGGCCGACTCCGCGTGGCACGATCTTCGACTCGCTCTGCAGTCTGAACCCGTGACGGCGGGATGGGTCGAAACGGCCGGAGAAGACGGGCTCGCCGCCATGCTTGCCGAGACGTTGAGCGAGCATGCGTCGACAGCGGCGCCGCCGATCGATCCGTATCCGCTCGTCGTCGACCATGTCCGCCGCGCCCGTCGGCGCACCGCCGTTGCAGTAGCCGTCGTGGTCGCACTGCTTGCAGCCGGGACGGCGACAGCAGTACAGGTCTCGAGCTCGTCGACGGGCAATAAGGCGGCCGCGGCCGCCGCGTCGGCTTGCNNTGCTGCCAGCTTCCGCGCCGCACCGGCGCCGCGAGATGCGGCCGGCGCCGCTCAACTCGACGCGAGCATCGTCATCGACTGGCCGACGCGCGGGAACGCCGCCTCCGATGGCGCCCTCATCGAAAACCTGCGCAATGACTTCGTGAAGGCACATCCGACTGCNNAGGTGCAGGTGCTGGTCGCCGCCGACACCTCTGCTTTCCGGGTCGCGTACGTCACTGCGAACTCGAAGTTCGGCGTCATGCAGTCCTGGTACTACGGTCCGGTCGGCGCGACCCGTTTGGTCGAGGGGTCGTTCAGTTTCGGCGGCCGGTTGGTCGCAGGCGCGACGGTGCTGGCAACAGCACTGGCTGATTCGGCCGGGCACACCGAGCTCGTCGTGATCGCGCCGCCGTCGGCAGNNCCGCCAGGGCCGGGATTCCAATCGCTACCGAGCACGAACGGCGTGGCCATCAAGGACGTCTCCGGAAGCTACGTGCCGAGCCTGATCCTGCGATTGCGCGCCGGCACGCTGGCCGTGCTCATCGATCACATTGACACGCAGCAACTTCTCGGCTCGTCTCCCACTGCGCCGCAACGCGGAAAGGCGAACCCAGACCTGCTCGTGGCCGCGCTGGCGACTGCCGATGATTGGCGCCGCACGGGTGCGCTTGCGGCGCCGTCCGGAACAGTTGTCCTGTGGGGAGGTACCGACCCTCGCGGAACCGACATCGTTGTCCTGCGACTCAAGACGTTGCATCTGTCCGACCTGCTCGTGGTCGTGTGGTCGGGTCCGCCGCAGCAGGAGGGCAAACGCTCGAGCCAGGGCGACGGCGTTCCGCCACATCAGGGCGTTGCGTACCGATTGGCGCCAGACGTCGCCGATTTCCCACTGGTATTCGGCTACGGCAACGGGCAAGTAGGTGCGGTCGTGCCGAGCGGGGTGGCAAAGACGAGCCTTGTCGCCGATGGCGAAGAGGAAACGCCGGTACCGGTTGACGCTAATGGGTTCGCGAGCATGACAGTGACCGGGCAGGCCGGATCGCTGCGGGACCAGGCGCAACAGATCGATCTGTACGACGCCTCGGGCCACGTCATCCGCACGTTGCCGATGCCAGCCGCGGCCTGAAGGCGCGCGTCGATGACGGTCTTGATGACGCGGTCGGACGACGACTACCGCGAGTTCGTGGGGAGTTTCGCCGATCCGCTGTCGCGCCTTGCCTTCCTGCTGACGATCGGCCTGCCGGACGATACGGCGGGCTCATCCGATGACCTTGTAGCCGGCGCCCTTGCGCAGCTTCGATGGCATTGGCGCGAGGTCGAAGCCACCGGTACACCCGAGCCGTTCGCCGTCGAGGCGCTGGTGTCGGCTGTGCGCCGTCGTTTCGGTCGACGTCGGCGCGCGACCTCAACCTCCGTGATCGATGTGGCCGGATCGATCGATTCGGTCGACCCTGTCGATTCTGTCGACCCGGACGGCGACAGCGACGGCGACGCCGACGGGCGGGCGATGCGCAACGTGACGTGGGGGGCCTGGCAGCAACTGCTTCCAACCCAGCGGCTGCCCTTGGTGCTGGCCGACCTGTCGGTCGCCTCGCGGAGGCTGACCGGCATCGACGTCACGGACTCATTGGGTTCGGCCCGTCGCCAGTGGCGCGCAACGGACGATGCAACGAATCGGGTACGTGCGGCGCTGATGCGCGATCCGGCCACGCGTAGTCGCGCGACCGGTCTCGACGATGCCGCCGTTGCCGATCTCGTACAGGAGACGCTGCGCGAGCGCGCAGCGATGGCACCGGGTTCGGTCGGCGCATATTTCCGCGCCGAGGAGCGGGTGCGGCGCACCCGTCGGCGAGTCGCGATCAAGGCCGCAATCGTCGTCGTCGTCCTCGCCTCGGGCGTGGCCACCGCGGTCAAAGTTTCGACGCCGAAGTCGCCTAAGGCGACAACGGCGGCCGCGGCCTCATCCAGTGCTGCGAGGCCAACGGCTTCACGATTGGATCCGTTGGTGGCGGCGGGCGCCGCGAACAGTTCGCCGGTAGGCCCGGTCGTGGCCTGGGCGGCAAGAGGAAACGCAGCAGCCGACGCCGTCCTGCTCGCACAATTGAGGGCCACGTTCCTGCGGTCACATCCCGACGTGATCGGGTCGGCGCAGGTACTGCTGGCCGAAGATGTATCCACCTATCGCGTCGCGTACGTCGTCGCGAATTCACCGTCCGGTGTGGTGCAGAGCTGGTTCACCGGGGATGTGGGCTCAGCCAATCTGGTCGAGGGGGCGACGAGCTATGGCAGCCCGTACTCGGCGACCACGAGCGTGCTCGCATCGATCTTGGTCGACCCGCAAGGTGTCGCCCTGCTCGTCGTGATCGCTCCACCTGTCGACGGCGGGATTCAGATCAGCAACTTCGACCCGGACATCCCGCTCGCACCGGGACGCGAATGGCTCACTGACCAGCGAGGTGTTGCCTTCGCGGACCTCGCCGTAGCCGCCGAGTCGACCGTCGTCGTGCATGTCCTGCTCGGTGCGGCCGAGGTGGTGCGCACGAACCTGCCGATCATCACCCTTCGGCCGCCGGCTGCTAGCGAGAGTGCTCCGATCCAGCCAGTGCAGGCCCTTCCCTCCGTCGAACGCGGCACCACGCCCGACCCGCGGGTGCTCGCCCTTGTGCTGCGCGAGGCAACGGCATGGCACAACAGTGATGCGCCTGGAACGCCGATGCGGTTGAGCTTCCTTTGGGCGGGCACCGACGAGGCGGGTAACCGGCTGGTCGTCGCACGACTCAAGATGCGGGCTTTCGACGCTCTGCTGTTCGAGTGGAGCAACGACGCACCCGACGAAGGCGGCCAATACCTGATCGACAGCAAGTTGCCCGACGCTCCGATCGCGTTCGCTTATGACGGTGTCGACGGCACCAGAATCGGTGTCCTTGCGCCGGTGGGGGCGAACGGTTCGACGTCGGCTTCGGTGACGAGTGCGTTGGTAGTGCCAGGTGAGCCGCAGTGGGGTGTGGAGTTCGACAGCACCGGCTTCGCGAGCCTGGCACTGCCCGGCGTTCAGGGCTTGAATCTTTCGCTCAACGTCGACCTGCTCGACAGCCGTGGGCACCTGGTCGAAGTCGTTCCGGTGCCTCCGCCCGTGTGACGTAGAGTGGCCGTCACCGCGACCCTTCCGGCCACCCGCGACCCGGGTTTGCCGCATTTCCGACGTGCATTTCCGATATGCAGTCTCCGACGCAGAGGGCAGCCATGACCACCGACAGTCCCGATCTCAAGCCGCGCAGCCGCGACGTCACCGACGGTCTGGAGAAGGCCGGTGCGAGGGGCATGCTGCGCGCCGTCGGCATGGGCGACGACGACTGGGTGAAGCCCCAGATCGGCGTTGCGAGCTCGTGGAACGAGATCACGCCGTGCAATCTGTCGCTCGATCGGCTGGCGAAGTCCGCGAAGGAGGGCGTACACGCGGCCGGGGGCTACCCGCTCGAGTTCGGCACGATCTCGGTGTCCGACGGCATCTCGATGGGGCACGAGGGCATGCACTTCTCCCTGGTGTCGCGAGAGGTCATTGCCGATTCGGTCGAGACCGTGATGATGGCCGAGCGGCTCGACGGGTCGGTCCTGCTCGCGGGCTGCGACAAGTCGCTGCCCGGGATGCTCATGGCTGCCGCGCGGCTCGATTTGGCGTCGGTCTTTCTCTACGCAGGCACCACGTTGCCGGGCAAGCTCGGTGACAACGACATCAACATCGTCGACGCCTTCGAGGCGATCGGCGGCTGCCTCGCGGGTCGCGTAACGCGTGCGGAGGTCGATGCCATCGAACGTGCCTTCTGCACCGTCGAAGGCGCCTGCGCCGGCATGTTCACGGCGAACACGATGGCCAGTGCGGCAGAGGCGCTCGGCATGTCGATGCCAGGTTCCGCCGCGCCGCCGGCACCCGACCGCCGGCGCGACGGATTCGCCCGGGCATCCGGCGAGGCGGTCGTCGGCCTGCTGCGCAAGGGAATCACCGCGCGCCAGATCCTGACGAGGCCGGCGTTCGAGAACGCCATCGCCGTCGTGATGGCGCTCGGCGGCTCGACCAACGCGGTGCTCCACCTGCTGGCGATCGCACGCGAGGCCGACGTCGACCTCGACCTCGACGACTTCAACCGGATCGGCGACCAGGTGCCTCATCTCGCCGACGTGAAGCCGTTCGGCCGCTACGTCATGAGCGACGTCGACCACGTCGGTGGCATCCCAGTCGTGATGAAAGCTCTGCTCGGCGCGGGCCTGATCGACGGGTCGGCGCTCACGGTCACCGGTCACACAGTCGCCGAGAACCTCGCCGACCTCTCGCCGTCCGACCCAGATGGCTTGGTCATCCACGCGTTGGCCGATCCGATCCATCGCACCGGCGGCCTGACGATCCTGCGCGGCTCGCTCGCCCCCGATGGTGCGGTCGTGAAGACAGCGGGTATGGACCGCGCGACGTTCGAAGGTAACGCTCGGGTCTTCGACGGCGAGGCCGCCGCGATGGCTTCGGTCGAAAACGGCACGCTGCTTCCGGGCGATGTCGTGGTGATCCGCAACGAGGGGCCGAAGGGTGGTCCCGGCATGCGCGAGATGCTCGCGGTGACCGCCGCGATCAAGGGCGCCGGGCTCGGCAAGGACGTGCTGCTGTTGACCGACGGCCGCTTCTCCGGCGGGACGACGGGCCTGTGCGTCGGGCACGTCGCGCCCGAAGCCGTCGACGCCGGCCCGATCGCTTTCGTGCGCGACGGTGACCGGATCAGGCTCGACGTCACCACCCGCACCCTCGACCTTCTGGTGGACGACGACGAGCTGGCCAAGCGTCGGATCGACTGGGAGCCGCTGCCGCCGAGGTACACGACGGGTGTGCTGTCGAAGTACCGCAAGCTGGTCGGATCGGCGGCTCACGGCGCGGTCTGCAGCTAACTTGGGCGGCATGTCACCGGACGACAGTCGAGATCCAGCTCATCGGGACAACGGTCACGAGGCAGCCGGCGCAGCCGCCTTCGTCCCGGAAACCGAAGATCTGGAGGCTTTGCGGGCGGCCGCCGCCGACTGCCAGGGTTGCGAGCTGTTCAGGGACGCGACGCAAACGGTGTTCGGTCGGGGCGCTCCCCGCGCTCGCCTCGCGTTGGTCGGCGAGCAGCCCGGAGACGTCGAGGACGAGCGAGGCGCGCCCTTCGTGGGCCCAGCTGGTCGGCTACTCGTGCAGGCGATCGACGAAGCTGGCATCGACCGCGACCAGATCTGGGTGACGAATGCGGTGAAGCACTTCCGTTTCACGGTCCGCGGAACCCGGCGCATCCACCAGACACCCGACGCCGTCCATATCGCTGCCTGCAAGCCCTGGCTCTCGGCTGAGCTTCGATCGGTGGCGCCCGACGTAGTGGTCTGCCTTGGCGCCACGGCTACCCGAGCTCTGCTCGGGACGACTGTGCGAGTGATGCGGGACCGCGGCGTCGTGTTGGAGCGGGACACCAGCCTCGGCACGAAGCGATTCCTGGTGACGGTGCATCCGTCGGCGATCCTCCGGACTCCCGATGCCGACCGCCCTAGCGCCTATGCCGCCCTCGTCTCCGACCTCCGGGTCGCGGCCGCGGCCCTCCAGCTTCTCGGTTAGCTGCTCCTCGAGTTGTCAGTACCCGCACGCTCTCTTTGGCGTCGAGCGGCTGACAACTCGGCAGGCGATGGGGCCGAAAACTAGTAGGATGTCCTTGTATTTAAGGGATTCTTGGCGCCTCGGCGGTTCTTGATCGGGTTGACAGCCATCGGTTCGTAAGACAATCTTGGTCGCGTGCAGATCCTGCTTATCGTAGAAAAGCGCGCCGGCTGACCACTCGGTCACGTCAGCGCGCTGCCCCTCTGTGCTACCCGGCACGAGGGGCTTTTTGTTGCCCGAGGGCCGAGACTGGGTGTGCAGGTCTCGCTGGAGGCAGAGGTACCGCACCTGTTCGACCCGCAGACAGATGGAGAGGCCGAGATGACTGAGCAGATAACCGGCGCGAAGGCGCTGGTGCTCGCGCTCGAAAGCGCAGGCGCCGAGATTGCGTTCGGGATCCCCGGCGGCGCGATCCTGCCGCTGTACGACCCGCTCTTCGACTCGACCAAGCTGCGGCACATCCTCGTCCGCCACGAGCAGGGTGCCGGACACGCGGCCGAAGGTTATGCGATGGCGACCGGCAAGGTCGGCGTGTGCATGGCGACGTCCGGGCCGGGCGCGACGAACCTCGTCACGCCGATCTCGAATGCGTACATGGACTCGACGCCGATCGTCGCGATCACCGGCCAGGTGCCGTCGTCGATGATCGGGTCCGACGCGTTCCAGGAAGCCGACATCCGCGGCATCACGATGCCGATCACGAAGCACAACTTCCTCGTCACGAACCCCGACGAGATTGCGCGCACGGTTGCCGAGGCGTTCTACATCGCGTCGACCGGCCGGCCGGGTCCGGTGCTCGTCGACGTCGCCAAGGATGCACTCCAGGCCATGACGACCTTCGACTACCCCGACAAGGTCGACCTCCCGGGTTACCGCCCGGCGGCCAAGCCGCACGGCAAGCAGATCCGTGAAGCAGCGAAGCTCATCGTGGCGGCGAAGCGTCCGGTGCTCTATATCGGCGGCGGCGTGCAGCTCGCGCGGGCCACGAAGGAGTTGAAGCAGCTCGCCGAGTTGACCGGCATCCCGGTCGTGACGACGCTGATGGCGCGCGGTGCGTTTCCCGACAGCCACCCGCAGCACATGGGTATGCCGGGCATGCACGGCACGGTCGGCGCTGTTGGTGCCCTGCAGCGCTCCGACCTGCTGATCGCCCTCGGTACCAGATTCGACGACCGCGTCACCGGCAAGCTGTCGACGTTCGCGCCCGACGCGACGATCGTGCACGCCGACATCGACCCGGCCGAGATCTCCAAGAACCGCACAGCCGACGTCCCGATCGTTGGCGACGCACGCGAGGTGATCACCGATCTCATCGTCGCAGTGAAGGCCGAGCTCGACGCCGGAAACCAGGCTGACCTGACCGGCTGGTGGCGCCAGCTCGACGCCTGGCGGACGGTCTACCCGCTCGGTTACGACACGCCGTCCGACGGCAGTCTGTCGCCGCAGTTCGTCATCGAACGGCTCGGCAAGATCGCCGGGCCCGACACCGTCTACGTCGCGGGCGTCGGGCAGCACCAGATGTGGGCCGCCCACTACCTGCCGCACGAGGTGCCGCACACCTGGATCAACTCCGGCGGCGCGGGCACGATGGGGTTCGCGGTGCCGGCGGCAATGGGTGCGAAATTCGGCCGGCCCGACGCGACGGTTTGGGCGATCGACGGCGACGGCTGCTTCCAGATGACCAACCAGGAGCTCGTGACCTGCGCCCTCGAAGGTGCGCCGATCAAGGTTGCGCTCATCAACAACGGCGCGCTCGGCATGGTGCGGCAATGGCAGACCTTGTTCTACAACGCGCGCTACTCCAACACCGACCTGCACTCGCGCCGGGTGCCCGACTTCGTCAAGCTCGCCGACGCGATGGGCTGCATCGGACTGCGCTGTGAGTCCGCCGACGACGTCGACGCGACGATCGAGAAGGCCATGGGCATCAACGACGCGCCCGTCGTGGTCGACTTCGGCGTCCACAAAGACGCCATGGTGTGGCCGATGGTGGCGGCCGGTACCAGCAACGACGACATCAAGGTGGCCCGCGACCTCGCGCCGGCCTGGGACCCCGAGGAGCTCTGAATGTCGAAGCACACGCTGTCGGTGCTCGTCGAGAACAAGCCTGGCGTGCTGGCCCGAATCGCCGGCCTCTTCGCCCGCCGCGGTTTCAACATCGACTCCCTCGCCGTCGGGCCTACCGAGTACGCGGAAGTCTCGCGCATGACGATCGTCGTCAATGTCGAGGACCTGCCGCTCGAGCAGGTGACTAAGCAGCTCAACAAGCTGATCAACGTGCTGAAGATCGTCGAGCTGGAGCCCGCCGCGTCGGTGTCTCGCGAGCTGCTGCTGGTGAAAGTCAAGGCCGACCAGCAGACCCGCTCGCAGGTGCTCGAGGTCGTGCAACTCTTCCGCGCCAAGATAATCGACGTCGCGCCCGATGCCGTCACGATCGAGGCCACCGGCGGCAGTGAGAAGATCGAGGCGCTGCTGCGCGTGCTCCAACCGTTCGGCGTCAAGGAGCTGGTGCAGTCGGGCATGGTGGCCATGGGTCGCGGAACCCGTTCGATCACCGACCGCGCGCTTCGCCCTGTGGAGCGAATTGCCTGAACATCTGCTGGACCGTACCTTCATCCGCTAACTGAAACGCCAACGAAGGAGTGCACGGCCGTGCCTGTTGAGATCTTCTACGACGACGACACCGACCTGTCGACCATCCAGAACCGGCACGTCGCCGTACTCGGATACGGCAGCCAGGGTCACGCGCACTCGTTGTCCCTTCGCGATTCTGGAGTCGACGTCCGGGTCGGGCTGCTCGAGGGTTCGAAGAGCCGGCCCAAGGCGGAGGCCGAGGGCCTTCGGGTGCTCGCGCCGGCCGAGGCGTGCGAGGAGGCCGACCTGATCATGGTGCTGGCGCCCGACCCCGTGCAGCGCCATCTGTACAAGGACGCGATCGAGCCCAACCTCGTCGACGGCGACGCGCTCTTCTTCGGCCATGGCCTCAACATCCGCTACGGCCTGATCACCCCGCCGTCCGGCGTCGACGTGTGCATGGTCGCGCCGAAGGGCCCTGGCCACCTGGTCCGCCGCCAGTTCGAAGAGGGCCGCGGCGTGCCGGTGCTGCTCGCCGTCGAGCAGGACGCGACCGGCAAGGCGTGGGACCTGGTGAAGTCGTACGCCAAGGGAATCGGCGGTACCCGGGCCGGCGCGCTGAAGACGACGTTCAAGGAAGAGACCGAGACCGACCTGTTCGGCGAGCAGGTCGTGTTGTGCGGCGGGCTCTCCGAGCTCATCAAGGCCGGCTTCGAAACGCTGGTCGCCGCCGGCTACCAGCCCGAGGTTGCCTATTTCGAGTGCCTGCACGANNATCGTCGACCTGATGTACGAGGGCGGCATCTCGAAGATGTATTGGTCGGTCTCCGAGACCGCCGAATATGGCGGCTACACCCGCGGGCCGCGCATCGTCACCGACGCGACGAGGGCCGAGATGAAGACGATCCTCGGCGAGATCCAGGACGGCTCGTTCGCGCGTGAGTGGATGGCCGAGTACGACGCGGGCCTGCCGAACTACAAGCAGTACTACAAGGAGAACACCGAGCACCCGGTTGAGATAACGGGTCGCGCCCTGCGCCCGATGATGAGCTGGATCGCGGACGCGGAGTAGCGGCGCTGGACTGAGCCCGACGGACAATTCTCGACGAGGGTGGCACCATGTGCGTGATGCGCATCTACGTGCCAACCACCCTCGCCAGACTCGCCCCGGCCGGCAAGGGCGCGCCTGACGCCCAGATCGAGATCGCGGCGGCAGGCTCGATGGTGCGCGCGGTCACGCCGGCGTTGCGCGAGTGGTATCGCGAGGGCGACCTCGAGGAACTCGAGTACGCCGCGCTAACGAGAGCTGCATTGGGGTCACTGCGGCTGCTGGCCGCGTCCTCCGGCGATCGCCGGGTGGTCCTGGCCGCCGACGTCCCCGACGGTGCGTTCGCACTGATGCCGGACGTCGACCCCGCGGGTGTCTTGATTGTCGACGCCGTGCACCTCGACCAGGTAGTCGCCGCACATGTCGACGACCCGGCCGCGGCGACCGACGTCCGCGCTGCTCTCGCAGTCCTGGCGGCTGCCGACGACGGCGATGACGACGCGCGGTTCGTGATCGAGAGTCTCGACGACCATGAGCTGCAGTGGTATGCCGTGCAGGAGATTCCGTTCTTGATCGCGTGAACCGGCTCGCCGTCCGGTTGGCCCTCGCTCGTGCCAGGATGGGGTCTCGACGCAGTCGGTGACGCAGGACAACCCCGCAACCGCAGGCGCAGGAGTGGACGCAATGGATGCCGTTACCACGGTTCCCAGCCCCACGAACGAACCACCTCTCGGCTTCGCGCCGGGAAGCGCGGAGCGTTCCCGGCTCGAGATCCGGCTCAAGGAGCTGGCCGGCGACCAGGTCGACTTGACCATGGCCGTCGGCGTCCGTCGCCCGATGGGCGGGGGAGACCCGATCGTGGTCGTCGCGCCTCATCGTCGGCATTCGGTGCTCGGCACGATGCGCCAGGCCACTACCGATGACGTCGCCGATGCCATCGCGACGTCGCTGGCCGCGGCTCCGGCCTGGCGAGCACTGAGCTTCGACGATCGGGCCGCCATCTTCTTGAAGGCGGCCGACCTGCTCGCGGGTCCGTGGCGCGACACCGTCAACGCGGCAACGATGCTCGGCCAGAGCAAGACCTGTTACCAGGCCGACATCGACGCCGCCTGCGAGCTCGCCGATTTCTGGCGCTTCAATGTGCATTTTGCGCGCGGCATCCTGGCCGAGCAGCCGATTTCGGCTCCTGGCGTGTGGAACCGGCTCGACCACCGGCCGCTCGAAGGCTTCGTCCTTGCGATCACCCCGTTCAACTTCACGTCGATCGCGGCGAACCTGCCGACAGCGCCAGCCATCATGGGCAATGTCGTGGTCTGGAAGCCGTCGCCGACTGCGCAACTTGCCGCCCACTACCTGATGGCGTTGCTCACCGAGGCCGGGCTGCCGCCCGGCGTCGTGACGATGGTCACGGGACACGGCTCGGCGGTGTCGCAGGTCGCCCTGACCCATCGCGACCTCGCCGGCATCCATTTCACGGGTTCGACGCCGACATTCCAGCACCTGTGGCGTTCGGTCGGCGAGAACATCGCCGACTACCGCACGTATCCGCGCCTCGTCGGCGAGACTGGCGGCAAGGA
>PLCK01000283.1:11488-22519 GCA_003134755.1 Actinomycetota bacterium | reverse complement strand
TCGTAGGCGAGCATGGTCAGGTGGTGGGTCATTTGTTCAATGGGATGCGCGTCGTAATACACCCCTTTGTCCGCGCCCTCCCCAAGCGAGTAGAAGACGACCCACCTCGCGTCCGGATTTGGCTTCACCAAGTCGATGATTGTCTGCATGGAGACCCCGCCCCACTTGGCGATCCCGGACCATCCCTGAATGCAGAAGTGCTGGGTGATCTGTTCGTGGTACGGCAGTGCCCGCAGTTGCGCTATGTCGAGTTCGACAGGGTTGTCAACCAGCCCGTCGACGCGTAGTCGGTACCCGGCGAAGTCGCTGTCGAACAAGGCCTTGTACTCGTCGGAGTCTGGGTACTGGCCGTTGTGCCAAAAGTAGGGCGAGATGTCTTTCTCGGTGTACTGGCCCGGAGTCGCATCGAGGTGTTCGAAGAGTCGCTGGGTAGGGCCGATGAGCGCAAAGCCCACTCGTTGCACGACGCGGGGGTGCCGCATGGTGAATGGGGTCGCCGCGACCCAGCCGACGATGACGACGATCATGGACGCGGCGAAGATCCAAAATCCGATCCAACTGTCGTCATTTCGGGCGGCGAAGATGTGGTTGAGGTTGCGGAGTAGTCCGGTCGTAAACACCAACGTGACATGGATGACGATGAAAAGCAGAAACCAACCCAATACAAGGAAATGCAGAGAACGCGCGGTTTGAATGCTCAGCACCTTGCTGATCGCCTTGAACTTGGTCGACAGCGCGGGTGACATACCCAGGCCGGTGAGGAAGGCCAGCGGCGCGGCGACGAAGACGGTGATGAAGTACGCGATCAGCTGCATGGCGTTGTAGGCCGTCCAGCCGTTTTCCACCGGCCAGTTCAGCGACAGGTACTGGATCACTACCGACGCAGCGTCGGGAAACACGTTCCAGCTGGTCGGTACCAGCCGCCGCCATTGTCCGGTCGAAAACAGCAGAACGTAGAAGACGAGCCCATTGAGAAGCCACAGCACATCGGTGCCCAGATGCCACCAGCGGGCGAGGCCGATAGAGTGCCGAATCCCTGGCAGTCCAACTTGCCCGGGCAGGCTGATGGAGTCTTTCTTCGCCGTCCACAGCGGATCGGCGGGCACCGGCTTTTGGATCCGGAACCAGTCCTTGCCCGGTGTGCTGTGCCGGGTCCAGTACAGCCGGGGGTGGTCCGACAGAATCTGCACCCCTGACCGGATGATGAAGATCAGCAAGAACAGGTTGAAGAAGTGCTGCACGCCGACCCAGATCGGCAACCCCGGCTTGGGTGACGCACTCGTCGCCGGCAAGGTGCCGGGATAGCGCACGATGAACCGCTGCACGGAGGGCGTATCGCGAAGGCCCTTCGCGGCCGCGACCGCGACGATCAGTCCGACGAACCCGATCGGCAACAACCACAACAGGTTGAACCACCTGTTGCGCCCGATTCGAACGTGCGGAGCGATGCCGTGGGCCACCGGCACCGAGCCGGCCCACGTCGCCGGATCAATCGAATCCTCCCCTACCGTCAACTCGTTCCGGAAGCTGCGCACCGTATCCGGTGACACGCTCGAATGCGCCGGTACGTTCCGCCTAGCTGGGTCAGATCGATCCGCACCGCGCCGGTCAGTGGAGTCCACCAAGCACCGCAACCTTCCCAACCGCACAGACCGACAAGGGTGCCTAGCGATCATGCAGCTACTACCCCGTGCGGCTATCGGCAACTGGCGGGCGCGCCTGTGAGACAGCCTCACGCAGAGTGTAAGCCCGAAATATCGGGGGACGATACAAGGACGGGCTGCAGCGCGTGCTCAGCGCCGGTCAGCTGTCGAGGAGGAGTTGTGAAGCAGATCGCTGCGGAGTCGTTGGTGACCCGGCTCATCGACTGGGGGGTCGACACGATCTTCGGTCTTCCGGGTGACGGAATCAACGGCTTGTTCGAGGCACTGCGCCGTCATCAGGACAAGTTGAAGTTCGTGCTGGTGCACCACGAGGAGGCGGCGGCGTTCATGGCGTGCGCGCATGCAAAGACCACCGGCCGGCTCGGCGTCTGCATCGCCACGTCCGGGCCCGGAGGGGTGCATCTGCTGAACGGCCTGTACGACGCGAAGCTTGACCATATGCCGGTGCTGGCAATCACCGGCATGCAGGAGACGAGCCTGCTCGGGACCGGCTACCAGCAGGAGGTGCACCTGGAAAAGCTGTACGAGAACGTCGCGGAGTACGACGTGATGGTCACTAATCCGCTACACGTCACGACCCTTGTCGATCTCGCCGTGCGGCATGCGCTGGCGCGGCGCACAGTTAGCCACATCACCTTCCCCAACGACATCCAGGTCGCGGCCGCCGACGAAGATCCCTACGACCACGTCACTCCCGCCCGGCCGCCCAAGACCTCAGCCGTCTTCTTCGAAGCGCCAGGCCGCCCGCGCGAGACCGACTTGCTTCGCCTTGCCGAGGTACTCCAGGCCGGCAGCAAGATCGCGATCTTGGCGGGCGCCGGGGCTTTGCATGCCCGCGCCGAGCTCCTCGCGCTCGCAGAACTGCTGCAGGCGCCAATCGTGAAGACACTGCCCGGTAAGGCGGCGGTGCCCGATGATTCGCCGTTCACCACCGGTGGCATTGGCCTGCTCGGCACCCGTCCCAGCGAACGCCTCATGCAGCAGATCGACACGCTGTTGATGGTAGGCACCAACTTCCCCTACACGAAGCACCTTCCGCAGCCCGACAAAGTGCGGGTGGTGCAGATCGAAGCAGACCCGACCCGAGCCGGAAACCGGATGCCGACCGAAGCACCCGTGATCGGGGACGCGAAAGAGGCATTGCAGGCGCTGCTCCCGATGCTGCAGCCGCGACAGGACAACACCTTCCTGGCCAACTGCCAGCACGAGATGGGCGAATGGCGCGCCGAGATGGCGGCGCTGGAGAACGCCGACCGCCATCCGATCGCACCCCAGTATTTGATGTCACTGATCAACCGGCACGCCGCCGATGACGCGATCTTGACGTGCGACTCCGGGACGATCGCGACCTGGGCAGCGCGGCACTTCGACATCCGGGGTAGCCGGGAGTTCTACCTGTCCGGCAACCTCGCGACGATGGCACCCGGCCTGCCGTACGCGATCGCCGCGCAGCATGCCTTTCCCGATCGCCAGGTAATCGCGTTCGTCGGCGATGGCGGGTTCGCGATGCTGATGGCGGAGTTCCTCACCGCCGCCCGCCACGGGCTGCCGATCAAAGTCTTCATCAACAACAACGGGGCATACGGTCAGATCCTGTGGGAGCAGATGGTCCTTGGCTATCCCGAGTTCGGGGTGCGCCACAACGGCTTCGCCGACTTCGCCCCGTGGGCGACCGCGTGCGGCGGGTTCGGCGTCAAGGTAACCCAACCCGGCGAGCTTGAAGCAGCAGTCAAGGCGGCGTTGGGGCACCCGGGCCCGGCGCTTGTGGACTGTGACGTGAACCCGAACGAACCGCCGATGCCCGGCATCATCGGAAAAGATCAGGCGCTCGGGTTCGGCAAGGCGTTCCTGCGGGGTCAGCCACACAAGGCCGACATCGTCAAAACACTTGTCGCCGACACGAGGGAGAAGATGAAGTCGTGAGCGCCGTCCGCAGGCCGGCGCGAGGCCCCGGAGGCTCCGAGCTCGTCGGGGTCGACCGGGCGATCGCCAACATCCGCACCGGCCATTTCGAGCGCACCCTGTCGGGGCTTGCTGCCGTCGGCGCCGCGGTGACGACCGGTGAGATCTACCTGTCCCACGACTCGGCCAGTTTCGGCAACAAGATGATGTGGCTGCCAGTGGTCATCATGCCCACGATCATCCCGGCTGGCATCGCCGGCGTCTTCTCCAAGCGGGCGGCGAAAACCGTGCTACCGCTAGCGTCAGCTGTGGTCGTCCTCAACGGGTTGCAGGGAACGTACTTGCACATCCGCGGGATCGCCCAGAAGCCGGGCGGGTTGCGCCGCGGTATGCGGCTGTACAACGCCGAGATGGGCCCGCCGGTGTTCGCCCCGTTGCTGGCGAGTCTGGTCGGCGGGATGGGGATCTTGGCCGCGATCCTGCGCCGCGAAGGCGAGTGAACCCGAGCGTGGTATTCATCGCTGACCGCAACCGCGGACGAACGCCCGGCTCGTCACCGCCCCGCTTCCCTGGGTTCGACGTGCTCAATGAGGTCGACCGCTGGGACGCCGTCACAGCGGGCGTCGTGTTGGCTCGGCTCACGCCCTCACCTGAGTTGTCGTTCTTCACCGGCGTCGAGCAGGCCACCGCTGAGGCGTTGTGTGACCAGCTGCTGGCCCAACACGAGGAGCCGCGCATTCCGGTGGCGGCTCTGATCGACGTCCGGCTCGCGACTGGTGAGACCGACGGCTGGCACTACGCCGACATGCCGGAGGACGCGCAGGCTTGGCGGCAGACGCTCGCGTTCCTCGACAACGACGCGAAGCGCCAAGGCGGGACGTCGTTGTCGCAGCTCGGTCAGCAGCAGCAGGCCGCCCTGGTGCAGGCGGTGCAAGAGCTCGACGCGCAGTCCTGGCATGGGCTGCCGGCAACACACGTGTGGTCGCTGTGGACCCGGTACGCCTGCACCGCGTTCTACTCCCACCCTTGGGCCTGGAATGAGATCGGCTTCCCGGGCCCGGCCTATCCCCGCGGATACAAGAACATGGGACTAGACGCGCGCGAGAAGTTCGAAGTAGCCGATGCGGCCAACACCGATCCGGTGCCGTGGACCCGACGCGCCGAAGCAGCCAAACGACGGCAAGCCGCCGCAGTGACCGGTGAGTCGTCGTGAAGCTCGGGACGAATCTGTCGCTGTATGGCGACGTGCGGGACCGCAACGAGTCCGCCTGGTTGCTGCCGAGCTCACCGGGCTTTCCGCATCGGCTCCGTGATGAGATGACGCGCTACGACGAACGCGACGAGGTCGACATTGTCATCGTCGGTTGCGGAGCCGGCGGCGGGACACTCGCGCAGCGTCTCGCCCGCGCCGGCTGGTCGGTGGTGGCGTTGGACGCCGGGCCGTTTTGGGATCCGGAGACCGACTGGGTCAGCGACGAACGCGGCTCGCACTCGCTGTACTGGACAGATCCGAGGGTCATCAGTGGCGCGGATCCGGTTCCGCTGGGCTCGAACAACTCCGGGCGTGGCGTCGGCGGATCGATGGTGCACTACGCCGGCTACACCCCCCGATTCCATCCCTCCGACTTCGCCACCTTCACCGGCGACGGGGTCGGCGCCGACTGGCCGATCTCCTACACCGACCTTCGGCCCTACTACGAGCAGCTCGAGCAAGAGCTCCCGGTCGCCGGACAGGATTGGCCGTGGGGCGACCCGCACTCCTACCCCTTCCACGCTCAACCGATCTCCGGCAACGGAGATGTGTTCATCGCCGGCTGCGAGAAGCTCGGTATCCCGGCACGGGTCGGGCCGGTCGCCATCGCCAACGGACGCTTCGGGAACCGACCGCGCTGCATCTACCGCGGATTTTGCCTACAGGGCTGCAAAGTCAACGCCAAGGCGTCCCCGCTGATCACCCACATCCCCGACGCGCTCGCGCACGGCGCGGAGATCCGCGCGCACTGCCACGTGAGCAAGGTGCTCGTCGACGACCACACCGGCCGCGCGACCGGGGTCACCTACTTCAAGGACGGCATCGAGCACCGGCAGCGCGCCAGGATGGTCGCGGTGGCCGGCTACTCGATCGAAACGCCGCGCCTGCTGTTGCTATCGGCATCGAACCGGTTCAAAGACGGGCTGTGCAACGACGACGGCCAGGTCGGTCGCTACGTCATGGTGCAAGGCGCGCCGCAGACCGCCGGACGGTTCGAGGCCGAAGTGCGGATGTACAAAGGGCCGCCACCGGAAGTCAGCTGCGAACAGTTCTACGAAACCGACCCCGCGAAACCCTACAAGCGCGGGTTCTCCATCCAGACCGTGTCACCGCTACCGATCACCTACGCCGAACACGTCGTCGCCCAAGGACACTGGGGTGAATCATTGCGCGAATACATGCGCGACTACGTCCACTGGGCATCACTGGGCGCCCTGTGCGAACTGCTGCCCTTGCACTCAAACGCGGTGACCCTGTCCGACGAGGTCGACCGGCACGGGCTGCCGGTGGCCAACTTCCACTACTCGATGGGCGAGAACGACAAGCAACTGATGGCCGCCGCCCAAACGAAGATGGAAGAAATCCTGCGCGCCGCCGGCGCGACCGAAACGATGACCATCCGACGATTCGCCCACCTCGTCGGCGGCTGCCGGATGGCACGCTCACCCAAAGACGGCGTCGTCAACGCCGAACAGCGCACCTTCGCCGTGCCGAACCTCTACATCACCGACGGTAGCGTGCTGCCGACCCAGGGCTCCGCTAACCCGGCGCTGACGATCATGTCGCTGGCCGCCCGCGTCGCGGACCACCTGACCGCCCACCAGCACACCGGCCCGGCCGCGGCCGCGGAGGCTCGTCATGGCTGAGGTGGCGCCTGAGCGTGTCGTGGCCGACGACGATCTGCGCGTGGTGCGGCTGAACGTGTCGGCCTACACGATCCCGACCGACCTTCCCGAAGCCGACGGCACCCTGGCCTGGGACACCACAACGCTCGTCGTCGTCGAATTGGGCCTGCAAGCGGGTGGCAGCGGGCTCGGCTTCGCCTACGGCCACCAGGCGATGGTCGAGGTCATCACGCAGACACTGACACCCAAGGTCATCGGCATCGACGTCCGGGACACCGGCGCGGCCTGGTCCGCGATGGTGAAAGCGATCCGCAACCTGGGCCGACCTGGGCTGTCGTCGATGGCGATCGCCGCCGTCGACCTTGCATTGTGGGACGCCAAAGCCCGCGCCCTGGACCAGCCGCTGCATAAGTTGCTCGGCCCGGTGCGGGAGTCGGTACCGATCTACGGCAGCGGAGGATTCACCACCTACTCCATGCCGCAGCTGTTGAACCAACTCGCCGGCTGGGTCGGTGCCGGTATACCCCGCGTCAAGATGAAGATCGGCACCGACTGGGGACGCTCATGGCGCTCCGACGTCGCACGCATCGCCGCCGTCCGCGACGCGATCGGTGACGACGCCGAACTGTTCGTCGATGCCAACGGAGGATACGACCGGGTGCAAGCCAGAAAGCTCGGCATGCGGTTCGCCGCCGACTTCGGCGTCAGCTGGTTCGAAGAGCCCGTCAGCTCCGACGATCTGCACGGCCTTGCCGCACTGGTGGACGCACTGCCACTAGACGTCGCCGCAGGCGAATACGGCTACGACCTCAACTATTTCGCGAACATGCTCGCCGCCGGCGCCGTCGACGTCCTGCAAGCCGACATCGGCCGCTGTGGCGGGATCACCGAATGGCTGCGCGTAGCAGCTCTGAGCGCCGCCGCGCAGTTGCCACTCTCCGGCCACTGCGGCCCCGCGATCCACCTGCATGCCGCGACCGTCCCCCCCAACCTGCGCCACCTCGAATACTTCCACGACCACGTCCGCATCGAGAACATGCTGTTCGACGGCATCGTGCGGCCCCAAAACGGCGCCCTCACACCAGCTGTGACGCCGGGTAACGGCTACGTGTTCAAGCACGCGAACGCCGAGCCGTACCGAGTCGCCTAGAACCGAACCACCCCAGCCGATCGGGGCTCGCCTCCGCTAGCTGAGCCTGTCGTCCGGTTGGCGAAGAAGGAACTCGTCGAGGGATTGATGACTCATGACGCTGTTCGGCACCCGTAGTCCGGCTTGGACCCGCTCGCGCAGGAGAACGCCGCGCGCGAGGATAACCTCCTCAGAGCGCCGAAGCAAAGCCACGTACGGTTCTCCCCGAATCTCGGCGGCCCTCAGTGCGAGCGAGGCGTGGCGCCAATAGGCGAACGCCCGATCCGGATTCTCCGCTTGGTCCTGCGCAGCAACTGCGCGTTCGACGCCCATGCTTCCTCCGCTCCTGCCGGTCGCGCAGGCGCCTCGCGACCCGCGGACCATCTCCGTCACGTCCTGTTGCCGACGGGGCGAGTTCCGCCTTCGGTCTCGCGGTGCGACGCAGCCTGCCCAAACAACTGTATCGTACTACGACATTGTGAACAGGTCGCCGACGAGAACATTTGCGAAACTGGGCCGCCACTTCGATGAGGGAGGGACGCTGCTGCCTGGTACAACTTGCTGATGGCCCGGCTGAGCAGCGACGACTTCGCGAGGCTGTTGGCGTTTCGCACCACCCTTCGCCGATTCGAACACTGGAGCGCCGGCCAAGCGCGCGCGGCAGGACTCACACCCATGCAGCATCAGCTGTTGCTGGCGATCAAGGGCCACGCCGATCCACGCGGCCCAACGATCGGTGAGATCGCCGAGTACCTACTGGTGCGCCCGCACAGCGCCGTCGAGCTGGTTGACCGCGGCGAAGCTGCCGGGCTCGTGGTCCGCAAGCGATCCGACAACGACGCGCGCGTGGTCCGCGTCCAGCTGACCCCGGACGCCAGCCGTCGCCTGTCCGCACTGACATCCCTGCACGTGGCCGAACTACGCCGATTCGGCCCCATCCTGCGTGATCTGACGAACGCCGTAAAGCCGACGCCCGACTGAAGCCACGACCGCGTGAGCTCTGGGGCACGCTGCCCATGCCGTGTCAGCCAGCAGCCGGGCCGGCAGGCGAATGACCCGGAAGTATCGGGGTACGAGATATCTGTCGAAACCTTTGCGGTTGCAAAGTCCGCGGTGCTTGACGCGCTGCAGTGTCGGCGTCTGTTGATTGGGGTGACATCGTATGAGGCCCCCGCAGACCACCGTGCTGGACGGGTCCACGTTCGTGGTCAGCGAGACCGGCGGCGACATCGTGGCGGCAACTGAGGACCCTCAAGGGTTGTTCTTCCAGGACATGCGTCACCTGTCCCGCTGGGAGCTGCAGTTGAACGGGCGGCGGTTGCGAGTGCTGTCGGTCGACACCGACGGCTACGACGAAGCCATGTTTTTCCTCATCCCGACGACGGGGACCATCTTCCACAACCCGACAATGTCGGTGGCGCGCCGCCGTCGGGTCGGCGACGGCATGGTTGACGAAGTGACGCTCACCAACCACAGCACGAACGAGGTGCGGGTTCAGCTGGGCGTCGTGTTCGACGCCGACTTCGCCTCGATATTCGAGGTCAAAGACGGGCGGGCAAAGAAGGGTGGGATCGACCGGCAGGCCGCCACCCACGCGGTACTGCTGAGCTACGAAGTTGAAGGCTTTCGCCGCGAAACGCGGATCGAAGCCACCGGCGGCGAGTTCACCGAAGGATCGGTCCTATTCACCGCGACGGTGGCCGCCCACCACGATTGGCGTACCACCGTGACGGTGTCGGTGCTGGCCAGCAATCAGCGTCCGACGCCGAAGACCCGTCGCCGCCCGAACATGGAATGCTCGCTGGAAGATTGGCTAGAGCGGGCACCGTCGCTCGACACAGACTGTGACGACCTGCGCCACGCGTACCGGCGCGCCTTGGTCGACCTGGCCGCGCTACGGTTCTACCCACCCGGTGTGTCCGGCAGCGTCCCTGCTGCCGGACTGCCCTGGTTCATGGCACTGTTTGGCCGCGACGCGATGATCGCCAGCTACCAGGCGTTGCCATTCGCCCCCGAACTCGCACGCACCACACTGCTCGCGCTGGCCGCCAGGCAAGCCGACGACTTCGACGACTTCCGCGATGCCGAACCCGGCAAGATCCTGCACGAGCTGCGCCACGACGACCTGACCTACCTCCACCAGCAACCACAATCGCCCTACTACGGAGCCGCGGACACCACCGCGCTGTTCCTGATCTTGCTGGACGAGTACCAGCTGTGGACCGGCGACACCGACACAGCGCTGCAATTGCAACCGCATGCCCTCGCTGCGTTGGACTGGATCTCAGACTTCGGTGACCTCGACGGCGACGGCTACATCGAATACCAGACCAGAAACCCGACCACGGGTCTTGCCAACCAATGCTGGAAAGACTCCTGGAACTCCATCGTGCACCCCGACGGCAACCTTGCGACGCTGCCCAGGGCCACCTGCGAGCTGCAGGGCTACGCCTACGACGCCCGTATCAGGGCCGCGCGGCTCGCCCGCGACTGCTGGCGCGACCCCGAGCTGGCTGAACAACTCGAGGTTGCGGCCGCGAAGCTGAAAGCGCAGTTCAACCGCGACTTCTGGCACCGGGCGGGCCACTTCTATGCGCTGGCCTTGGACGGCGCCAAACAGCAAGTTCCGACGTTGGCGTCTAACATGGGCGAACTGTTGTGGAGCGGCATCGTTAGCGACGACCACGCAGCCGACGTCGTCGCTCACCTGATGGGTCCACGACTGTTTTCCGGTTGGGGTGTGCGCACCCTGGCAGCGGGACAACCAGCGTTTAACCCGATCGAGTACCACAACGGCACCGTCTGGCCGCACGACAACGCGCTCATCGCGTTGGGGCTACGCCGCTATGGCTACGCCGAGGAAGCGGCCCGTATCGCCGGCGCGTTCATCGACGCCTGCGGATATTTCGACCACAGACTTCCCGAAACCTTCGCCGGTTTCGACCGGGCGGCGTCGAAGTTTCCGGTCCGCTACCCCACGGCCTGCTCGCCGCAAGCGTGGGCCAGCGGCGCTATCCTCGCGTTCCTGCGGGTACTCCTCGGCCTGCAACCAGACGGCGACCGGCTGCGTTGCGCGCCACACCTGCCCCCCGGCATCCAGGCGGTGACCTTGCGTGGGATTCCCGGCCGGTGGGGCGTGTGCGCCGTCACCGCAAAGCAAGACCAACGGCCCCCCGCTGGTGATGGCGGCGCCCGCTGACCGTTGCCACCAAAGGTGGCGTTGACTCCATGCGTCGCGGGACCGTCACCGTGGCCACGCCCGCCGGGCGCGCAACTGTCCTGCGACGCCGAAGCCAGCTGCAATCGCCGCGTCGGCGAGGGCGGTGCGACGCCAACGCGGTATGAGTACCGCAACGGCGACTCCGGTGCACGCATGGAGGGCGTCGGCGGCAGCGCCGAGTCTGATGAGGCCGGGCGTCCGTGCGCGTGCCGTGACTGCCGCCTGCGCGAGCTGGCGGG
>PLCK01000283.1:0-11463 GCA_003134755.1 Actinomycetota bacterium | reverse complement strand
TGAACGCCTGGGGGAAGTTGCCGACGAGGCGGCACCCGGCGGTGTCGTACTCCTCCGACAGAAGTCCAGTCGCGGTGCGCAGCTGCAGGAGCCGGTCGAACAGTCGGCGCGCCTCGTCGTGGCGGCCCGCGAGGGTGTAGTTGTCGGCGAGCCAGAACGTGCACATCAAGAAGGCGCCTTCACCGGGCGGCAGACCATCGACGGATGAGCCTTCCGTCGTGTACCGCTGCACGAACCCGTCGTTGAGCAGGTGCTGCTCGATCGCGGCCACCGTGCCGACGACCCGTTCGTCGTCGGCGCGCAGGAACCCGACCGGGGCGATCAGCAGCGTGGCGGCGTCGAGTTCATCGGAGCCGTAGTACTGCGTGAACGTCTTGCGTTTGGGGTCGTAGCCGCGTTCACAGACCTCATCGAAGATGGCGCGGCGTACCTGCCGCCACTGGTCGACAGGTCCCTCGAACCCGAAGGTTTCAACTCCTTTGATCGCGCGGTCGAATGCAACCCAGGCCATCACCTTGGAATGGACGAACTGCTGCCGGCGGCCGCGGATCTCCCAGATCCCGTCGTCGGGTTGCGCCCAAATCGTCTCCAGGTAGCTCATCAGGCGCACCTGCAGCGTCCACGCGTCGTCGTCTGGCGGTAGCCCATTGGCACGGACTTGATGCAGCGCGTCCATCACTTCGCCGTACACATCAAGTTGGCGTTGGTCGTGCGCGGCGTTGCCGACCCGCACCGGCGTGGAACCGGCGTAGCCGGGTAACCAGCCGATTTCGGTTTCCGTCAGCCGCCGTTCTCCGTCCAGCCCGTACATGATTTGCATCTGCTTGGGGTGACCGGCGACCGCACGCAGCAGCCAATCACGCCAGGCTGCGGCCTCCGTGGTGTAGCCGCCGTCCATCAGCGCGAGCAACGTGTAGGTGGCATCACGCAGCCAGCAGTAGCGGTAGTCCCAGTTCCGGACCCCACCCAGTAGCTCCGGGAGTGAGGCGGTCGGCGCGGCCACGATGCCGCCACTCGGCGTGTACGACAACGCTTTCAACGTGATCAGTGAACGCATCACCGCGTCCCGATCAATCCCGGCGTAGGAGCATTTCGCGGCCCACCGGCACCACCATGCGGTAGTGCGTTCGACCAACGCGGCCACGTCAGGCAGCTTCGGCGGCCGGGTGGACGTGCCCGTCCAGGCCAACCGGATCCCGAGTCGCTGACCCGCGGCGATCGTGAACGACGCGCTCGCGGCGTCATCCACGACCGCATGCGCGACGTCGCCGTCCAACGCGACCGCGTCCGGTCCCGCGTAGATCGTCAACCGCTGCCCGCTTCGTCGAAACCACGGGAGCACCTGTCCGTAGTCAGGACGAAACACCACATCGCTGCGCATCGCGACGGTGCCTTCCACGCCTTCGACGAGCCGAACGAGCTGCGGACCCTCGTCGCCGGGGTTCATCACCATGCAGTCCACGACCCGCACCAGACCGGAGCCGGTAGCAAACTCCGTTTCCAACACCAACGTGTCAGGCCGGTAGCGGCGCTGGGTGGTCCGGTGCGCGCCGTCGGGCGCAACCTGCCAGCGGCCGTTGGCATCGGTTCCGAGCAGCGCGGCGAACACCGCGCCGCTGTCGAATCGAGGGAGGCACAACCAGTCGATCGACCCGTCGACACCGACCAGTGCACACGTGCGGGTGTCCCCGATCAGCGCGTAGTCCTCGATTCGCAATGCCATCGGTTTACCTCACCGCCGCGCCGCGGCCACCGTAGCCGCTCCCGCGCCGAGCAGCACCCCGGCAACGCCGAGCAGCCTGTGGTGCTGAGACAGCCACACCTGTGGGCTGCGCGAATGCGACCGGTTAGTGAACACTCCGCGGGCACCAAAATCATGACCGTCCAACCCGTCGGCCGGCTCCCACAAATTCACCGGCGCGTCGGTCGGCTCCGGTTGGGGCGTCTGCTGACTCTTATAGCCGGTCCTACCGAGGTAACGGTCCAACACCCCCGGCGCCACCGCGTTCGCCAACAGCGTGCCGACGGTAGACCCGCCGACCCAATATTCGCGTCGCCGTGGATGGTCCGCGGCGTAACAGATCGCATCGGCGATCACCGACGGCTCATAGATCGGAGGCACCGGCTGCGCGCGGTGCGGCAATTTATTCAAGACCCACGAAAACTGCGGCGTGTTCACCGCAGGCAGCTGCACCATCGTCACGTGCACGTTGCTCTTGTCATGCAACAACTCGCATCGCAACGCCTCGTTGAAACCCTGAATCGCGTGCTTCGCACCGCAGTACGCCGTCTGTAAAGGGATCCCTCGGTATGCCAACGCGGACCCGACCTGCACGATCGTCCCGCGGTCACGCGGCACCATGTACTCCAACGCCACCTTCGTGCCGTAGACGAAACCCAGATAGGACACCTCCGTCACCCGCTTGTACTCGTCCGGTGTGATCTTGGTGAACGGGGCGAACACCGACGTGAAAGCCACATTTACCCACACGTCGATCGGACCCAGCTCGTGCTCGACCTGCTCACCCGCAGCCTGCAGCGCATGGAAATCCGCGACATCGGTCGGCATCGCCAACGCTTCCCCGCCGGCGCCTTCCACATCGCGCGCCGCACCCGCCAGGCCCTTCACGCCACGCGCGATCAACCCCACCGCGGCACCCCGAGCCCCGAACGCGCGTGCCGCCGCCCGACCCACGCCACCGCTCGCACCTGTCACCACAACCACCTGCCGGCCCGACCGCTGCATCCGTAACCTCCTCGACGATTGACCCTGCACAACCGACCGCATGGCCGTGCCCTCGCACACCTCCTGCCCCGCTGACGGCTCACTACCCGACGTGGCCGCGGCGAGTTGGGTCACCGCCCTGGTCACGCCGACCGGGCTACTGCACTGGCTCTACGCGACGCGGTACGGCGCGGCGTCCGCGGTCTTTAGGGTGTACCCGTTGCCGGGCGCATCCGACGGCGCGAGGTTGCCGTCGCTGGGCTTGATGACCCCGTCGAACAACATCGCCTCGATGCGCACGTGGTCGTGGAAATACTCGAGGTGGCGAAGGTACGGCGGCACCGTCGCGGCGTGCAGATGGATCGCTGGGCCACGATATCCGTGTAGGGCACATGTTTCGGGGGTCGCGAGCGCGGCGGCCCGAAGCCATTCGGTGATCCCGCCGCACCTGCCGACATCGGTGCAGGACGTCCCGACATCGGTGCAGGATGTCGACGGCACCGGCGGCGAGCATGGCCGGAAGTACTCGAGGTCGTAGCTGTATGCGCCTGCGCGAGGCCGCGCAAAACCGGCCGGTCGTCGGAGCTATCGCGTCGGCTGGGCGCCACCCATCTCGTCTTGACCGGCCGGCGTGGGCTGCACCCCGCCCATCTCGTCTTGACCGGGCGGCGTGGGCTGCACCCCGCCCATCTCGTCTTGACCGGGCGGCGTGGGCTGGACGCCACCCATCTCGTCTTGACCGGGCGGCGCGGGCTGCACCCCGCCCATCTCGTCGGTCGGATGGCGGCTGCGTCTGGCTCCGGAATTGCGCATCTCGAGACTCATGATCTCTCCGCTCTAAGTGTCCGCCTTACGGTTGGTTGCGTGCACGCAACCATTACAAATCAAGTGATGCCCTCGCCAAACATCCCCAAACTCCCGCCGGCTCGCGGATTCATGGGGCGCAACGATTGCGCCCGAGCACGTATGGTTCACAATGATCGAGTGTCGGCTTCGCGCAACCAAAAGATCAGCCGCCTCCGCGGATTCGATCCGCCAAGTGGATGCGGTGATTGCTGCATCTCGCGTGCTTGTCGGCGTCGTCGCGCAATCGGTCGCCGATGTCGAGGACCAGGTGACGCTGCCTCAACTACGGGTCCCGGTCATGGTTGCAACCGCGGCCGCTGAACTTGGCCGCGGCTGCAGACCGTCTGGGCGTACATCCATCCGTGCCACGCGCACGGTGGACCGGTTCGCTGCGGCCCGACTTGTCGATCGTCGAGAGGCCACCATCGACCGTCGGAACGTGTCCATCAGCTGACGCGGTCAGGTTAGCAACTCGTCGACACTGTCTTCGAACAGCGGCGCACCGCCATCCAGGCCGCGACCTGTATCTCAGACGCAATCGCCACTCCGGAAAGAAGCCCGAAGGCCTAGGGCTTCGTTCGCCTGTAGGACATCTTCATCAAACCCGGACGTCTCAACACCTCGTTCGCAGAATGATTCTGCACGGGGACCTCGATCAGTCGTACGTCACTGATACGTGGACTGCCGTCAGTAGCCGGACCGCACGATCGACCTACACCCGGGTGCGCCGCTACATCGGCGAACACAGCTAACCCAAGCAGAATCGCGTCATCCGGATCCTCGTTCTCATCTACTACTTCAGCGCCGCGCTCGGCTCAGGTTCGCTGTTTCAGTACGCTGGACCAATCGCGAGGGCCGTGCGCGCAGTGGCGCTCATCATCGGCCTCATTCCAACGCGCGGCGGCCTGCCGCCTGGCGGTGACACTCCGGTCGTGTATGGGGCGTTTCCTGGATGAGGTGACGGTGGCGCCAGTCGGCGCTTATGCAGCTCGGTCACCTCTGCGTAGTCCTTGCGCTAACGCAACTAGTGCGCATACGCTCATATTAGCTGATCGGTGCACCTGATGCTGCGTATGTCGGCCGATCGCCTGGAGCAGCTACGGACCGCCTGCACTGCGAGTCGTGTTGGTCGGAGGATTTCGATGGATGTCACGTTCGCCCAGTCGGCGTTCCCCCCGCTTGCCCTCGGCTTCTTCGGTCTAGGAACTGGGTATCTGATCTATGGTCCGCAGGAATTGGCGGGTTGGCCTACCAGGGATGAGCGAGTCGATCGCGCAACTGGGGTCTGGGGGATCTGGCTGCCGGGTTTCTGCCAGTTGGTGACCGGGGTAATTCTGTTCGTTGGCTTGACCTGGTTGCAGGTCTTCCAGAAGTCCGCGCCGCTATACATGGCCGCGCTCGCGTTCTCCGCCTACGGAATACACTGGTTCGCGCTTGGCTGGAACCGTCTTCAGGGCAACGACCCGCGGCCCAATGCAGGTATGTGCGTTGCGTTCATGACCGTCTCGGCTATGGGTGCGACGGTGTTCTTCAAGGTCAAGGACTGGCCCGTCGGGTTGCTGTTCGTTGGCCTCTTCGCGATCTACTTCAGCGACTTCTTCGCAGCGATCGGCGTCAAGCTCGGCGAGCGGGCCCTAGGCCTGTTCCACCTGGTGACCGGTTGCTGGCTGATGTACCTCGCGTATGCCACCGCTGTTGACTTCGCAATCAGCTACCACTGGCGCATCTGAACCTTCGGACGTGCGCACCGAGCGGAGGTTGGTAGGCATGACAGATGAATCCGCCGAGGACCGGCGGGTCCACGTTGGCACGCCGAAGAAGTCGGCCGTCGGTATCCCCGGCATCAGCGCCTCCATGCACTACGCGCTAGCCGAGATGGGCCCCAAGCGCAGCGTGGAGACGCTGCTGAAGCTCAATCACGCCGACGGCTTCGACTGTCCCAGCTGCGCGTGGCCCGATCCGGATCCCGAGCACCGCAAGGTAGCTGAGTTCTGTGAGAACGGCGCCAAGGCCGTCGCCTGGGAGGCCACTCGAAAGCGGGTCGATGCCGAGTTCTTCGCCGCGCATTCGGTCGCCGAGTTACGCTCCAAAGACGATCACTCGCTCGAGCACCACGGTCGGCTGACCGAGCCGATGTACCTGGCGCCGGGCGCGACGCACTACGCGCCGATTTCCTGGGATGACGCCATCGTGCTGGTAGCCGACCGGCTGCGTGCCATGCCCGACCCGAACCGTGCCGTCTTTTACACCAGCGGGCGGGCCAGTAACGAGGCTGCGTTTGTTTACCAGTTGCTGGCCCGTCGGCTGGGCACGAACAACCTGCCGGACTGCTCGAACATGTGCCATGAGTCCAGCGGCGCCGCGCTGAGCGAGACGATCGGAGTCGGCAAGGGCGTGGTGACGCTCGACGACATCGAGAAGCACGCCGAGCTGATCCTGATCGCCGGCCAGAACCCGGGCACCAACCATCCGCGCATGCTGACGGCGCTGGAGCATGCGAAGCAGCGCGGCGCGCGGATCGTCGCGATCAACCCGCTACCCGAAGCTGGCTTCGGCCGGTTCCGCAACCCGCAGACCGTGCGTGGCCTGGCCGGCCCTGGCACCATCATCGCCGACACCTACCTGCCGGTGCGGGTCAACGGCGACCTGGCGCTGTTCGCGGGTGTGAACAAGGCGCTGCTCGCGCGAGAGGCCGCGGTGCCCGGCACCGTCCTGGACCAGGACTTCATCGACACCTATTGCGACGGCTTCGACGCGGTCGCGGCTGCGTGGCGCGAGTTGGACTGGGCGACGATTACCGAACACAGCGGCCTGTCCCGCATGCAGATCGAGAGCCTCGCCTCCGATGTTGAGGCTGCTGGCTCGGTCATCGTCTGCTGGGCGATGGGGCTGACCCAGCACCGCAACGCCGTGGCCACCATCCGCGAGATCGTGAACTTCCTGCTGCTGCGCGGCAATATCGGCCGTCCCGGCGCCGGCCCGTCACCGATCCGCGGCCACAGCAACGTGCAGGGCGACCGCACGATGGGGATCTGGGAAAAGATGCCCGCCGCGTTCATGGACGCGCTACGCGACGAGTTCGGGTTCGACCCGCCGCGCGAGCACGGCTGGGACACGGTGGACTCGATCCGGGCCATGCGCGACGGCAAGGTTGACGTGTTCTTCGCACTGGGCGGCAACTTCGTCGCAGCCACACCGGATACCGAGGTGACCGAACTGGCGATGGCGAACTGCCAGCTGACCGTGCACGTTGCCACCAAGCTCAACCGCTCGCACTTGTGTCATGGGACCGAGGCGCTGATCCTGCCCTGCCTGGGCCGTACCGAACGCGACGTGCAGGCCGGCGGCGAGCAGTTCGTGTCTGTCGAAGACTCGATGAGCATGGTGCACGCATCCAGAGGGCGACTGCTGCCCGGCTCTAACCAGCTGCGCAGCGAGATCGCGATCGTCACTGGCCTCGGCCACGCGCTGTTCGGCGAGGACATCGGCTGGTCGGCCATGGAAGCGGATTACCGCGTGATCCGCAAGCACATCGAACACGTCGTACCTGGCTGTCACGCCTACGAAGAACGCGTCGCCCAGCCCGGCGGGTTCATGCTGCCCCGCGGCCCGCACGACTCACGCACCTTCAAGACCGCGACCGGCAAGGCACGGTTCACCGTCAACGCGGTCGACTCGGTCCAGGTCCCACCCGGGCACCTGCTGCTGCAGACGGTGCGCTCACACGACCAGTTCAACACCACCGTGTACGGACTGGACGACCGCTACCGCGGCATCAAGGGCAGCCGACGCGTCGTATTCGTCAACGCCGAAGACCTGCGCGAGCGCGGACTACACGACGGCGACCAGGTCGACCTTGTCAGCGTGTGGCGCGACGAAGAACGCACCGCGAAGGGCTTCCGGGCCGTCGCCTACCCAACCCCGCGTGGATGCGCCGCCGCATACTTCCCAGAGGCGAACGTGCTGGTGCCACTGGACTCCACGGCAGACGTCAGCAACACGCCGGTATCCAAGTCAACCGTCATCCGCCTCGACCCCGCCGGTGGTGCCAGCGCAGATCGCAAACCAACAGCGACATCGAGTTAGGCGTGCAGCTATGCCGCTATCAACCACCGGGCAGCCAGCCAAGCAACCGCCGAATCCCCCGCCGCTCGACGTACCGCTGCACATAGCGATGCCAACTGATCACCGACGTGCTGCAGCCGGACGGATTACTATCGAGCGATCGGACGTGCCCGACCAGCTTGCCACCGCTCGTGCGCCAAGCGAGGTGTCTGAGTTGATGATCTCCACACCGAAAACCCTGCCCATCGACACGCAGGTGGAGGCTGGACGTCGGGCGTTTGAAGACTCGCATGTTCACATGCTTCTCTTGACGCACCGCGGGATCCTCTGCGGCACCTTGCTGCGTAGCGATCTACAACCAGGCCTGCCGCCCAACGTGGCGGCCCTACCGCTGGCGACAGTTCGGGGCCGTACGGTTCGACCAGAACAGCGCATCTCGACCATCCACCAATGGATGGTCCGTTCTGGACAGCGTCGCCTGGCGGTCGTGAACGACGACGGAAGGCTTCTCGGGCTCCTTTGCCTTACGAGCGACCGCACCGGCTTCTGCACAGATGAAGGTGTGGCCGCGCGCGAAGCTGACAGGACCGCCAGCTTGCCGCCGATCTTGTGTGATACCAGCGGGCAGCTCAACGATCGGGATTCACGTCGAGATGCCTAACCATCTAAGCCGTCACAGTCGAATGGTTCTCCGACCACGCGCAACTAGAACCGCTGCTCGTCGACAACGTTGCACGGGTGCGGTCAGGCCGGATGGACCTCACCAACGCCCCGTCCACGGCACGTCGCTGCGATCTGACGCCGAGAAATACCGCACCCGCTAACAGCAGCAACCCGAACCGAGGTCGAACACCATGCCCGTCAAGCGCGGACACCAACACCGCCTGCTGCACCTGGGTGGTTATGCGCTGCCGTGGATCGCCGGCATCCTCGCCGCCACCGCGGCCGCCGTCCCGTTGAGTAGGCGACGAACCGCGCACCCCGTCGCCGCACCCGTAGATACTCGTGCTGTGCCTGCACCGATGAGTTCCGCACCGCCCGCAGACAACCCGCCGCCCGCGCGTCCTGGACAACCGCGAGATGGTCGGACGCCGATCGCGAAATCTTCGACGCCGGTGCCGGACCAACCGCTGGATGACGCCCACCGCGCGGCCGAGGTCGCCCCGTTAGTGGGCCACGCCGGGGAACATCGCGCGAACGAGCGCACCCGGGCAGTTGCGTGGCTGGTCGTCAGCGTCATCATCGCCGGCACGTGCATTAGCGGCGCCGCACTCATTGCCGCCGCACCGTGGCTCTTCTACACCGGGGTAGGAATCGCTGTCCTCGGTATCGGGTGGGGCCGCGCCGTGCACGCGATGCGCGACCAGACCCAAATCAAGTCCGGCCAGCGGTGAACCCTCGACTGTTTCCAGCCACCGATGCCGGTCCCGCGACAGGGATGATCAACGCCTTCGGAGCGGCGGAGCATGACGTCGTTGCTGTTTTGGTCGTTGTCGGCGTGGGGGGTGCTCGCGGCGCTGCAGGGCGCCGTCACCACCTCCTGGTTGCTACCCACTGACCGGTTCCTCCTCGGCGTCGTCGAGGCGGTCGTGTTGCCGGCGATGCGCAACCGGTCAGTCAAGCCACCCGCGGAGCCGATCGAGCAATTCGATCGATCCAGGTACCCGAAGGAGTAGGTGAAAAATCGACCGGGACCACGCGACGCCAACGCTCAGAACTCAGCACCACCGCCGTCGACATCCCCTTCTCCTCCACGCCCGGCCGGTTTCCCCGACCCGGCATGGAGCACTGCCTCCAGCAGGCCAAGGACGACCTGACCACGTCGGACAGGCACTATCCGCACGACCATCGACTCCACATCTTCGACGACTGGTTGCATAGGCGCAACCGTGGCGGTATCGCAATGACAACTCGGCCGCCGTGGAGCAGGACGGGTATGCGGGCAGACGTGCCTACTGTCGCAGCAACTCTTAGGGCCTATCCCTCAGGCCGACATTCGGCCGGCAGCCATAAGCGCCTGACGGCGAAGTATGGCAACTATTGCGCTCACGCAGGTCTCGTTCATAATGTCTGTGTGCTCCCATCGCGTAACCAGCGTTCCGTCACCGATTCGGAGTCAACCCGACAAGTCGATGCTGTGATGGCCGCCGCACGCGTGCTTGTCGGCGTCGTTGCTCAATCGATCGCCGACGTCGAGGACCAAGTCACACTGCCCCAACTCCGCGTTTTGGTCATGGTCGCAACGCGTGGCCCACTGAACCTGGCCGCTGTCGCCGAGGGCCTGGGCGTGCATGCTTCCAACGCGACCCGCACAGTGGACCGGCTAGTGGCGGCCAAACTGATCGACCGCCGAGATGCCGCCGACGACCGTCGAAACGTGTCCATCACGCTCACCAGATCGGGCCAGCGGCTCGTCGATGCAGTCTTCGAACAGCGACGCAGCGCGATCGAGGCGGTGCTTGACCGGATGCCGGAGAGCAAGCGACGAGCACTGCCTAACGCCTTGGAGTCTTTTGCGGCGGCCGCGGGCGAAGCTCCCGAGCAGCATCCGAACGCATTTCAATGGATCCAGTGAGTCTCGGGCTCGCGGGCCCTCGATCGGATCGAAACGTCTGCACGGCACGATCCATCGCGCCGCTGACGAACAGAATCTCGAGGGGTCCACGGCGTACTCCCCCGATAAACGTGTGTTCATGATCGGTCGTGCCGCTGTGGTGGCCACATCTTTCCGAGCGCAGCCCCCGGGTCCGGATTCTCGGCGGTGCAGGATTTGATTTTGGAGCCCTAACGATGCTGGATGTGTGCTTGGGAACACGGCGACGCGACCATCGGCGCATCCACGCATCCGGCACGGTGAAGCGCCGTCATCGGTCCGAACACGTATCGCTGGCAACGTGAACACCGGGCCACACCTTCGCCCGTAAGGATGCCGATGATCCCGACGCCCATAAATACGACGGTGACGACAGCCAGGCACCCGATGAGGACACCAGCAATCACCTCAACGGTAGTAGGCACGAGGCTCTCCCTCCATAGGCCACCGGAGATGCCGCCAAGGCCAACACTCCGTGTCCGACGGCGACTGGCGGTGTTGGGTGAAACATCAACACGCAATGGCTTCCAATTTCACTTCACATCCTATTGGGGTAGTTGCGTCGACGCAACTATATGTATTGCGCAACCTCTAGTCCAGAGCAAGAGTTATCGAGACCGCTTCCGAAGGCTGTATCTCGACGCCGCGCTCATTGCGGAAGCGAAGTGGTCGGTGTGCGCCTTAGTATCCGCTGACGAGGCCGGCGACGACGCCATGCCGTGGCGCGAGAACCTCGTACGTTTGCGTTGTCGCTTGCGGCCTGATCGACAGCTTGCAAACGAGGATCGGCTATGCGCTGACCAAAGCGAGCGCGCAGGCAGCGAGGACGAAGGAAGACAACCCGACCCGGAGCTTCGCGGGGCGCGAAGGCCCGCACTCACCCGGACGGGCCCAATGCGGCCGCCAATCCGCCCCACCGCATTCGCCCCCAGGCGCGTATACACCACCGGACCGGGGCGTAGCGAGTGTCTGCGACGAAGAGAAGGCCAGGACGATCGGCGGCTCAGCCTGCGATGTCAGGCCGGGGGTCGGTCGTGGCTGGCCGCCTCGATCATCTCGCGCGACTTCGTATTGCCGCGCCGGATCAGTGGTGGATACCCGAACCCAACGGCGAGCACGACAGCCAGCAACGCAAACGGGTCCAATCATGGAAGGCATAACTCCGCGCTCAGCGCCCATGTAGGTATGGTTTGTGTCGCCCCTCGGACACCTGTCTGAGTTCACGACATAGTTT
>PLCK01000019.1 GCA_003134755.1 Actinomycetota bacterium | reverse complement strand
TTGCGGAATCCGTACGCGAAGATCTCGTCCGCCCCTGGGCGGCCGACGAACGGGTTGTCCGATGGGATCCCGTACTGGTGGTTGGCTGAGTTGTCCCCGTGGGGATCGATCCGCAGGATCTTCCCGAGTACGTTCCCAGGCGCGAGGCTTTGCGCGTTGCCACCAGGAACATGGCCAGGGGCCTGGTCGTTGGCGAAGCCACCGTCGCCCACCGAGATGTAGAGCAGCCCGTCCGGGCCGAACGCCAGTGCGCCCGCGTTGTGGTTGAACTGCGGCTTNNGATGCTGGACATGTCGATGGTGGTTTTCGGGTCCTTCGGGTTGTGGACCCGCCACTGCGCCACGACGTTCTGGCACGGCCGCGGCTCGAACGGGAGCCAGGCGTCACAGTTGCGTCGCAGCCCAGGCTGGGTGCTGAAGTCGGCCGGACGGCCCCACGGTTCGGTCAGGTAGGTGTAGACCAGCCCGTTGTGCTGGTAGCCGGGGTCGAAGGCGAGACCGAGCAGACCTCGCTCGTCGTAGCGGCTGCCAACGGTGATGTCGCCGAGCTTGACTACCAGCGGTGTCAGGTCGGCGAACAGGACCTTATGACCGGGATGGCGGCCGATGTCAATCGACCAGATCTTTCCTATCTGATCGGCCACGAACAGCCGCCCGGCGACGCCAGGGGCGACGGTTCCGGCTACTGGGGACACCAGACCGGTGGCAACGGTACGCAGACCGACCCGCACATGTCCGGCGCGGATCGGCGCCGGAATCGGGTCAGACAACTTCGTTGCCGCCCCGCCCGCAGCAACCGCCATCGCCGACCCTGCTCGGGCTGAGACGCCGGAAGCCGCGGCAGGGACCACCCCCGCCAGCGCCAGCACCATCGAACCAACAACCCCGACTACCACCACACGGCTGCACAACGCCCCGGCAGACATGACTGCCTCTCCCGGCGATGGCCGTCACCGCCGTCACCGCAGATACGCGCCCGAGACCCGCATGGTTCAATCCCTCCCGACCGGTCTGCAACGGGACTGGTGAAGATACACGCCCGCCCCTGAGTGGCTCAGCCGCCAGGTCCTAATCGGCGGTTTCGCCGCTCCTAATCGGCGATCTCGCGTGGCGTCGCGCTCTTCGCGTGGACGCGACGACTTCTCGGGCGGCGCCCGCCCAGAAGTAGATGAGGCATCTGGGCCGCGACCCCAGCCGTGTTCCAGATCTTGTCGGTGGCTTCGACGACGACGCCCGGGCGCCGTACCTGCTCGGCGGCTTGGGCGTGCAGGCCGCGTGCCTGCGACTGGGCTCTCGCGCGCGGCTGGATCGATCCGCAGTCCTCATTCCGGTGGTCAAGTCGCTGGCGTTCGACCTGCGATGCGACGAACTGATGATGACCCTGCGGCCGATACCTAAGCTAAGTCGACGCTGGCCCGGCCGAGGGCGCTAGGTACGGAGTGGCGTCGCCCACCTACGCCGCGTTGTCCTAACCCGCGGCGCGAGCGATCGGGATGGCAGGCGCAGACCTAGAGGTCGATGCCCTTCTCGGCGAGAGCTTCCGGCACCGCTTGCGGGGCCATGAAGTCGCATGGCCCGTCGTGATGAGCCGGCAGGCCGCAGGTTGCGCCATTTTGGAGATTCTTCAACCCGCAGCCGCCGGCATCGGCGACGTCGCTCACGATATTCGCGTTGTGGATCTCGGTGCGCGCTTCAGACATGCTCCGACTCCTGTTCCGTTGTCGAACCTGCTACTCAACGGCAGGCTGGGGAGGTGGCTCGTCAACGGCTCATTAATTCGACCGACGCGAATGCGAACATCGGGCGCGGTTACGTTAGAGGCGGCCGCGGATGCGGTCGCGCCAGGGCCGTCCGTCTGGGTCGTACACGAGTCTGAGCAGCGGCGACGCCCACGCCCGCTCTGCTCGGGTCACGTTGGCCAACTGGTGGGGGACGACCCGGCCGGGTGGCCGCGGGCCGCGTTCGCCGCTGTCGTGCCAGGCAGCGAGTGCGTCCGCCTGATGCTTGAAAGCTTCGAAGGCCTCCTGCGGGTCCAGCAGGTCCTCGTCGTCGCCATCCTCCCGATCAAGGTGCTCGTGCCATAGCCGCAGCCGGAGGTCTCGGGCGAAACTTCGCGCGCCGTCACCCAAACCGGCAGGGTCGCGAGGCTCGGTGCGATGTCGGTCCGCGTCGAGCACCGCGATGGACAGCTCGCTGTCGTGGCTCCACGAACGNNTGTCTTGGCGTGCACGTAAACCGGAATGCCCGAACGGTTCTCCAAGTCGTACAGCGCGAAACGCGGGCCCCCCGCAACCACGCAGACGCGCGCAGCGTCGTGTCGGCCCAGCACACCCGGCACGCGGGAAACCGCGCCGTCTGTGTCGGGGTAGCGGGGCACCACCACGATGACACGCAGATTCTTGTTATCCCGCAAGGCCGAGGCGACCATGTCGGACACCGGACGTGACCAGAAGTACTGGTCCTCTACATACACCAAGGCGCGGGCACGAGCGAAGGCCTTGCGATAGGCGTGGGCGATGCTCCGCTCTCCGTGCGGCGCGAACGGGTACCGCCTCAAGCGCGCCGGGTAGGTGCGCAGGACCTGGACGGCGTGGCTACCGCGTCGTTCCTCGTCGTCGGCTATCGGCTCCGGCAACGACCGGCCCGTCATCGCCCCGATGTGGTACGCGCGGTCGTAAAGTTGGCGTACGGGGCTGGGCAAGTCCAAGACGCTGCTGCCGTACCAGCGCTCACGAAAAGTGTGCTCGAGGTCGTGAACCGCGGGACCGTGGACCTCGGCCTGGATGTCGTGCCAGGGCGGCCGCGGCCCGTAGGCCGCGGCGAACTCCATGGTCTGCGGATCGCCATCGTGCTGCGAGTCGTCGCTCCGGCTGTACCCGAGATCGATGCCCCCAACGAACGCGACATCTCGATCCGGGGAACCTGGGTGTCGAACGATGACCAGCTTCTGATGATGGCTTCCCGCTCGGCGCGTCCGCGCATCGAGCAGCACCTGGCCGCCATCCTCGTCAATCCGGCGGACGAACTCCGCGTTCGCCGCCTCGGACTGCTTCAAGACCTTGGGTTGCGAACGCCACAGGAGACCGAAGACTCGGACCCCACGGCGTGCGGCCCGGCCTAGCACCTCCCCGACCTCCGACCCCGGGCCCGCTAGACGCTCCGCGAAGTCACCGCGAAAGTCCAGGAAATACACCTGGTCCGCGGCAACGGTCGCTTCGAGCTCGGCGCACAGCCGCGCGAAATATGTTCGACCGTCTATTAGCGGCACAACGAGGTTCCCGGTGGTGAAAGCGCGTAGATCTGTCCATGGGTTCGCCCGGTCACCCTCAGCCAGGAACCATGAGACGATCGCCGGGTCATCCACGGGGTTGTCAGGGGCGTCCTGCTGAAGCGGGTCCCCGGGCGTGTCAGCGGCGTCTGGGCGCATCCCAGGATTGTGTACCCTCCAGGTCCTTACGTCCGATGCTGTCTGCGCAACCGCTCCAGCGCTCAGTACATGACATTCGTGACATCGAACCAAGAACGCATGCAGAGAAACGTGCGCGTGACCTCAGCGCTCGATCGTCGACCGCAGCGCGGGCCGTCTGGGACAGCGGTGCGTGCAAGGTTTCGGCCGAGCAGGACCTGCCCGACCGTGAACGCGGCGACGCTGCTGACCGGGTGCCCCCAAACCCGGTAATGCGCCCGTCCGTCAGCAGTTACAGGCCGGCGAGCTGGGCGAGCATCACCACGGCGGCTGCGGCCATCAATGTGAACGCGGCCCAGCCGAGGATCGCTGCGAGTTTGCCGTTGCGGTATTCGCCCATCAAGACGGGGTCTGCCGCGATCAGCATGACGAGCAGCAGGAACGGTGCGGCCGCGATGCCGTTGATGATCGCCACCACGACCAGCAGCTGTATCGGGTTGATCGAACTCAACGACAACAGCGTGCCGCCGACGGTGCCGACCGCGACGAGGGAGTAGAACACTGGTGCTTTGCGGACCGAGCGGGAAAAGCCCCAGCGCTTGCCGAGCAATCCGGCCATCCCGGCCGCTCCCGAGCCGGCGAGCACCGGAATGGCGAGCATGCCGGTCCCGATGAAACCGAGTGCGAACAACGCCGACGACCAGTGACCGGCGACCGGCTTCAGCGCGGCGGCGGCGNNGTGGCCACGATGATGGCGAACATCACCGCGTTGGAAAACGCCATGCCGGTAAACACGTCACCGCGACTGCTGCGTTCCTTGTACTTCGCATCCGCCTTCGTCCGGCCCTTTAACGGAACCGCCCGATCGCCGCCCTCGGGCTCGGCGCGTAACTCTTCGAGCCGGTGCGCTGACTGCCAGAAGAACAGGTATGGGCTGATCGTGGTCCCCAACACCGCGACCAACAACGCCAAGTACTCCTTGTTCGACACCTCGATGTGCGGCACGACGGTATGCAGACCGACCTGCCCCCAGTTCACCTGCACCGAAAACAACACCACGAAGTAGGCCAACAACGCCAGGCAGATCAGCTTGAACACCCTGGCGATCTGCGCGAACGACCCCACAATCACCAGCCCGGTGATCAGCGTTCCCGCGACCAGCGCCCACACCCAGGTCGGGCCGGCGTGCAGCAGGTTCATCCCGCTGCCCACCGCCACCAAGTCAGCGGCGATGTTCAGCGCGTTGGCCACGATCAGGGCCGAGATCAACACGACCAGAATCGGGCGAGTCCTGGCCTGGAACTTCGCCGCCGCGAGTTCACCCAGCCCCCGCCCGGTCGCCAACGCGGTACGGTCGCAAATCTCCTGCACCCCGGCCATCAACGGCAACGTCAGCAGCGAAACCCACAACAAGCTCAGACCGAACTGGGCGCCAGCCTGCGAATAGGTCGCCACACCCGACGGGTCATCGTCAGACGCCCCCGTCACCAAACCCGGGCCGAGCGCCCGCAGATAGCCGCGCCAACCCCGCGACGAACCGGCCCTGGTCAGATCCACCTCAGGCGTGCCCGCGCTGGCCGCGGGCACGCGAGGCTTCGGCCGTACCGCACGTCCCGTCATGGACACCCTGTCCCCGACCATGATCTCCAGCAAACAACCGATGATCGCGGCGTACTCACCTGTCGCTGGCCAACGGCGCGGAGTTGGCGATACCGCGAAGTGCTCTCGAGCCGGAAGAGGCGCACGCAACCAGCCAGCCCAACGCGCGGCAGCCGACTATCGGGACGGTTCCGATGCGCATGCAGTGCCGATGGCTACTAGTTAGCTGTGCCGGTGAACACCGGCGCGATCCAGCCGTGAGCTGCAGCGAACCGCAGCATCCAGTCCGCCGCCGGCGATGTCGGTGGGTTCACCTGCAAACGTTCTCCGTGCTCGGTGATCTCCATCTCGACGTCCGACAGCGCCCGCAGTCCGGCGACGTCGAGGAAGGTCAGGTCGTGGAGGTCGAGCAGGAAGCTGCTTCCCGGACCGCCTACCGGCCGACGGTCAGCGAAGGCCGCCGCGAGCAGCGGGACGGTGGCGATGTCTAGCTCCCCACGAATCCCCAGCGTCTGCCCGGCAGCGACCATGGTGGCGAACGGCGGCGTTGCCCGGTTTTCGACACGGTCGAGATCGGGTCCGGCTGCTGCGAGGGCTGCGAAGCGTGCGACGGCGGCTCGGCTGTCGGGATCGCCCAAAGCGTCGGCGGCATTGATGAGGAAGAAACCCGCGACAGCGTCGGCTGTTTGAAGGCCCAGTTACGCGCCGTGCTGCAGTAGCGCCTCACCAGCTCGCCGCAGCGTGCAGCCGGCTATTTCGGCGAGCATACCTTGGGCCTGGTGAAACGCCTGTCGGCCGTCGACGACCGCATTGAGCCGCTGAAGATCCGACTGCGGCGCGGCTTGCACCGCCAGGATGTCGACCGGCACGGTCGGCGATCCGGCGCCCGCCGGAGACCCGGCGGTCAATGGCGGGGAATGGGTACCCACGGAATCACCTTCGGGAGCGGTCGATGACCTGCCGCCAGGCGTCTGGAGCAATATGTGGCACAGCCACTATGGACCCGGAACCACGGCAATACCAGGAAACTCGATTTCACCATCAACTCATCGCTGCGAGTATCTCTCCCGCATCGCGACTACACAGTCGCCGTCACCCTCGGTGACCCTTAGCGCAAGGCAATCGTGCATTCCCCTGGGTGGGGATCAGCGACGGTTACCTCGCGCGGGGCGCCGCTTCGGGGACACCGCGCGACCCAGGCGAGAGCATGGCGCCCCTTTCCTGTAGCAGGCGTGGAGGGTGCGGGCGTATTCTTGGTGCGATCCACGCGTCTTGCTCTGGACCTCCGGCGGCCGTGTTCTTCCGCTATTGCGACTCTGGAGGTGCTGGCATGGATTCCCATGCTGAGCTGCGCGCCAGCCTAGGTGGGGCTATGGATAGCGGCGACCCGACGTTGTCCGCGGCGGACCGGCTGTGTCACGCCTGCGTCGACCTGCTGGATGTCGACGGGGCGGCCATCTCGCTCATGTTGGAGGGCTCCAGTCAGGGCACCTTCGCATCCAGTGGCGGACTGAGCCGACAACTTGACGAGTTCCAGTTCACCTTCGGTGAAGGTCCCTGTATCGATGCGGTGCGCGACGGTGGTCCCGTATTCGCCGAAAACATCGC